>NZ_CP107871.1:5674285-5974642 GCF_041432505.1 Streptomyces virginiae
CATGATGCCGATCACCTATGCGAAGACCGACGAGCAGGTCGAGGAGGAGCGGCGGCTGCTCTACGTCGGCGTCACCCGGGCGCGGGTGCACCTGAGCCTGTCCTGGGCGGTCTCCCGCGCCCCCGGCGGCCGGGCCTCCAGGCGCCCCAGCCGCTTCCTGAACGGCCTGCGGCCGGGCTCCGCGGCCCCGGGCGCCCGAGCGGGCTCCGCGGCCGAGCGAGGGCAGCGCAAGCGCGGGCCCCGCGGCCCGGTGCTGTGCCGGGTCTGCCGCAAGACCCTGACCGAGGCCGGCGAGCTGAAGCTGATGCGGTGTGAGGACTGCCCGTCCGACATGGACGAAGGTCTCTACGAGCGGCTGCGGGAGTGGCGCGCGGCCGAGTCGAAGCTGCAAGGCCTGCCCGCATACTGCGTCTTCACGGACAAGACGCTGATGGCGATCGCGGAGGCCGCTCCGTCCGAGGCGGGGGAGCTCTCGATGATCTCCGGGGTGGGTGGTCGTAAGCTTGACCGGTACGGAGCCGAGGTCCTGGCCATCTGCGCAGGTCAGGAGGTCGGGTCCGGGCATCCTGACGACGCGTAGAAACTCGTCGGAAAAATAGTTTGCACATGCCCAGCGAAGACCCATAGGTTCTTAGCAACGGAAACGGTGGCTTCTCCGAAGCCCTGGATCCGTGCTGTACTTATCCGAATACGTATGGGACAGGCCCTCGGGCCGAGTCCCCGAGACGCCGAGAGGAGGCGAGACCAGTGACCAGCTTCATGACCTTCACCAAAATGACCGATCGCTCGGTCGACGCTTCCTGCCTGCTCGGTTCCGTCTCCCTCCTGGGTACCGGTGTGTCCGCGATTTCCGCCGACCGCCCCGCCCTCCTGGCGACCCTTCCGGTCAGTGAGCGCAACGAGCGACCGACCCAGGCACCGGTGGCAGTACTGGCAGCAGAAGCGCAGACGCATGGCGCCTATGGATTCGCTGCCGCAGCCGGTGCCGGATCCCTGAAGAAGCAGACGAAGCAGCAGCACCACCTGATGTGGGCCTTCCGCGGGCTCGAACCCTGGAGTGATCCAGCCTGATCGCATGATCAGGCCGGCGCCTTCAGGGCCGCGGAACCCCACCCGGGATCCGCGGCCCTTCTGTTTGTCCCCGACCGGGGGCGACGGAGCGAAGGGGTCTCGGGACTGGCCTTGCCAGTCGGTGTGAGAGCACAACCCAGCCGAACCCGGCCGACCGGCCGGAACGACTAGCCGAACAAGACGAGGAAGAAACCACCGTGCAACTCGAAGCGCACGCCCCGTCCGTACCGCAGACCCAACTGAACTCCCCGCCCGCAGTCCCGGAGGCCCACACCTTGACCCCGCTCACCGCGCTGACCGCGCTCGACGACGCCATCGAGAACCTCGGCGTACCCGTCCCGTGCCGCACCTTCGACCCCGAGGTCTTCTTCGCCGAGTCCCCGGCGGACGTCGAGTACGCCAAGTCCCTCTGCCGCACCTGCCCGCTGGTCGAGGCCTGCCTCGCCGGTGCGATCGAGCGCCGCGAGCCCTGGGGTGTCTGGGGTGGCGAGCTCTTCGTCCAGGGTGTCGTCGTCGCCCGCAAGCGTCCCCGTGGCCGTCCGCGCAAGAACCCGGTTGTCGCGGCATGACCGCCATCGGAACCATCGACCGCCCCCTGACGCACGACCCCTTGAAGCAGGCCCTCATGACCTCCTACTCCACGAGCGAGCAGCCCCACGGCGCCGCCCACGCAGACTTCATCACCGCCGGCGCGATCACCTCGCGTCAGAACAGGACCCGCGAAATGCAACTCATCCCAGAAGCCCTGGCTCGCGCCCATATGGACGACCGCATGCGTGAGGTGGACGCCGAGCGTCACGCCGTGCGCCTGGTCGCCGCCCGCCGCATGCAGCGGCGTGCCGAGCGCGTCTCCCTGCGCGCCCGGCGCGCGCTGGCCATGGCCGTCATGCAGTAAGAGCTGAAAGCAGCATCCCCCGGGGGGACCGGTCCGCACGGACCGGTCCCCCCGGTGCGTTGCGCGGGGCTGTCCGCCCCGGACGGGGATATCGTCTGGAGGTGGACCAGCCGACTCCCCACCCCGGCCCGTCGGGATCCGAGGCCCAGCCCGTCGTCTGCACGGGTTGCGGCGCCAAGGCCCCGGGCGAGATCCCACCCACCTGGACCTGTTCGGTGGAGAACGGGACCAGACAGTACTTCTGCGTCGACTGCGCGCGCGCCAACCTCCGGGCGATCGAGGGCAGGCTCGACTCGTCCTGGTGGTGACGCGCCCACGCCGTCACGCGCGTCACCCCTCGGAGGCGAACCCCGGCAGCCAGGTGTCCAGTTCGTCCCGCAGCCGCACCGTCGCGCCCAGCTGGCACAGCACCCCGATGGTGCTCAACGTCACGCGGTGGATCAGCAGGTAGGAGGGCGGCAGGTTGATCTGCCGGCCCAACTGGTGCGCGGGGGAGCGGGGATCGGCGATCCGCGCCGCCTGGCCGCGCAGCCAGGTCCGGGTGAAGGTGAACTCCTCGGCCTCGGCGGGCTCGATGATCGGCTTGAGGTAGTCCAGCACCGCGTCGGGCTCCAGCTCGACGGACTCCTTCACGAACCCCTCGGCGCACAGGTGCCCGTAGACCCCCTCGGCGTCACCGTCCAGCGTCATCCGCAGCGACCTGCCGATGGGCTTGGGCCAGCCCCCGGGCAGCCGGTCGACCGTGCCGAAGTCCAGGACTCCCAGCCGTGTCCGGCCGTCCGCCCCCGGTATCAGCCGGAAGTTGCCCGGGTGCGGGTCGGCGTGCAGCAGGCCGGTGCGCGCCGGACCGGAGAACAGGAACCCGGCCAGCAGCTGTCCGGCGCGATCCCGCTCCTCCTGGGTGCCGTCGGCTATCACCTCCGACAGCGGGGTCCCTTCCATCCACTCGGTCACCAGCACCTGGTCGCCCTGGTGCACGACGTCCGGCACGACCACGTCCGGGTCGTCCACGAAGGCGTCCGCGTGCGTCCGTTGGGCCTCGGCCTCCAGCTCGTAGTCGAGCTCCTCCGCGACCCGGTCCCGCAACTCCTTGATCAGCGGCTTGATCTCCATGCCGGGGATCAGCGGACCCAGCAGTCCCGCGAACCGGCCCAGCTGCTTCAGGTCCGACAGCAGCGCCTCGCCGGCCCCCGGGTACTGGACCTTGACGGCCACCTGCCGGCCGTCGTGCCACACCGCCCGGTGCACCTGCCCGATGGAGGCCGCCGCGGCCGGCTTGTCCTCGAACTCCTCGAACAGGTCCCGCCAGTCCGCGCCCAGACGGTCCGCCAGTACCTGGTGCACCGTCGCCGCGGGCAGCGGCGGGGCCGCCTCCTGCAGCTTGGTCAGCGCCGCCCGGTAGGGTCCCGCGACCTCCTCGGGCAGAGCCGACTCGAAGACCGACAGGGCCTGCCCGAACTTCATGGCACCGCCCTTCAGCTCCCCGAGGGTGCGGAACAACTGCTCGGCGGTGCGCTGCTGGAGTTCGCGCGCCACGATCTCCGCGGACTTGCCCCCGATCCGCTTGCCCAGCCCCCACGTGGCCCGGCCCGCGATGCCGAGTGGCAGCGCGGCCAGCTTGACGGTACGGGTGACCGCCTTCCGGGGAAGATCAGACATACGCCCCTCCATGTCCCAGACAGCTGCGCCGCTGACGGCGGATTCAGGAAGGGATCCGCCGTCCCGACAGCCTCAACGCATCCTGTCATGGCCCTCCCGGCCGCTCCCCGCCCGTGCCTCCTCAGGTGACGCACCCGCCCCGCAAGGGCACTCGGGATGCGGGCGGACCGGGTCGGATTCCCAATGCAGGGTGGGGAGGGCCGCCTCCCAGCGGGAGGCGGTGCAAGCGGGCAACTGTCCGTCGAGGAAGGCCAACGCGTGGGCCGCCGCCAGTCCGGCCACCGCCGTGGACAGGCCCAGGTCGCAGGCCGCGCTCGCGCGGCGGCGGTGGGCGGAGCGCCACTGCACCAGCATCCTGGGCCAGGCCGCGTCCCGGTCCACCCGGTCACGCTCCATGCACCCCGCGCAGGCCGTCGAACCCGGCAGCACCAGCGGCCCCACCAACCCCGTCCCCTCCAACACCCCCGCGTACAGGTGCGGGATGCCCGCGGCGACCCAGTCCGCCGCGGCGTCAGGATCCGGCGCCCAGGCCTGAAGCCCGTCCCGAGGCGCGACGATCACCAGGGCCAGCCCCGGCTCCGCCCCCTGCTCCTCGCCGACCCGCGGGGTGCGCCCCGGGGCCGACTCGCGCACCAGCCTGCCCGCGGACTCGGCCCGCGGCCGGCCCACGCTCCCGGGGTCCAGCCCGCCCGGCGCGATGTCCGCCGGCTCCACCCGGCCGCCGTCGAGCACCTCGACCCGGCCCACCCCGGCTCCCGCCAGGACCGCGGCGATCACCGCCCCCACCCGGCCGCTCCCGCGCACCCGGACCCGTATCGCCCGGCGGGCGGCGATCCCCCGTAGGTCCCCACCCGGCTCCCGGCGGACCAGGGACAGCGAACCGAGGTCGGGCCCCAGCCGTTCCACGGTCTCCGGATACGCGCGCAGGGCCTGGGCCCGGGGCCCGCCCGCCGTGGCGTCGTCGAGCAGACCGGCTCCCGCCAGCGTCCTGACCACCTCGTCGGCCCGGCCGTCCGGCAGCCCCATCCCCGAGGCCTCGGTCCGCAGCAGCTCCATCCCCCGGGTCCCGTCGATCCGGTCGATCAGCGTGCCCGTCGCCGTGTCCACGGGGCCGAGCACCACCGCGTGGGCGGGTGTCACCCCGAACTGAACCGTCTGAAGATCCCGCCATGCCCGCGCCAACGCCGGCTTCACCTTCGGATACATGTCCGGTCCCCCTCGATATCCCGTGCGCAGTCGCACCGTCCGTTTCCCGCTCTTCCGCCACAGTGCCCGCCCACCGGAATCGGCGCAGGAATTTGTCCACAGGTGCGAGGTATTAGGCATATGAGATGAAGGGAAATAGGGTTCCGGAAATCGGCTGTGAATCCCTCGTGTTCGAACCGCGGACGGGCGGGACTTCCGCCACCACGACCGGGTACCGTCGTGGCGTGTCCGCCGACCCACCGCAGCGCGCCGTCGAAGTCCGCCGGAGCGCGCGCCGCCGCAGGACCGTATCCGCCTATCGCGAGGGTGACCGTACGGTCGTGCT
Organism: Streptomyces virginiae; assembly: GCF_041432505.1. GTDB lineage: Bacteria > Actinomycetota > Actinomycetes > Streptomycetales > Streptomycetaceae > Streptomyces > Streptomyces virginiae_A. The sequence goes on from NZ_CP107871.1 coordinate 5,679,442, forward strand.
CATCCCTGCCCGGATGTCCGAGGCGGAGGAGCAGCGCTGGGTGGGGGTCATGCTCGACAAGCTGGCCGCGCAGGAGAGCAGGCGCACCTTCGGGGACGCGGAGCTCACCGAGCGGGCCGCGCAGCTGTCCGAGCAGTACTTCGAGGGCCGGGCCCGCCCCCGCACGGTCCGCTGGGTCACCAACCAGAACACCCGCTGGGGCTCCTGCACCCCCGCCGAAGGCAGCATCCGGCTCTCGCACCGGCTCCAGGGGATGCCCGAGTACGTCGTCGACTACGTGCTCCTGCACGAGCTCGCCCACCTCCTCGTACCCGGCCACGGACCCCGCTTCTGGGAACTGCTGGAGGCGTACCCGCGCACCGAGCGGGCCCGCGGCTACCTGGAGGGCGTGGTCGCCGCCGAGCGACTGCCGAAGGTCCCCGCCGCCCGCGAGGAATGAGCCCGCCGGCCCGACCCCCGGCCCGACCCTCGGCCCACCCGCCGGCCCGCCGGCCGTCGCGCATGCCGCACGCAGGGTTTTGTACCGGGTCGGTACCGGCTTGGCCGGATGTCGGCAATTGCCGTTAGCCTGAGCGGCACGCATTCACAGTCGGGATGGGGGACGGTCGTACGTATGGCCAGGGAATTCCAACGCGGCCACAAGGCCAAGATCAGTGATCTCACGGCGGGCACCGATCTGTACGTAGGCGTCCAGATCGCAGGATCAGGACTCGCCTTCGACATCAGCTGTTTCGGCCTCGACGCCAACGAGCAGCTGTCGGACGACCGTTACTTCGTCTTCTTCAATCAGCCGAAGTCGCCGGAAGAGTCCATTCAACAACTCGGTGCGCAGTCGGGCGACACCGAATCCTTCCGGGTGACGCTGGACCGCATTCCGGCATCCATCCACAAACTGTCCTTCACCGCCACCATCGACGGTGCCGGACAGATGTCGCAGATCGGCCCCGGCTACATCCGGATCGTGGCCGGCGGCGAAGAGGTCGTCCGGTACGCGTTCACCGGTGCGGAGTTCACCACCGAGCGGGCCGTGATGCTCGGCGACTTCTACCTGAAGGACGTGTGGCGCTTCGCCGCCGTCGGTCAGGGCTTCGACGGCGGCCTCGACGCGCTGCTGCGGAACTTCGGCGGCGAGGTCGCCGAGGAGGCACCGCCGGCGCAGCAGGCCCCGGCCGCCGCCTCGCCCGGCTTCGCCCCGCCGCCGCAGGCGGCCGCCCCGGCCCCGTCCTTCGGCGCCCCGGCCTCGGCCCCGCAGGCCCCGGCCCCCGCGCCGTCCTTCGGCGCGCCCGTGCCCGCGCCCGGCGCCGTCCCGCAGCCGCAGTACCAGCAGCCCGCGGCCCCGGCCCCGGTGCACGCCGCGCCCACCATGGCCGCGCCGCTCGCCCCGCCGGCCCCCGCCCCGTACGGCCAGCCGCCGCAGCCCTCGTACGGCCAGGTCCCCGGACAGGTGCCGGGCCAGGTGCCCGGCCAGTACCCCGGTCAGGTCCCGCCGCCCGCCCCGGCCCCCGCCCCCTACGGGCAGCAGCCGGGCTACGGCCAGGTCCCCGGCCAGCAGCCGGGCTACGCCCCGCAGGGCGTACCCGCCGCCGGCGCGGGCCTCGCCGCCGCGCTCCAGCCGTACAAGGAAGCCCCCACGGGCACCCGCTGGACCCCGCAGAACCAGCAGCTCATGCGGGTCGACCTCGCGATGGGCGGCCAGGCCGTCCTCGCCCGCCAGGGCAGCATGGTCCTGTACCAGGGCAAGGTCGACTTCAGCTACAAGGGCGCGGGCTTCGCCGGCCGCATCGTCGGCAACGCCACCGGCCAGGAGATGCAGCTCATGCGCTGCACCGGCCGCGGTCAGGTCTTCCTCGCGGAGAACGGCGCCCACCTGCACGCCATCGAGCTGCAGGGCGACGGGATCTGCGTCTCCGCCGAGGCCGTCCTCGCCTTCGACGAGTCGCTCCAGCACGAGGTGCGCCGCATCGAGGGCCACGGCATCCCCGGCGGCGCCCTGTTCACCATGCAGTTCCAGGGCACCGGCACGGTCATCGTCAAGACGCACGGCGTCCCGGTGGTCCTGCCCGTCACCCCGACCACCTTCGCGGACAGCAACGCCATCGTCGCGTGGTCCTCCGCCTCGCAGGTGATCATTTCCAGTCAGGTCCGGCTGCGGCGCAACGCCTACCCCGGCCACAGCGGGGAGACCGTGAACCTCCAGTTCCGCGGCGCTCCCGGCAACTTCATCGTCGTCCAGCCGTACGAGGTCTGAGGGAGCCCGACATGAACGCAATGAACCAGCAACTCGCGGGCTTCGCCCCGACCCCCGTGACGGCCCGCATGGAGAACCACGGCCGGGCCATGCTCAAGGTCGCCATGCAGAGCGGCCAGGACCTCTTCGCCCGCACCGGCTCGATGGTCGCCTACGAGGGCTTCGTCCAGTACGAGCCCAACCCGCCGGCCGTCCGTCAGATGGCCTCGCAGTGGATCACCGGCGAAGGTGCCCCGCTGATGAAGTGCACCGGAGACGGCCTGCTCTACCTGGCCGACTACGGCGCCGACGTGGTCGTCATCAACCTCAACAACGACTCGCTCTCGGTAAACGGCACCAACCTGCTGGCCTTCGACGCCCACCTCCAGTGGGGCGTCGAGCGGGTCAAGGGTCTCGCCAAGTTCGCCGGCCAGGGCCTGTTCAACGTGCAGATCGCGGGCACCGGGTGGGTCGCCCTGACCTCCCGCGGCACCCCGATCGTGGTCGACTGCGGTCGCGGCGAGGACGAGACGTACGTCGACCCCGACGCGCTCGTCGCCTGGTCGCCGAATCTCAAGGTCAAGGGCAAGCGCAGCTTCAAGGCCTCGTCGATGATCGGCCGGGGCAGCGGGGAGGCCTACCAGATGGCCTTCTCAGGCCAGGGCATCGTCGTCGTACAGCCCAGCGAGGACAGCACCGACCGGCTCCGGGCCCGGGGCTGAGGGGGAGCGGACACATCATGCAGAGCGCACTTTTCGCCCACGCCGAGGCGCAGTCCCAGGAGCGGTACGCCATCCAGAACCCGCAGCTGCTGCGGGTCTCGCTGACCGGCTCCGACGACGTACTCGCCCGTAAGGGCGCCATGGTCGCCTACCAGGGACTCATCGACTTCGACGGCGAGTACCAGACCAGCAGCCAGCGGGGCGCCCGCCGCCGCACCGGCGAGGGCCTGGACCTCATGCGCTGCTCCGGGCAGGGCACGGTCTACCTGGCCAACCTGGCCCAGTACGTGCACGTCGTGGACGTGGACCAGGACGGCCTCACGGTCGACAGCAGCTACGTGCTGGCCCTGGACTCCACCCTGCACACCGAGGTCATCGCGGTGGACAGCCAGTACGGGATCTCCGGCTCGGGCAAGTACCAGCTCAACATCTCCGGCCGCGGCAAGGTCGCGCTGATGACCTCCGGGCAGCCGCTGATGATGCACGTCACGCCCGACAAGTACGTCAATGTCGACGCGGACGCGATCGTCGCCTGGTCCACCTCGCTGCGGGTCCAGATGCAGGCCCAGACGCACTCCAGCGGGGTGTGGCGGCGCCGCGGCAACACCGGCGAGGGCTGGGAGCTGAGCTTCCTCGGCACCGGCGTCGCGCTGGTGCAGCCCAGCGAGGTGCTGCCGCCGCAGAACGCCCAGCTCGGCCAGGGCGTCGCCGCGCAGTTCGGCATGGGCCAGCAAGGCTCGCACGCGCAGAACCAGAACAACGCCTGGAACTGACGCATCCCGGCACGGCGAAGGGGCGGCCCCGCAGGGACCGCCCCTTCGCCGCACTCAGGCCCGCGCCGCGGTGCGGCTCAGCCGCCGAGCCGCGCCAAGGTCGCCTCCAGCAGTCGTACGACGGACGTGTCGGCCACCGCCGCCACCTCCTCGTACGGGAACCAGCGCAGGTCCAGGGACTCCTCGCTGATCTCCGCCACCGCGCCGGCCGGGGCCAGCGCCGCGTACTGCACGTCCAGGTGCCAGTTGCACGGCGCCGGGATCGGATGCCGGTCCAGGCGGACCGGGCCGCCCTCCAGCAGCATCAGCCCCGACGCGATGCCCGACTCCTCGGCGGCCTCGCGCAGCGCCACCTCGGCGAGGGTCCGGTCGCCGGCCTCGCAGTGCCCGCCCATCTGCAGCCACATGCCGAGCTTCTTGTGCAGGGTCAGCAGGACGCGGCCCCGCACCGGGTCGATCACCAGCGCGCTGCCCGTGACGTGCCCGGCCTCGCAGGGCTTGTAGACCCCGTCCGGGTGGGCCGCCAGGTGCTCCAGGTACAGATCGCGCAGCTCCGTCTGGTCCTCGTACGCCTTCAGGACGAGGACCGCGTCTTCGTGCAGGCTCACTTCTTCTCGTCGCCGTCCTGGTCGCGCTTCTCGGCGGCCTCGCCGAGCATCTTGTCGATCTCGGAGAAGTCCAGCTGCTCGCGGTGCACGAAGCCGTCCGGGTCGTCCAGGTCGGACGCCGTCGGCAGCATGTCCGGGTGCTCCCAGAGGCCGTCACGGCCGTCCACCCCACGCGCGTCCGTGAGCGAGGCCCACAGCCGCGAGGCGTCGCGCAGCCGGCGCGGACGCAGCTCCAGGCCGATCAGCGTCGCGAAGGTCTGCTCCGCCGGGCCGCCCGAGGCGCGCCGCCGACGCATGGTCTCGCGCATCGCGTCCGCCGAGGTCAGCCGGGGCTTGGCCGCCTCGTGCACGACCGCGTCGACCCAGCCCTCGACCAGCGCGAGCGCCGTCTCCAGGCGGGCCAGGGCGGCCTTCTGCTCGGGGGTGTCCTGCGGCTGGAACATGCCGCCCTGGAGCGCTTCCTGCAGCTGCTCCGGGTTGGACGGGTCCAGCTGGCCGACCACGTCCTCCAGCTTCGAGGTGTCGACCTTGATGCCGCGGGCGTAGCCCTCGACCGCGCCGAACAGGTGCGAGCGCAGCCACGGCACGTGGGCGAAGAGGCGGGCGTGGGCGGCCTCGCGCAGGGCCAGGTAGAGCCGCACCTCGTCCGAGGGCACGCCCAGGTCCTTGCCGAAGGCCTCGATGTTCAGCGGCAGCAGCGCGGCCTTGCCGGCCGGGCCCAGCGGCAGGCCGATGTCCGTGGAACCGACGACCTCGCCCGCGAGGGTGCCGACGGCCTGGCCGATCTGCTGGCCGAACATGGCGCCGCCCATGGAGCGCATCATGCCGAGCAGCGGGCCCGCCATGGCCTGCATCTCCTCGGGCAGTACGCCGCCCATGGCCGCGCCGACCCGCTCCGCGACCGGGTCCACGAGCTCCTTCCACACCGGGAGGGTCGCCTCGACCCACTCGGCGCGGCTCCACGCCACGGCCGTGGTGGCGCCCGAGGGCAGCGAGGTCACCCCGTCCAGCCAGTGGTCGGCGAGGCGCACGGCCTCCTCGACGGCGGACTTCTCCGCGATGCCGACGCTCGTGTCCTTGACGCCGTCCGCGGTGCCCTGCGCGACGGTCTGGCGGGCGATGTCCTTGGCCATGTCCCAGTTCACGGGACCGCCCTCGTAGCTCAGCATCTGGCCGAGCTGCTGGAAGGCGGCGCCGAGGTCGTTCGGGTTCATCGCACCGAACATCGCGGCGAACGGGTTGTCCGCTCCGGGAGCGCCCGCCCCGCCCGGCAGACCCATGCCGGGGAACCCGAAGGGATTCGCCGGGCCGCCCGGGCCGCCCTGGTTGCCCTTCTTCTTGCCATCGTCGCCGTTCTCCGGCTCCTCCGGCGGAAGGCCGAATCCGAATGGGGTGTCGCTCACGGGTTTCCTCGGCTCGTAGGGCCGCCGGCGGGAGCCGACGGGCAATGGTCCGACAACACCACCCAGCGTAGACACCGCGGCCGCATCCGGGCTCGGTGCTCCGCCGACTCCTGGGCTGCGGCAGGATGGACATCACCTGGTGGGTACGCGTCACGGCGCGTCCCTACTGAAGACAACCGCTGGAGACGCCCGGTGAGTTCCCCAGATCCGCAGTTTCGCGCGATGCCCGACGACGAAAACAGCTCCGAGCACGGTGACGGCGCCCCCGGCGTTCGCCGGCCGCGAAACCCGGAGGGTATGCGCCGGCGCAACCCGGTGATCGCCGTGACCGGCGCCGCCTCGGGAGTCGGCGCGGCCCTCGTGAGCCGACTGGCCGCCTCCGAGGAGGTCAAGCAGGTCGTCGCGATCGACGAGCGACGCGGGGACTGCGCGGCCGCGCAATGGCACATCCTCGACGTACGGGACCCCGCGATCGCCGAGAAGCTGCGCGGCGCGGACGTCGTGGTCCACCTCGCGCTCGACCTCGACCTGGAGACCGACCCGGCCGCCCGTACGGCGTACAACGTCCGCGGCACCCAGACCGTCCTGACGGCCGCCGCCGCGGCCGGCGTGCACCGGGTCGTGCTCTGCACCTCGGCGATGGTCTACGGGGCCCTGCCGGACAACGACATCCCGCTGTCCGAGGACTCCGAGCTGCGCGCCACCGCCGAGGCGACCGGGGTCGGCGACCTCCTGGAGATCGAACGCCTCGGCCGCCGCGCCCCCCGCGCGCACCCCGGCCTGAACGTCACCGTGATCCGCCCGGCCGTCCTGGTCGGCGGCACCGACACCGCCCTGACCCGATACTTCGAGTCCCCGCGGCTCCTCGTGGTCGCGGGATCCCGCCCCACCTGGCAGTTCTGCCACGTGGACGACCTGGTCAGCGCCCTGGAGTACGCCGCCCTGGAGAAGGTCGAGGGCGAGCTGGCCGTCGGCTGCGAGGGGTGGCTGGAGCAGGAGGAGGTCGAGGAGCTGAGCGGCATCCGCCGCATGGAGCTCCCCTCCGCGGTCGCCCTGGGAGCCGCGGCCCGGCTGCACCGGATCGGCCTGACCCCGTCCCCGGCCGGGGACCTCGCCTACACGATGCACCCGTGGGTGGTCAGCGTCAGCGGGCTGCACGCGGCGGGCTGGCGGCCGCGCTGGACCAACGAGGAGGTGCTCGCCGAGCTCCTCCAGGAGGTCTCGGGCCGGCACACGGTCGCGGGCCGACGGCTGGGCCGCAGGGACGCCGCCACGGCCGCAGGCGCCGCCGGCGCGACGGTGGCCCTGCTGGGCGCGGCCGCGGCGGTCCGCCTGGCGCGCAAGCGGCGCGGGATCTGACCGGCGCCCGGCCCCGCGGGTGCCGTCCGGCCGGGCGGACCGCGGGGTTCCGCGGGCCTGCCCTGTAGGAGGCTCCCAAGGCGTCGTCCGCGGCCCGGGCGAATCTGCTATTTCGCCGTGTCAGCGGCTAGGGCACGATGAAGACATGGCACCGCACTTCGACCACCCCGGTGAGCAGGCCGCCTCGGACCCGATCCGGCTGCTCCAGATCCGCGAGACCGCCCTGTCGATCGACGAGGTCTTCCAGGCCGTCGGCGACGACGCGTCGGGCGGTACGACGCTCTTCGTCGGCACGGTGCGCAACCACGACAGCGGGGCGGACGTCGACTCGCTCGGCTACTCCTGCCATCCGACCGCCGAGGCCGAGATGCGTCGCGTGGCCGAGCGCGTCGTGGCCAAGTTCCCGGTCCGCGCCCTGGCGGCCGTGCACCGTATCGGTGACCTGTCCGTGGGTGATCTGGCCGTCGTCGTCGCCGTGTCCTGCCCGCACCGCGGCGAGGCCTTCGAGGCCGCCCGGATGCTGATCGACGACCTCAAGCACGAGGTCCCGATCTGGAAGCACCAGACGTTCAGCGACGGCACCGAGGAGTGGGTCGGCGCCTGTTGAACCCCCGGTCACGGAGCGCCACCCGGAAGGCGGTAGCCTCGCACCCGTTCGGCCGCGCAACACGCCCTCGATTTGCGTAACCCCCCCACGGGCACGAGCGTTGAAGCCACCAACGAAACGTACTTCGGGGTAGGGAGGCAGGCCCATGGCGTCTTTGGCGTGGTTGCTGATTCCGCTGTTCGCCGCGATCGGAGCGGCGATATGGGGCAGCTGGGCGGCACGCGACCGCACGCAGGGTGACATATCCGAGCTCGCGGGTTACGCACGCTTCCGCGAAGCCATGGCCAACGCCGATCAGGCCAGAGTGAAGGCCGACGCCCATTCCGCTCCGTCCGCCCACTCCGCCTCCGACGCCGTCTGACGCCGTATGACGCTCCGCGTCCGGCCCGCTCCGGTCCGCCGCCGTCGGTGAGATTCCGCTGAGAGTTTCGCGTGCGGACCCCGTACGGACCGGCCCCGAGGGCCGCCCGTCAGGGCCGTCCCGTACTGTCGGATCCATGCCACGCCGCACCGCGACGATGCTCGCTTCCACCCTGGTGCTGTTCGCGCTGCTCTGCGCAGGGGTGTTCATCAAGGTCCCGTACTCCGAGATGAGCCCCGGCCCGACCGTGAACACGCTCGGGGACTCGCACGGCGCGCCCGTCCTCAACATCGCGGGGCGCAAGACGTACCCGACCAGTGGCCACCTCAACATGACCACGGTCCGCGTCACGGGTGCGGACTACGACATGAGTCTGGTGGAAGCGGTCTACGGGTGGCTGGCCGGCGACAACATCGTCGTCCCGCACGAGAACCTCTACCCGAACGGGAAGACCGAGGCGGAGTCCACCCAGGAGAACGCCGAGGAGTTCAGCCAGTCGCAGCAGAGCGCCAAGGTGGCGGCCCTGAATCAGCTCGGCATCCCGGTCACCGCCCGGGTGATCGTCTCCACCGTCGTCAAGTCCAGCCCCTCCGAGGGCAAGCTGCACGCCGGTGACGTGATCAAGTCCGTGGACGGCGCCGCCGTCACCGCGCCCGAGGACGTGGCCAAGCTCGTCACCAAGCACAAGCCCGGCGAGCCGGTGGAGTTCACCATCGTTCCCGCCAAGGAGGCGGCCGAGGCGGCGAAGGCCGGCGACGAGAACCCCGCCACCACGAAGATGACGATCACCGCGGGCAAGGCGGAGGGCGACGGTCACGCCATCGTCGGCATCCGGGCGGGCACCGACCACACCTTCCCGTTCACGATCGACATCAAGCTCGCCGACGTCGGCGGCCCGAGCGCCGGGCTGATGTTCGCCCTCGGCATCGTCGACAAGCTGACCCCGGAGGATCTGACCGGCGGCAAGTTCGTCGCGGGCACCGGCACCATCACCGACGAGGGCAAGGTCGGACCCATCGGCGGCATCCAGATGAAGACCATCGGCGCCCGCCAGGCCGGCGCCGAGTACTTCCTGACGCCCGCCGAGAACTGCGCCTCCGCCGCCTCCCACGTGCCCGACGGGCTGACCCTGGTCAAGGTCTCCACCATCGGTGACGCCACGAAGGCACTGGAGAAGATCCGCAAGGGGGACACGGCCGGGCTGCCGAAGTGCAAGCCCTGACCGCTCCGTCCCCTGACCGCTCCGTACCGACCGCCCGACGTCCTACGAGAAGGTCGCCGCCAGGGCCTCGGCCAGCCCGGGCACCAGGCCCGCACCGGTGAGGACCTCGGTCGAGGAGTCCTTCTCGCGCAGCCGTACGGCCGACTCCCGCGAGCCGTCGCGCAGCACGGCCACGGTGAGGCGGACCTCCTGCCGCTCCGGGTGACCGGCGACCCACTTCGACAGCTGCTTGTCGTTCAGTCCCTCCGGTACGGAGGCCTCCGCGGACGGCGGCAGCATCAGCCGCTCCACCGTCAGCGCGCAGCCGACGACGGCGTCGGGCCAGGCGATGGTGCCGAGGAACTTGTCGAGCGGGGTCCCCTTGGGGACCTCGTCCTGCTCGATGGGGGTGAGGGAGGACTTGCCGGCGTCGTCCTGGTCGACACCGAGCTGGCTCGCCAGCCTCGGCTCCTGCTTCTTGAGCCGGGCGGTGTCGACGAGGGCGAAGAGCCGCGCGGGCTTGTCCCAGCCGAGGCCGGCCGCGTACTCGTCGATCTCGAGGCAGGCGCGGGTCAGCGGACTGGCCGCCATGGGGGTGCCGGGGGACGGCGAAAGGTTGGACATGGGCAACATCCTGCCTCCTTTCCATCGATTACCGGGAACTGACCGAAGCCTCAGTAAGTTGCATGAGTGGGCTCTACGATCGGGGGCCCGTTCATTACCAGACTCAGCGACTTTCGAGGTGCGCACCTTGGCTTTCCAGATGCCGGACCGCGGCGGAGGCCCTTCCGGGCCACGGATGAGAGTCGGCCGCCCCTCCCGGCGGTCCCGAACCCTCCTGATGACCTTGGGCGTGCTGGCCGTCCTGGCCATGCTCTTCATCATGTTCGCGGGCTTCTGGACTGACTGGCTCTGGTTCCGCTCCGTGAAGTACTCCACCGTCTTCACCACCACTCTGTGGACCAAGATCGGCCTCTTCGCCGTCTTCGGTCTGCTGATGGCCGGTGCCGTCGGTTTCAACATCTGGCTGGCGCACCGGCTGCGGCCGCCGCTCAGCGCGATGTCGATGGAACAGCAGAGCCTCGACCGTTACCGGATGAGCATCGCCCCTTACAAGAAGTGGCTGCTGCTGGGCATCTCGGTGCTCGTCGGCCTGATCGCGGGCGCCTCGGCGGCCGGCCAGTGGAAGACCTGGCTCATGTTCGTGAACGGGGTGGCCTTCGGTACGAAGGACCCGCAGTTCCACATGGACGTGTCCTTCTACACCTTCGACCTGCCCTGGTACCGCTTCCTGCTCGGCTTCGGCTTCGCCGCCGTCGTGCTGTCGGTGATCGCCGCGGCCGTCGTGCACTACCTGTACGGCGGACTGCGCGTGACCAGCCCGGGCGCCCGGGCCACCGCCGCCGCCACCGGGCACCTGTCGGTGCTGCTCGGCCTGTTCGTCTCGCTCAAGGCGATCGCCTACTGGCTCGACCGGTACGGGCTCGCCGTGAAGTCCAGCGACTTCAAGGCCGCCGACAACTGGACGGGCCTGCGCTACGTCGACGCGAACGCCTACCTGCCGGCGAAGACGATCCTCGTCGCCATCGCCGCGATCTGCGCCGTGCTGTTCTTCGCGACGCTGTGGCGCCGCACCTGGCAGCTGCCGGTCATCGGCTTCGGCCTGATGGTGCTCTCGGCGATCCTGATCGGCGGGCTCTACCCGGCGATCGTGCAGAAGTTCCAGGTCCAGCCGAACGAGCAGGCCAAGGAATCCCCGTACGTCCAGAAGAACATCAAGGCCACACGCGACGCCTACGGCATCGCGGGCTCCGAGGTCTCTGACTACCCGGGCGTCCCGCAGACGGAGGACCGGACCAAGCTGCGCCCGCAGGCCGACTCCACGGCCAGCATCCGCATCCTCGACCCGAACATCGTCTCGCCGGCCTTCCAGCAGCTCCAGCAGGTCAAGGGCTACTACGCCTTCCCGTCCACGCTCGCCGTGGACCGGTACAGCGGCCAGGACACGGTCATCGGGCTGCGCGAGCTGAACATCGGCGGCATCCCGAAGAACAACTGGATCAACGACCACTTCAAGTACACGCACGGTTACGGCGTGGTCGCGGCCAAGGGCACCACGGTGAAGGAGGGCGCTCCCGACTTCACCCAGTCCGACCTGCCCTCCAAGGGTGTGTTCGGCACGGACTTCGAGCAGCGCATCTACTACGGCGAGCAGACGAAGCAGTACTCGATCGTCGGCGGGCCGCAGAAGGAGCTCGACTACTCGGACGACAAGGGCGAGAAGGAGACGAGCTACAAGGGCGACTCCGGCGTCAACCTCGACAACCCCGTCAACCGGGCCGCCTACGCGCTCACCTTCAACGAACCGCAGATCCTCTACTCGGGCGCCATCGGCGACGGCTCGCGGATCCTCTACAACCGCACGCCCAAGCAGCGCGTCGAGGCCGTCGCCCCGTGGCTGACCATCGACGGCGCGCCCTACCCGGCCGTGATCGACGGCCGGATCAAGTGGATCGTCGACGCGTACACGACCACCAACGGCTACCCGTACGCCTCGCGCACCACGCTGGGCCAGAGCACCGCGGACTCGCTGACCAACAGCCAGCGCGCTGTGGTCGCCCAGGAGAACCAGGTCAACTACATCCGTAACTCGGTGAAGGCCACCGTCGACGCGTACGACGGCTCGGTCGACCTGTACCAGTGGGACACCGAGGACCCGGTCCTGAAGACCTGGATGAAGGCGTTCCCCGGCACGGTGAAGCACAAGGCCGACATCGCCAAGCCGCTCATGGAGCACCTCCGGTACCCGCAGGACCTCTTCAAGGTCCAGCGCGAGCTGCTGACCCGCTACCACGTCACCGACCCGCAGACCTTCCTCAGCGGCAGTGAGGCGTGGGCGGTCCCGGACGACCCGACGACCAAGGCCGGTACGGCCGTTCCGCCGTACTACCTGTCGATGAAGATGCCGGGCCAGAAGGAGAAGGACCAGGTCTTCTCGCTCACCACGACGTTCACGCCGAACGAGCGGCCCAACCTGAGTGCCTTCATGGCGGTCAACGCGGATCCGGGCACCCCGGACTACGGCAAGATCCGCATTCTGAAGATGCCGACCAGCAAGCCGCCGGACGGCCCGGGTCAGGTGCAGAGCAAGTTCCAGTCGGAACCGAAGATCGCCGAATCCATCCGCCTGTTGCGCGGTGGTGACTCGGAGATCGAGTACGGCAACCTGCTCGCGGTGCCGCTCGACGGCGGGATGCTCTACGTCGAGCCGGTCTACGTCCGTAGCTCCGGCCTGAAGTACCCGCTGCTGCGCAAGGTCCTCGTGACCTACGGCAACCAGACGGCCTTCGAGGACACGTTGGAGAAGGCGCTGAACGTGGTGTTCGGGGCCGAGGCGCCGACGGTTCCGGTGCCCCCGGTCCAGCCGCCGGGCGACGGCACGGTCACGCCGCCGACGATCCAGGACCCCACGGTCAAGGCGGCCCTCGGCGACGCGCAGAAGGCCATCGAGGATGCCGAGAAGGCCAGGCAGGCCGGCGACTGGGCGGCCTTCGGCAAGGCCCAGGACGAGATCAAGGCGGCACTGAAGCGCGCGATCGAGGCCGAGGCGAAGCTGACGACGCCCACGCCGTCCGGCCAGTGATCAATGGGTAATGGTTCCACCCCGCGTCGTGATACTGTGGTTTCACCGACGCGGGGTGGAGCAGCTCGGTAGCTCGCTGGGCTCATAACCCAGAGGTCGCAGGTTCAAATCCTGTCCCCGCTACTGAAGATGAAGGCCCGGATCCATGGGATCCGGGCCTTCGTCATGTCCGGGGCGGACACGCGGTAGCCGGGGAGGGTGACTTGTGGGTGGAGCGTGTTTGACTTACCTCACTGTGGGCATGTCGACAAAACGCTGTAGTGACCTCACTGGCTGCGACATACCAGGTGTACGCGGGTAGCAGGTGATGCGACGATGGGATTTATGGGGGACAGGTCAACTCTGCTGGAGACAGGGCGGTTTGTGAGGGCGGAGTCCGGAACGGGCACAGAGGCCGAGGGGGCGGCTCCGGTCGTCGACGCGCAGACCGCACTGACCGATGCGGACTTCTTGGACAAGCACAGCGCGGAGGAGATGTTCGCCGAGACCGACGCGGCGAGCGACGCCGAGCTGGAAGCCCGGCACCGGGTGGCCGCCGACAAGGGCGACCCCGGAGCCATGAGCGTGCTCGGTGCGCTGCTGCTGCGCCGTGGTGACCTCGACGGTGCGGAACCCTACCTGCGGGGAGCCACGGGCGAAGGGGACCGCGCCGCCGCGAACAACCTCGGCGTGCTGCTCCACCAGCGGGGATACCCCGAGGACGCGGCCGGCTGGTGGCGGGTCGCCGCCGTCGCCGGATCGGCCCCCGCCGCGCACGCCCTCGGCCGCTACTTCCGTGAGCGCGGGGACGAGCCCGCCGCCGAGTACTGGATGCGGCAGGCGGCCGAGTCCGGCCACGCGCTGGGCGCGTACGGGCTGGCGGACCTGCTGGAGCACCGCGGCGACAAGGGTGTCGAGCGGTGGTTCCGCGCTGCCGCCGAACAGGGGCACCGCGAAGCCGCGTACCGGCTGGCGCGGCACCTGCGCAAGGGCGACCCCACCGAGGCCGAGCAGTGGTACCGCCAGGCCGCCGCGCGCGGGCACCGGCGCGCCGCCCTGCACCTGGGCGCCCTGCTGGAGGCGCGCGGCGAGCTCAAGGAGGCCGGGCGCTGGTACCTGACCTCCGCCAAGCAGGGGGAGGCGCGTGCGGCCTGCGCGCTCGGCTTCCTGCTGCGCGACGCCGGTGACGAGGAGAGCGCCGCCGTGTGGTGGCACCGGGCGGCGCAGGACGGCGACGGCAACGCCGCCAACGCGCTGGGCGCGCTGCACGCGGCCCGCGGCGAGACCCAGACCGCCGAGCGCTGGTACCGGACCGCCATGGACGCGGGCGATCAAAACGGGGCGTACAACCTTGCACTGCTGTGCGTCGCACAGGACCGCACCGCGCAGGCCGAGCAGTGGTACCGGCGCGCCGCCTACGCCGGGCACCGCGAGGCGGCCAACGCGCTGGCGATCCTGCTGCTCCAGGGCGGGGACGCGGCGGGCGCGGAGCCGTGGTTCTCGAAGGCGGCCGAGGCGGGCAGCGTCGACGCCGCCTTCAACCTCGGGATCCTGTTCGCCAGCCGGGACGAGGACCGGACGGCGCTGAAGTGGTACGAGCGGGCGGCGTCCGCCGGTCACACCGACGCGGCGCTGCAGGTCGGCATCGCGCTCGTGCGGGACGGCGAGGACCGGGCGGCCGAGCGGCACCTGCGCTGCGCGGCCGGCGGCGGCAGCGCCGAGGCGGCGTTCCGCCTGGCCTCGCTGCTGGAGTCGCTGGCCCCGCCGCCGGAGCCGGTGGCCCTGGGTGAGCCCGTGGGCGGCGCCCCGCGCACCGAGAGCGAGGAGTGGTACGAGCGGGCCGCCGAGCTGGGGCACCGCCGGGCCCAGGTGCGGGTCGGCATGCTGGCCGCCGCCCGCGGTGACCTGGCGGTCGCCGCGCGCTGGTACCGGGAGGCGGCCGAGGCCGGCTCCCGCAACGGCGCCTTCAACCTCGGGCTGCTGCTGGCCCGCGAGGGGAACGAGCCGGAGGCCGCCCTGTGGTGGACCCGCGCGGCGGTGGCGGGCCACGGGCGTGCCGCCCTGCGCCTGGGCCTGCTGGCGGCCCGCCACGGGGACCTCGCGGAGGGCCAGAAGTGGTGCGTGCGCGCCATGGAACTGGGCCCGGCCGAGGTCTCGCAGCGCGCGGCCCGACTCCGCGAGGCCCTGGCCGAGGAGCTCTCCGCCTAGGTCGTCCCCTCCACCTCTCAGCGGTAGAGCCAGGAGGTGGAGCGGGCGTAGACGTGCCGGAAGGCGAGCGGCATCAGCAGGTCGTTGACGCGGCGCTGCACCGTGCCCGGGGTCTTCGCGTCGCGGTTGGTCGCCGCGGCCCGGGTCATCCGGGTCACCCGGGGGCGCCGTACGCGGGTGTACTCGGCCAGCGCTCCGGCCACGCCCGGCACCTGCGCCACGCAGCGCGCCAGGGCCACCGCGTCCTCGATCGCCATCGACGCGCCCTGCCCGGCCCCGACCGGGTGGGCGGCGTCGCCGATCAGCACGGTGCGTCCGTCGTGCCAGACGGGCACGTCCGCCAGTCGATGCATCGGCATCGGGCGGTCGACGCGGGTCGCCGCCCGGATCAGGGAGAGCGGCAGCTCCTCCTTGCCGTACAGCTCCGCCAGCAGGTCCTGCGTGACCTCCGCCGGGTCCGGGGGCTCCGGTGCGGGTACCTGGGCCGACCACCAGACCGTGCCGTCCTTCGCCGGGACGCACAGGAACGCCCCGCGCCGGCCGAAGACGAAGTGGTAGGTGCCGGGCGTCAGGTGCACGCCCTCGGAGACCCCCGACACGCTGTAGAGCCCCGCGTACCGCACCGGTGGCGCCGCCGGGTCCAGCGCCGAGCGGGTGGCGGACCAGATGCCGTCGGCCGCCACCACCAGGTCCGCGTCCAGGTCCGCCGCCACCACCCGCCGCCCCGTCTCGATCCGGGCGCCGGCCCGGACCGCCTCGGCGCGCAGCACCTCCACCAGCCGCCCGCGCAGCAGCGTCGTGCTGTGCAGGCTGTCCGAGGCGAGCCGACCGCGCGGCACCTCGCCCAGGAGCTTGCCCGAGGAGGACCACATCCGCTGCAGGGCGACCGGGAACCCGGCGGCCTGCACCTCGGAGAGGCAGCCCAGTGAGTCCAGCCCCCGCAGGCCGTTGACGGCGAGGCTGAGGAACGAGCCCACCTGACCGGCCGGGTCCTCGTACGCCTCGTGGACCGTGACCTCCGCGCCGGTCGCGCGGCGCAGGGCGATCGCGCTCGCCGCTCCGGCGACTCCGCCCCCGATGACTGACACACGCATGCCCGACCCCTTTCGCTGAATCTGCATTCACTGAACTTTGATTCGGTGAAACTTGGTTCAGTATGATGAGGCCGAGAAGACGGCGTCAAGTGGGAACGGGGATCGCGGTGGGAGTGCGCAAGGAGCGGGCGGCCGGCACGGAGGCGGCGCTCAAGGAGGCGGCGCGGGCGCTCTTCCTGGAGCGTGGCTACGCGCAGACGAAGATCACCGACATCACCAAGGCCGCCGGTCGGTCCACCGGGTCGTTCTACGAGCACTTCGCCGGCAAGGACGAACTGCTGGACGCGCTCCTCGCGGACATGGGGGCCCAGGTGGACCTGGAGGTCGGCGCCCACGACCACCCCCGCGACCACGACCTCGCCGACCGTGACCAGCTGCGGACGCACGTGGCCGTCACCTGGCGGGTCTTCCGCGACCACCTGCCCGTCGTGGTCGCCCTCTTTCAGAAGTCCATGGCCGAACCGCCCGGCTCGGGGCAGGCCTGGGGTCGGCTCCTGGGGGACACCGCGCCGCTGCGCGAGCACCTGGAGTACATGCGCGAGCAGGGTCGTCAGCTGCCCGGGGATCCCGAGCTGGTCGCCGCCGCGATGGGGGCGATGATCTCGATGCTGGGGTACGCCGCCATGACCGGCGGGGCCGGACTCGACGACGACCAGGTGGTGGAGACGCTGACCACGCTCCTGCATCGCGGACTGGCCGGTTAACCGATTTGCTTCTGCCGTGGGCCTTCACGTAACGTTGGGTTTACCGACGCGGGGTGGAGCAGCTCGGTAGCTCGCTGGGCTCATAACCCAGAGGTCGCAGGTTCAAATCCTGTCCCCGCTACTGAAGGCTCAGGGCTCGGATCCTATGGATCCGGGCCCTGAGTCGTTTCCGGCCGTTTCCGCATGCGCGAAGGCGAACGCGAAGGGCCCGGACCCCCCGAGGGGTCCGGGCCCTTCCGTGTGCCGGGCTCAGGCGGCCGCGCAGTTCGGGCAGACGCCGCGGTACGTCACCTCGACCGCGGACACGACGAAGCCGAAGCGCTCGGTGTCCGGCAGGTCGGCCAGCGGGTTGCCCGCCGGGTGCACGTCACGGATCGCGCCGCACCGGGCGCAGACCAGGTGCTGGTGGGGCCGGTGGGCGTTCGGGTCGTACCGCTTGGCGCGGCGGTCCGTGGAGACCTCCAGCACCTCGCCGAGGGTGACGAGCTCGCCCAGGGTGTTGTAGACGGTCGCACGGGAGATCTCGGGCAGCCTGGCCACCGCGAGCGCGTGCACCTCGTCGGCCGTCAGGTGCACGTGGTCACCGTCGAGCACCTCGGCCACGACGCGCCGCTGCGCCGTCATGCGCCAGCCGCGTCCGCGAAGTCGATCCAGCAGGTCACTCATGGACATCAGCCTAACAGCGAGGGGATTCGGTGTAACTCCCGAACCGGTGCGGACTTGGATGCTTACTTGACTTAGACAAAGTCCATCGTAGGATCGGTTACGGCAAACGCCAAGGACAGGACATGCAGGGCATGACGCAGGAGGCGCACGTGACGCAGGGACCGCTCACCACGGAGGCCGGAGCGCCGGTCGCCGACAACCAGAACAGCGAGACCGCCGGCCTCGGCGGCCCCGTCCTGGTCCAGGACCAGCTGCTCCTCGAGAAGCTCGCGCACTTCAACCGCGAGCGCATCCCGGAGCGCGTGGTGCACGCCCGCGGCGCCGGTGCGTACGGCACCTTCACGCTGACCCGCGACGTCTCGCAGTGGACCCGGGCCGCGTTCCTGTCCGAGGTCGGCAAGGAGACCGAGACCTTCCTGCGCTTCTCCACCGTCGCGGGCAACCTCGGCAGCGCCGACGCGGTCCGTGACCCGCGCGGCTGGGCGCTGAAGTTCTACACCGAAGAGGGCAACTACGACCTCGTCGGCAACAACACCCCGGTGTTCTTCATCAAGGACGCCATCAAGTTCCCCGACTTCATCCACACCCAGAAGCGCGACCCGTACACGGGCTCGCAGGAGGCGGACAACGTCTGGGACTTCTGGGGTCTGTCGCCCGAGTCGACCCACCAGGTGACCTGGCTCTTCGGTGACCGCGGCATCCCGGCGTCCTACCGCCACATGAACGGCTACGGCTCGCACACGTTCCAGTGGAACAACGAGGCCGGCGAGGTCTTCTGGGTCAAGTACCACTTCAAGACCGACCAGGGCATCAAGAACCTCACCCAGGCCGAGGCCAACACCCTCGCCGGTGAGGACCCCGACTCGCACCAGCGCGACCTGCGCGAGTCCATCGAGCGCGGCGACTTCCCGAGCTGGACCGTGCAGGTCCAGATCATGCCCGCGGCCGAGGCGGCCCAGTACCGCTTCAACCCGTTCGACCTCACCAAGGTGTGGCCGCACGAGGACTACCCGCCGATCGAGATCGGCAAGCTGGAGCTCAACCGCAACCCGGAGAACGTCTTCGCCGAGGTCGAGCAGTCGATCTTCTCCCCGGCGCACTTCGTCCCCGGCATCGGTCCCTCCCCGGACAAGATGCTCCAGGGCCGCCTCTTCGGCTACGGCGACGCCCACCGCTACCGCGTCGGCATCAACGCCGACCACCTGCCGGTGAACCGCCCGCACGCCACCGAGGCGCGCACCAACTCCCGTGACGGCCACCTGTACGACGGCCGCCACAAGGGCGCGAAGAACTACGAGCCGAACAGCTTCGGCGGCCCGCACCAGACGGACCGCCCGCTGTGGCAGCCCATCGACGTGACCGGTGGCACGGGCAACCACGCCGCCGCCGTCCACAGCGAGGACAACGACTTCGTCCAGGCGGGCAACCTCTATCGCCTGTACTCGGAGGACGAGAAGTCCCGTCTGATCGAGAACCTGTCCGGCTTCATCGCCAAGGTCTCCCGTGACGACATCGTCGAGCGCGCGATCAACAACTTCCGCCAGGCGGACGGTGACTTCGGCAAGCGGCTCGAAGCCGCGGTCCAGGCCCTCCGCGGCTGACACGGAACGCTTGCCGTCGCAGGACGCCGGGCCGCAGACCTCCTCGGAGGGCTGCGGCCCGGCGTCGTTTCACGCGGGGACCGTGCGCCGCGCCGGCACCCAGCAGCGGATGACGTCCCGTACGGACACGATGCCGACGGGTCCGCCGTGCTCCAGCACGATCAGGTGCCGGAAACCGCCGTGGGCCATCGCCTCGGCGGCTTCCTGCACGGTGGCCTCCGGGGTGCAGAACACGACGTTGTTGGTGGTGTGCGCGCCCACGGACTCCCGGTCCGGGTCGTGGCCCGCGCCGATCGAGTTGAGGATGTCGCGCTCGGTCAGGATGCCGATTCCGCTGTGGTCGGGGTCGAGGACGACGGCCGCGCCGACGCGCCGGCCGGACATCAGGCAGGCCGCCTGTCGGAGGGTGTGTGCGGGTCCGAGGGTGAGGATCACGGTGCTCATGGCGTCACGGACGAGCATGAAGAGAGCCACCTCCTGGGGTGAGTCCCCCCGCCTGGGTGGGTGCGCCCGAGGAGCCGCCTCAAGAGAAACGGTTCACAAGCGCACAAGCGTGGGGAGTATCAGATTCCCACGGACCCGCAGGGCCGACAAGAAGGCGTGCGACGGAGCGTGAACAGCACCGGGAGCCGCCGCCGGCGGGCTCAGGCGCGCGGGCGCAGCAGGTCCAGCATCTCCGCGTGCAGCAGTCCGTTCGAGGCCGCCGCGTTCCCGCCGTGCACCCCGTCCACGCCGTCCAGGCCGGTGAAGCGGCCGCCCGCCTCCTGGACCACGACCGCGATCGCCGCCATGTCCCAGAGGTTGAGCTCCGGCTCCGCGCACAGGTCCAGCGAGCCCTCCGCGACCATCATGTACGGCCAGAAGTCCCCGTAGCCGCGGGTCCGCCAGCACGCCCGGGTCAGGTCCAGGAACCCGGCGAGCCGGCCCTGCTCCTCCCAGCCGCTCAGTGAGGAGTACGCGAACGAGGCGTCGCCCAGCTTGCCCACCTCGGACACGCCGATGGCGGCGGTCTCCCCGAGCGCGCCGCCGGCGTACGCGCCGCCGCCCCGGGTCGCCCACCAGCGGCGGCCCAGCGCCGGCGCCGACACCACGCCGACCACCGGGCGGAACTCGCCGTCGGAGTCCTCGGCCATCAGGGAGATCAGGGTCGCCCAGACCGGGACGCCGCGCACGTAGTTCTTCGTACCGTCGATCGGGTCCACCACCCAGCGGCGCGGACCGCTGCCCTGGAGCCCGTACTCCTCGCCCAGGACGGCGTCGTCCGGCCGGGCGGCCGCGATACCGGCCCGGATGATCTCCTCGGCCGCCTGGTCCGCCTCGCTCACCGGGGTCATGTCCGGCTTCGTCTCGACCCGCAGGTCGAGGGCGCGGAACCGCTCCATCGTGGCGACGTCCGCCGCGTCGGCGAGTTCGAGGGCAAGGCGCAGGTCATCGTCATACTCGGGCATGCCCGAACAGTATCGAGACTCCCGGAGCCCGACCAACGCTGTCCACGGTGCGGCCGGGGTGCGCCCTTGACAGGATCTGGCGACCCGTCAACTCTGACCGGAGAGAGCCGAACGGGGAGGCGCGGATGCCGGCAGCCCGGGAGTCCTTGCTGGAGGCGGCGGGAGTCGCGCTCTCGGCGCGCCCCTGGCCTCAGGTGCGGATGGTCGACGTCGCAGCCGCCGCCGGGGTGTCCCGGCAGACCCTCTACAACGAGTTCGGCGGCAAGGCGGGCCTGGGCCGCGCCCTGGTCCGCCGCGAGGCCGACCGCTACCTCGACGGGGTGGACCGGGTCCTGTCCGCCCCGGACCGGGCCGCCGAGCGGCTCGCCGCCGTCGCGGAGTGGACCGTACGGGCGGCCCGCGCCCAGCCCCTCGTACGGGCCCTGCTCACCGGCGCCTGGGACGCGGACCTGCCCGCGGCGGGCCGCCGGGCACCGGGGCCCGGCGAGCTGGCCCGGGCCGTGCGGGACCGGGCGGCCGCCGCGCTGACGCCGGGGGAGGGCCCGCAGGCGTGCGAACTCGCCGTACGCCTCGCCCTCTCCTACGTGATAGCCCCGGGGGAGGAACCCGGTCCGGGCGAGCTGCGCAGGCTGCTCAGTGCGCGGACCCGGACAGCTGGAGGCCGATGACGCCCAGGATGACCAGCGAGATCGAGACGAGTTTGAGGGTGGAGACCAGGTCGCCGAGGAAGACCATGCCGTAGATCGCCGTCCCGGCGGCGCCGATGCCCGTCCACACCGCGTACGCCGGGCCCACGTCCAGCTTCTTGAGTGCCAGGGTCAGCAGACCGAAGCTGCCGAGCGCGAAGCAGGCGAAGGCGATGGTCGGCCCCAGCCGGGTGAATCCGTGGGAGAGCTTGAGGCAGACCGCGAAACCGGTCTCCAGGAGTCCGGCGACCACGACCAGCAGCCACGCCATGGCGAATGCCTCCCCGCGTCACGTGACATCGCGTCACTTGGTGCGATTATGCATTTATCCAGACAGAGCCCTCGACAAACGCGGCCGGACCTCCGCCGGACGGTCAGTCGCCCTCGCGGCGCTCGCGCGTCTGCAGCAGTCGGCGCAGCGAGTACAGGCGCGCCGGGTCCGCGTGGCCGTCCTCCACCCACTTGTCGAGCGCGCAGTCCTGCTCGTCGTGGCTGCACGCGCGCGGGCACCCTTCCGTCCCCGGCACCAGCTCGGGGAAGGCCAGGATCACCCGGGACGGGTCCACGTGGTGCAGGCCGAAGGAGCGCACGCCCGGGGTGTCGATGACCCAGCCTTCGGCGCCCGGCAGTGGCAGCGCGAGTGCCGAAGTCGTGGTGTGCCGGCCGCGGCCGGTCACGGCGTTGACCACTCCGGTGGCGCGCTGGCGGCCCTCGGCGACCAGCGAGTTCACCAGCGTGGTCTTGCCCACGCCCGAGTGTCCGACGAAGGCGGTGATCCGGCCGTTGAGGTGCTCGCGCACCCGGTCGGCCGCGTCGCCCGCCGCGAGCTCCTCGCGGTTGGTCACCACGTAGTTCAGACCGAAGGTCGAGTAGATCTCCAGGATCTTGTCCGCGGAGGTCAGATCGGACTTGGTGAGCACCAGCAACGGCTCCAGGCCGGCGTCGTACGCCGCCACCAGACAGCGGTCGATCATCCGGGGCCGCGGCTCCGGATCGGCCAGGGCGGTCACGATGGCCAGCTGGTCGGCGTTGGCGACGACCACCCGCTCGTACGGGTCGTCGTCGTCGGCGGTGCGCCGCAGGACGGACCTGCGCTCCTCGATCCGCACGATGCGGGCCAGGGTGTCCTTCTTGCCCGACAGGTCACCGACGATCCAGACCCGGTCGCCGACCACCGCCGCCTTGCGGCCCAGTTCGCGGGCCTTCATCGCGTGCACCGAACGGCCCTCGACCAGGCAGGTCAGTCGGCCGCGGTCCACCGTGAGGACGAAGCCCTCGGCGGCGTCCTCGTGCTTGGGGCGGATGCTGGTCCGAGGCCGGTTGCCCTTGGGGTTCGGGCGCTGGCGGATGTCGTCCTCGTCGGTGTGCTTGCCGTACCTGCGCATGACGGGCCCTACGCTCCCGCTCCCGCACTTGCTCCGGGTACCCCGGAACCCTCGGCGTCCCCGGCGAGCATGTCCGTCCACATCTTCGGGAAGTCCGGCAGGGTCTTCGCGGTGGTCGCCACGTTCTCGATCTGCACGCCCTCCACCGCCAGGCCGATCACCGCGCCCGCGGTGGCCATCCGGTGGTCGTCGTACGTGTGGAACACCCCGCCGTGCATCCGGCGCGGCCGGATCCGCAGACCGTCGGCGGTCTCGGTGACATCGCCGCCGAGCCCGTTGATCTCCTTGGTCAGCGCGGCCAGCCGGTCCGTCTCGTGCAGCCGCAGGTGCGCGACACCGCGCAGCACCGACTCGGAGTCGGCCAGGGCCGCCACCGCCGCGATGCCCGGGGTCAGCTCGCCGACCTCGCTCAGGTCCACGTCGATGCCGTGGATCTTGCCGGTGCCGGTGAAGACCAGGCCCGCGTCGGTCAGCTCGCAGGAGCCGCCCATCTCGGTGAAGATCCGGCGCAGCGCGTCGCCCGGCTGGGTGGTGCGGCGCGGCCAGTCCGGGACGGTCACCGTGCCGCCGGTGATCAGGGCGGCGGCCAGGAAGGGCTGCGCGTTGGAGAGGTCCGGCTCCACGACCATGTCGCGGCCCAGCAGCGCGCCGGGGGTGACCCGCCACACGTCCTTCTCGCCCCCGGCCTCGGGGGTGTCGACCTGGGCGCCCGCCGCACGCAGCATCTCCACGGTCATCCGGATGTGCGGCATCGACGGCAGGTTGCCGCCCACGTGCCGGACCTCGACGCCCTGGTTGAAGCGCGGGGCGGAGAGCAGCAGCGCGGAGACGAACTGCGAGGAGTTGCTCGCGTCGATCTCGACCGTGCCGCCCTCCAGCGCCCCGCCGCCCAGGACGGTCATGGGCAGCGCGCCCCGGCCGTCGTCGTCGATGCGGGCGCCGAGGGTACGCAGGGCGCTGATGACCTGGCCCAGGGGGCGCTCGTAGGAACGCGGGTCGCCGTCGAAGCGGATGTCGCCGTCGGCGAGGGTGGCGACGGGCGGCAGGAAGCGCATGACCGTGCCCGCGTTGCCGACGTCCACGGTCGTCGGGCCGTGCAGGGCCGCCGGGATGACCCGCCAGGCCTCGCCGCCCGAGCCGTCACCGGCGGAGCTGGACGAGACGGTCTCCTCGATGCCGACGCCCATCGCGCGCAGCGCGTCGGCCATCAGCTGGGAGTCGCGCGAGCGCAGCGGGCGGCGTACCCAGCCCGGCTCGGCGGCGAGCGCGGCGAGCACGAGGGCCCGGTTGGTGACCGATTTGGACCCGGGCACCGTGACGGTGGCGTGGACGGTGCCATCGGCGAGCGGAGCGGGCCAGAGGGCGGGGAGCGCGGGGGTCTCGGTCATGGCCACCACTTTAGTGGCTTCCCCCGATGCCAGATCTTGATCCCGGCCCCGTCTCAGGGAGCGGTCACAGGGCGAGCAGCCAGCGGGCGCCGCCGATCAGCGAGCACAGCGCGACGACGTGGAAGAAGAGCAACCACACCACCGGGTGCAGGTGCGTGAGCCGGCCGAGCTGGTCGGCGTCCGAATCGGGCGCCCCGCCGCCCCGGCGCTTGGCCCCCAGCTCGAAGACCGGCCGGACCCCGCCGAACAGCAGGAACCACACCACCAGGTAGGCGAATCCGGCCTGTACCTCGGCCGGGGTCAGCCAGGACACCAGCAGGAAGGTTCCGCCGGTCAGGACCACCGTCAGCGCCCCGTACGCGTTCCGGATCATCACCAGCATCACCAGCAGCAGGGCGGTGGCCGCCCACAGCAGCAGCGTGATCCGGTGCGCGGACAGCAACGCCGCCCCGCCCAGCCCGAGCAGCGAGGGCGCCGTGTACCCGCCCGCGGCCGTGAGGATCATCCCGAGCCCGGTCGGCCGGCCCCGGCTGACGGTGACCCCGCTGGTGTCGGAGTGCAGCCGTATCCCGCTCAGGCGCCGCCCGGTCAGCAGGGCCAGCAGCCCGTGCCCGCCCTCGTGCGCGATGGTGATCGCGTTGCGCGACAGCCGCCACACCGGGCGGGGCCCCACGGCGGCCAGTGCGACCAGACCTGTCGTGATCACCAGCCACAGGTCGGGCGCGGTCTGTATGCCCGTGAGCCGGTCCCACAGACCGGCGGTCGTGCTGCTGTCCATAAGGTGGCGGACTCCTTGCGGTGAGGTGCGGGTGGCATGGCAGTGTGACAGCCATGTGCGGACGGTATGCGGCGAGTCGTGGGCCCGAGGACCTCGTGGAGGCCTTCGGCATCGAGAAATGGGAGCCGGAGGAGACCCTGGCCCCCGATTTCAACGTGGCGCCGACGAAAGAGGTCCACGTGGTCCTCGACCGTCCCCTCAAAGACGCCTCGCACCCGCGTCCGGTTCGCCAGCTGCGCGTCCTGAAATGGGGGCTGGTCCCCTCCTGGGCCCAGAATCCCGACGGCGCCGCCCGGATGATCAACGCCCGGTCGGAGACCCTGCACGAGAAGCCGTCCTTCCGCCGGCCCTTCGCGCAGCGCCGCTGCATCGTCCCCGCCGACGGCTACTACGAGTGGGTCACCGCCCACGACGAACGGCAGCTGGAGGTGGAGGGCAAGAAGAAGCGGGCCCGCAAGCAGCCCTACTTCGTGCTCCCCTCCGACGGCTCCGTCTTCGCCATGGCCGGGATATACGAGTTCTGGCGCGACCGGACCCTGCCCGACGAGCACCCGCTCTCCTGGTGGGTCACCTGCTCGGTGATCACCACGGAGGCCGAGACCGGCCCCCTGGGCGTGGCCCCCGCCGAGGGACCGCGCTCGCTGGCCGACATCCACCCGCGGATGCCGCTGATGCTGACCCCGGACCGCTGGGACGCCTGGCTCGACCCGGCGAACACCGACACCGAGGGCTCGCTGCGCGAGCTGCTCGCCCCGCCGCCCGGCGGTCTGATGCGGGCCTACCCGGTGTCCACCGCCGTGAGCAGCGTGCGCAACAACGGCCCGGAGCTGCTGACGGAGCTGGCCGCGCCGGAGGAGGGCACCCTCTTCTGACCCGGGCAGGATGGGACGCATGACCACGCGTACCCAGAGCGTCGACACCCCGGCGGGCGAGGCCCGCATCACCTGGCACCGCGCGCCGGAGCCGAGGCTCGTGCTCGCCGTGAGCCACGGCGCCGGCGGCGGCATCGAGGCCCGCGACCTCCAGGCCCTGGCCGCCGCCCTGCCCGCCCGCGGGATCACGGTGGCCCTCGTCGAACAGCCCTGGCGGGTCGCCGGGAAGAAGGTCGCCGCCGCGCCCAAGGTGCTGGACGAGGGCTGGCGCGGGCTGTGGCCGGCGCTCACGGAGCCCGGGCTGCCCGTGGTCGCGGGCGGGCGTAGCGCCGGGGCCCGGGTGGCCTGCCGAACCGCCGCCGAGCTGGGCGCCGCCGGAGTGCTGGCGCTGGCCTTCCCGCTGCACCCGCCGGGCCGGCCGGAGAAGTCCCGCGCCGAGGAGCTGACCGGTGCCGGCAGCCCGACCCTCGTGGTCCAGGGCGACCGGGACCCCTTCGGCCGTCGCGAGGAGTTCCCGCCACCGAGCGCCGGGGACCCGTACGAGCTCGTGGAGGTGGCGCACGCCGATCACGGCTTCGCGGTGCCGAAGAGGGCGGACACCACCCAGGAGGAGGCACTCCTGAAGATCACCGAAGCGGTGGGGGAGTGGCTCGGGCGGCTCCCCGTGTGAGGGGCCGCGGGCCGGGCCGCGAAACAGGCCGAAAACCCGCCCGGTGCCCGGGAATGTGCCGCCCGCCGCTTCTGTTGTCTCGGATGTCGGAACGTACGGGAACTCGTCGGAGGAGAGGGAGCGCATGACCCAGGTCATCAGCCAGAACCGTCGGCAGGCCGCTGACCTGGACTGGACCGTGCTGCCGGCGCCCAAGCGCAGCTCGCTTCGGGCGGCGGAGGGCCGGGAAGGTCGACTATTCTCCGATTCGAGCGGATCCGCTTTCGGAGCCGCCACGCTGTCGGAGGAGGTGGGTCCTGTCGCTGGGACCGACGAAGGCCACGCGGAGGAGACGACCCTGGAGCGCAACGCGCGCTTCGAACGGGACGCCCTCGGCTACCTCGACCAGATGTACTCGGCCGCGCTGCGCATGACGCGCAATCCGGCCGACGCCGAGGACCTGGTCCAGGAGACGTACGCGAAGGCGTACGCGTCCTTCCACCAGTTCCGCGAGGGCACCAACCTGAAGGCGTGGCTGTACCGCATCCTGACCAACACCTTCATCAACTCCTACCGCAAGAAGCAGCGTGAGCCCCAGCGCAGCGCCGCGGAGGAGATCGAGGACTGGCAGCTGGCGCGCGCCGAGTCGCACATGTCGACCGGACTGCGTTCCGCCGAGTCGCAGGCGCTCGACCATCTGCCGGATTCGGACGTGAAGGAAGCCCTGCAGGCCATTCCGGAGGAGTTCCGCATCGCGGTCTACCTTGCCGACGTAGAGGGCTTTGCGTACAAGGAGATCGCGGACATCATGGGTACACCCATCGGTACGGTCATGTCGCGACTGCACCGTGGCCGCCGTCAACTCCGCGGAATGCTGGAGGACTATGCCCGTGAGCGCGGGCTGGTTCCCGCGGGCGCGGGAGAGTCGAACGACCGGAAAGGCTCGGGCTCATGAGTTGCGGAGAGCCGCACGAGACAGAGTGCTCTGAGGTCCTGGATCACCTGTACGAGTTTCTCGACCAGGAGATGCCGGACAGTGACTGCACGAAGTTCGAGACGCACTTCGGCGAGTGCAATCCCTGCCTGGAGAAGTACGGGCTGGAACAGGCCGTGAAGAAGCTGGTGAAGCGCTGCTGCGGGTCGGACGACGTGCCGACCGACCTGCGGTCGAAGGTCATGGGCCGGATCGAACTGATCAGGTCCGGCCAGGCGGTGCCCGACCACGACGTCACCGCCGACAATCCCGCTCCCGGCTGACCCGGTCGCCGACCGGTCGGACGATTGAACAGCCGCCCCCGGAAGAGCACTTCATTCACCCGAATGTGCTAATCCGGGGGCGTCCGCATGGCCCAATGCGGAAATGTGGCCCACCTCGCTCCGGGCCCCACCTATTCTCCCCATTCGGTGCTGGTTCGATACGGCGACCGGTGTGCACGGCACAGGGGAGGAGAGCGCCATGCGGGCACTTCCGCCGGCGGCGCGCGCATACATCCTGTGCGCCGTTCTCGCGGCCGCCGCGTGCGTCACCCCCGCCCTCACGGATTCCGGTACGCCCTGGACGGCCGTCCTCCTGCTCGCCGCGCTCTACCTCGGCTGCGAACTCGTCAAGGTCTGCCCGCTGCTGGGCCGCCGGGTGCCCGAGGGCATCGGCTCCTTCTTCCCCGTCGTGCTCGCCGCCGTCCTCCTGCTGCCACCCGCCGCCGCCGCGCTCGTCGCGCTGCCCGGGGGCCTCGCGGGGCCCGCCGGCCGGCGGGCCGCCCGGGTGCGCCGCGTGTGGCACGGCGCGCAGCAGGCGACGGCCGCCTGGGTCGCGGGCCGGACCTACGGGCTGCTGGACGGCCCGGCCACCCTCGGCGGCGGGCCCTCCACCGGCTCCGGGCCGCTCGCGGGACCGGCCGACTTCCCCTTCGCGCTGCTCCCCGCGACGGCCGCGGCCGTCGTCTTCTGCCTGGTGCTCACCGTCCTCGACGGCGGCATCCTGGCCGCCGCCGAACGCCGACCGGCCGCCACCGCCTGGCGCGGGCTCCTGTCCGCCTCCCTCGCCCCGCACTGCGTCCACGGCCTCGCCGGCCTGATGATGGCCGTCATGTGGCGCAGCCCCTACGGGCCCCCGGCCGCCCTGCTCGTCCTGCTGCCGATGTACATCTCCTGCTGGGTCTTCGCCCAGTACCACCGCGAAAGCGCCGCGCACCAGGCCACCATCCGGGCCCTCGTCCAGGCCGTCGACATCAAGGACCGCTACACGCGCGGCCACAGCGAACGGGTCGGCCAGGCCTCCACGATGATCGCCCGGGAGCTGGGCATGACCGAGGACCGGCTGGAGACGGTGCGCATCGCCGGGATCCTGCACGACGTCGGCAAACTCGGCGTCCCGACCCGGCTGCTGCGCAAGGACGGTCCGCTCACCCCGCAGGAGCGCCGGATCATCGAGCTGCATCCCGAGTACGGGCACGAGATGGTGCGCGGCATCGGCTTCCTCGGCGAGGCCCGGTCCGCGATCCTGCACCACCACGAGCGGGTCGACGGCTCCGGCTATCCGTACGGGCTGACCGGCGAGCAGATCCCGGTACTGGCCCGGGTGGTGGCGGTGGCCGACGCCTTCGACGCGATGACCTCGACCCGCTCGTACAGCCGGGCCCGGCCGGTGCCGGTCGCCCTCGCGGAGCTGGAACGGTGCGCGGGGGCGCAGTTCGACCCGTCGATGGTGCGGGCGCTGGTCGACGCGATCGGCCGGACCGGCTGGCACCCGGTGGTGACCTCGGACGAGGACCTCCAGGTGATCCCGGCCGGGGCCGCCGACCCGGGGCCGCCGGTACCCGGCCCGGTACTCGCACCCGGATCCGGACCCGGACCCGCACCGGGCCCGGGCCCGCGGCCGTCGACCCTGCCCGGGATGCCGGAGCAGGGTTCCCGTACGGCCGCACCGGCCCCGCAGCCGGGCCGGGTCCCCGCGGTTCCCGGCCCGGCCGGCGGGTCCGGCCCGGACGCGGACGCCGGCGGGGCGGGCGGATGAGGGCCCCCGCCGCCTGGACCGTACGCGGAGCCGCCGGGGTGCTCACCGGCGCCGCGCTCGGCCACACCCTGTGGAACGGCGTCGCCGAGCCCGGCGCCGCCCTGGCCTTCGCCACCCTGATCACTGTCGGGGAGCTCGCCCGCCGGGACCGCCGGGACCCCCTCGGACGGCACCCCGCACCGCTCGGCTCCGCCGGAGCCCTCGCCTACGCCCTGCTCGGCCAGAGCGCCGGGCAGCCCACCCACCACGGGGTGCTGCAGACCGTCGCGGTCGTCGTTGCCGCCGTCCTCGCCGGGATCGTCCCGCACATCGCCCGCGGTCGGGGTCCCGCCCTCGACCACCTGTCCCGCCGGGTGCTCACCGTCGCCTTCGCCGCCGCCTGTTTCCAGCCGCTCTACAACTCGGGCCGGCTGGAGCAGCGGGTGGGCCAGGGCCCGTACCTCGTCGGCTTCCTGCTCTTCCTGCTCGGCCTCACCGCCCTGTGCGACGCCGTGCTCGCCGCCGCGCTCACCGGGGCCCGGACCGGCCGGCCGTACGGTCCGGTGCTGCGCGACGAACTGCGCGCCCAGCTCGGCATCGGCTCGGCGATCTGCGCCACCGGGGTCGTCATGGCGCTCGGCACGGCCGTCGCGGGCCTGTGGGCCCTGCCCGTCTTCAGCGTGCCCCTGCTGCTGACCCAGCTGTCCTTCCACCGGATCACCGCGATCCGCACCACCTACCGCCAGACCATCACCTCACTGGCCCGCGCCACCGAGATCGCCGGCTGCACCCGCCCGGGCCACTCCCGCCGGGTGGCCGCCCTGAGCTGCGCCGTCGGTCGGGAGCTGGGCCTGTCGGAGCGGGAGCTCACGGTGCTGGAGTACGCCGCCCTGATGCACGACATCGGGCAGCTCTCCCTCGTCGACCCGGTCCCGGACGGGGCCACGGCCGGGCTGCCCGACGGCGAGGCCCGCCGGATCGCCGCGCTGGGCGGGGAGGTGGCCCGCCAGACCGGGGTGCCCGCCGAGGTCGCCGAGGTGGTGGAGCGGCAGGCGGATCCGTACCGGGAACAGCCCACGGCGGCCCGGATCGTGCGTACGGTGAATGCGTACGACGATCTGGTCGGCGGGAGCCGTCACCCGGGTGGCTCACTGGCCGCCCTGGAGCGGCTCCGCCTGGGCACCGGGCACGAGTACCAGCCGGAGGTCGTGGAGTGCCTGGCAAGGGTTCTGGCCAGGGGCGGACGTGGCAGAGTGGTGCCCGTCCCACCTGGGTAACCCATGGGTAATGAGCGGCCGTCCGAGTGGGCATGGTTGGATGCCAGTAAGAGGGACCGTAGGAGTGTCCGCAAGGCTGCACCGTTGTTCCCCAGCGACCGCTGGGAGGTGCCCCCAGGCAGGCGGGAATCGTGAGGATCTTCGGGAAGGTACGGCATCGGCCCTCCGCCTCGTGGCGGCAGGCCACCGACCGCGCGTTCACGCTGATCGGCGACGGGCGGTACGAGGACGCGGGCGCGCTCCTGACGAGAGCGGCGGACCTGGAGCCCTGGCTGTCCGAGTCCTGGTTCAATCTGGCCCTGCTGCACAAGTTCCGGCACGACTGGGAGCAGGCGCGGGCCGCCGGGCTGCGTGCCGTGGCCCTGCTGGACCGGGAGACCGGCGCCCCGGACTGGTGGAACGTCGGGATCGCCGCCACCGCGTTGCAGGACTGGCCGCTGGCCCGGCGGGCCTGGCAGGCGTACGGGCTGAAGGTGCCCGGGGACGCCGCCGGGGCGGGCGAGCCGGTCGGGATGGAACTGGGCAGCGCCGCCGTGCGGCTGTCGCCCGAGGGCGAGGCCGAGGTGGTCTGGGGCCGTCGGCTGGACCCGGCCCGGCTGGAGGTCCTGTCGATCCCGCTGCCCTCCTCCGGGCGGCGGTGGGGCGAGGTCGTGCTCCACGACGGGGTCCCGCACGGAGAGCGGGTGACCGCGGCCGGTCCCTCGTACCCCGTGTTCGACGAGATCGAGCTGTGGGCGCCGTCCCCGGTGCCGACCTGGGTGGTGCTGCTGGAGGCGGCCACCGAGGCGGATCGCGACGCGCTGGAGCAGCTGGCCTCGGACGCCGGATTCGCCGCCGAGGACTGGTCCTCGTCGGTGCGGTTGCTGTGCCGGACCTGCTCGGAGAGCGAGATGCCGAGCGACGAGGGCGACGGTGAGCAGCACCTCGATCCGCACGACCACAGCGAGCCCGGCCACCCCGGACCGCTCGGGCACCGTACGGCCGGCTCGGGTTCCTTGTGGGTCCCCGAGCGCGAATGCGGGATCGCGGCACCGGCCGGTCTGGTGCGCGGACTGCTCGACGGCTGGGTCGCGGACAGCCCCGGCACCCGCGAGTGGCGGGATCTCGAAGAAGTCTGCTGATCCGGGGCCGTACGCTGTACGGGCACATCGGTGACCACCATGGCCATCGGTGACCGGGACTTACGGAAGGCGTACGGCGGACATGGCGCAGCAGGAGAACGAGGTTGTCGAGAGCGTGAACGACGGGTACGTCGTGGACACCGAGGACTGTGAGGCGCGCGAGCTCGCCCACCGTCAGCGCGGTACGGCCCGTCCGATCACCACGGTCGGCAACCCGGTCCTGCACAAGGAGTGCAAGGACGTCACCGAGTTCGGCGACGAGCTGGCGCAGCTGATCGACGACATGTTCGCCAGCCAGAAGGCCGCCGAGGGCGTGGGCCTGGCCGCGAACCAGATCGGCGTGGACGCCAAGGTCTTCGTCTACGACTGCCCGGACGACGACGGCAAGCGGCACACCGGTGTCGTGGTCAACCCGAAGCTGATCGAGCTGCCGGCCGCCGCCCGTGTGCTGGACGACTCCAACGAGGGCTGCCTGTCGGTCCCGACGGCGTACGCCTCGCTGGCCCGCCCGGACTACGCCGAGGTCGAGGGCCAGGACGCGCAGGGCAACCCGATCAAGGTGCGCGGCACCGGCTACTTCGCCCGCTGCCTGCAGCACGAGACCGACCACCTGTACGGCTACCTCTACATCGACCGCCTCTCGAAGCGGGACCGCAAGGACGCCCTGCGTCAGATGGACGAGGGCACCCCCCGCTACGAGACCGTCCCCAACGTCTGATTCCGGACATGCCCTAGGCGGCCTGCGGGCCCCGGAAGGCGCGCCGGAAGGAATTCGGCGTGGTGCCCAGGGTCCGCAGGAAGTGGTGGCGCAGGGCGGCCGCGTTGCCGAAGCCGCAGCGGCCTGCGATGGCGTCCACCGTCTCGCCGGTCGACTCCAGCAGCTCCTGCGCCAGCAGGACCCGCTGGCGCAGCACCCACTTGTACGGGGTGGTGCCGGTCTCCTGGAGGAAGCGGCGGGCGAAGGTCCGCGGGGACATGTGCGCCCGCTCCGCGAGCTGCTCGACGGTGATCTCCTCGCCCAGGTGGCGGGCCATCCACTCGATCACCTCGCCCACCGTGTCGCAGGCCGTGCGCGGCAGCGGCCGCTGGATGAACTGGGCCTGCCCGCCGTCGCGGTGCGGCGGTACGACCATCCGGCGCGCGATGATGTTGGCCACCTCGGCCCCGTGCTCCTGGCGGACCACGTGCAGGCAGGCGTCGATGCCGGAGGCCGTGCCGGCGGCGGTGATCACCGGGCCCTCGTCGACGTAGAGCACGTCCGGGTCGACGACCGCCCGCGGGAAGCGCCGGGTCAGGGCCGCGG
Organism: Streptomyces virginiae; assembly: GCF_041432505.1. Taxonomy (GTDB): domain Bacteria; phylum Actinomycetota; class Actinomycetes; order Streptomycetales; family Streptomycetaceae; genus Streptomyces; species Streptomyces virginiae_A. The sequence goes on from NZ_CP107871.1 coordinate 5,712,497, forward strand.
CGTGCATCCAGTGGGTGGTGCACCGGCGGCCGTCCAGCAGCCCGGCGGCGCCCAGGATGTAGGCCCCGCTGCACACGCTGAGGACCCGCGCGCCCCGCTCCACGGCCCGGCGCAGGGCCGCGAGCAGGGGCTCGGGGTAGATGCGTACGCCCGCGTCACCGGCGGCGGGCAGGCAGATCAGATCGGCCTCCTCCAGCCGCTCCAGCCCGTGTGCGGGGGTGATGCCGAAGGCGCCCCCGCCCACGGTCAGCGGCCCCTCCTCCGCCGCGCAGACGGCGAAGTCGTACACCGGTACGCCCATGTCACTGCGATCGATTCCGAACACCTCGCAGAAGATCCCCAGCTCGAAGGGGGCGACTTTGTCGACGAGGGCCACGGCCACGTTGGTCAGCATGACCCCAGTGTGGCAGTAATTCGGTCTTCTGTGACAGTACTGCCACTGTCGATCATGGGCGATCAGGCGGACAGTAGAGCTATGACCACCTTCGTGAGTTACCTCGCCGTCCTCGCCGTCGCCGCCCTCGTCCTCGGGCCCAGCCTCTACGGGATCCTGCGCGACCGGCGGATCGACCAGCAGATCCGGGCCGTCGCGACCCGGCTGGTGTGGCTGCCCCGCCAGCGCGCGGGCGGCCTCCCGCCCACTCCGCGCCGGCGCGCCTTCCGGCCCGCCCCCCGGCGGTACTGGGGCCCCATCGCCCACTGAGACACCGGGGAACGCGAGAAGCCGGGACACGGAAACCTCCGCATCCCGGCTCCCCGGTCGATTCGTACGAGGCCTTAGAAGTCCTCGTCCAGGTCGACGGTGCCCTCGACCGCGACCTGGTAGGCCGACGGACGACGCTCGAAGAAGTTCGTCAGCTCCTGCACGCCCTGCAGCTCCATGAAGGAGAACGGGTTCTGCGAGCCGTACACCGGCGGGAACCCGAGACGGACCAGACGCTGGTCCGCGACGCACTCCAGGTACTCGCGCATCGACTCGGTGTTCATGCCCGGCAGGCCGTCACCGCACAGGTCGCGACCGAACTGCAGCTCCGCCTCCACGGCCTCCTTGAGCATGTCGGTGACCTGCTGCTGGAGGGCGTCGTCGAAGAGCTCCGGCTCCTCCTTGCGGACCGTGTCCACGACCTCGAACGCGAAGTTCATGTGCATGGTCTCGTCACGGAACACCCAGTTGGTGCCGGTGGCCAGGCCGTGCAGCAGACCGCGCGAGCGGAACCAGTACACGTACGCGAAGGCGCCGTAGAAGAACAGGCCCTCGATGCACGCCGCGAAGCAGATCAGGTTCAGCAGGAAGCGGCGGCGGTCGGCGGCCGTCTCCAGCCGGTCGATCTTCTCGACCGAGTCCATCCACTTGAAGCAGAACTGCGCCTTCTCGCGGATGGAGGGGATCTCCTCGACCGCGTCGAAGGCGGCCGCGCGGTCGTCCGGGTCGGGCAGGTAGGTGTCGAGCAGCGTCAGGTAGAACTGGACGTGCACGGCCTCCTCGAACAGCTGGCGCGACAGGTACAGGCGCGCCTCCGGGGAGTTGATGTGCTTGTAGAGCGTCAGCACCAGGTTGTTCGAGACGATCGAGTCGCCGGTCGCGAAGAACGCGACCAGTCGGCCGATCATGTGCTGCTCGGAAGGCGTCAGCTTCGCGAGGTCCGCGACGTCCGAGTGGAGGTCGACCTCCTCGACGGTCCAGGTGTTCTTGATCGCGTCCCGGTAGCGCTCGTAGAAGTCCGGGTAGCGCATCGGGCGGAGCGTGAGCTCGAAGCCCGGGTCCAGGAGGTTCTTCTGGTCGTTGGAGCTCATTACTGGCAGGCCTCGCAGGACTCGGGGTTCTCAAGGGAGCAGGCCAGCGCCTCGGCGTCGGCGACCGCCTGGGGCAGCTCGACGGGCGCGGCCGCCTGCGCGGCACGGGCGATCTTCGTCGCCGGGCGCGAGCGCAGGTAGTAGGTGGTCTTCAGGCCCTGCTTCCAGGCGTACGCGTACATCGAGCTGAGCTTGCCGATGGTGGGCGTCTCCAGGAACAGGTTCAGCGACTGCGACTGGTCCAGGAACGGCGTACGGGCCGCCGCCATGTCGATCAGACCGCGCTGCGGGATCTCCCACGCCGTGCGGTACAGCTCGCGGACCTCGGCCGGGATCCAGCCGAAGCCCTGGACCGAGCCGGAGGAGTCGCGCAGCGCCTCACGGGTCTGGGCGTCCCACACGCCGAGCTGCTTGAGCTCCTCCACCAGGTAGCCGTTCACCTGGAGGAACTCACCGCTGAGCGTCTCGCGCTTGAACAGGTTGGAGACCTGCGGCTCGATGCACTCGTACACGCCGGCGATGGAGGCGATGGTCGCCGTCGGGGCGATGGCGAGGAGCAGGGAGTTGCGCATGCCGGTCTCGGCGACGCGGGCGCGCAGCGCGTCCCAGCGCTCCGGCCAGTTCAGCTCGACGTCGTAGTGGTCCGGGTGCAGGACACCGCGGGCGGTACGGGTCTGCTCCCAGGCCGGCAGCGGGCCGCTGCGCTCGGCGAGGTCGCAGGAGGCCTCGTAGGCGGCCAGCATGATGCGCTCGGAGAGCTTGGTGGACAGGGCCTTCGCCTCGGGGGAGTCGAAGGGCAGCTTCAGCTTGAAGAAGACGTCCTGGAGGCCCATCGCGCCCAGGCCCACCGGACGCCAGCGGGCGTTGGAGCGGCCGGCCTGCTCGGTCGGGTAGAAGTTGATGTCCACCACGCGGTCGAGGAAGGTGACGGCGGTGCGGACGGTCTCGTCGATCCGCTCCCAGTCGATCTCGCCGTTCACGACGAAGGCGCCCAGGTTGACCGAGCCGAGGTTGCAGACGGCCGTCTCGCCGTCGTTCGTGACCTCGATGATCTCGGTGCACAGGTTCGAGGAGTGGACGACGGTGCCCGGCTCGGCGGTCTGGTTCGCCGTGCGGTTGGAGGCGTCCTTGAAGGTCATCCAGCCCTGACCGGTCTGCGCGAGGGTGCGCATCATCCGGCCGTACAGGTCGCGGGCGGGCATGGTCTTGCGGGCCAGGCCGTCGGCCTCGGCCTTGCGGTAGGCGGCGTCGAAGTCGTCGCCCCACAGGTCGACCAGCTCGGGCACGTCGGCCGGGGAGAACAGCGACCAGTCGGCGTCGGCGTTCACGCGGCGCATGAACTCGTCCGGCACCCAGTGGGCGAGGTTCAGGTTGTGGGTGCGGCGCTGGTCCTCACCGGTGTTGTCGCGGAGCTCCAGGAACTCCTCGATGTCCGCGTGCCAGGTCTCCAGGTAGACGGCGGCGGCGCCCTTGCGGCGGCCACCCTGGTTCACGGCGGCGACGGAGGCGTCGAGGGTCTTCAGGAACGGCACGATGCCGTTGGAGTGGCCGTTGGTGCCGCGGATCAGCGAACCGCGGGCGCGGATGCGGGAGTACGACAGACCGATGCCGCCCGCGTGCTTCGACAGGCGCGCGACCTGGTGGTAGCGGTCGTAGATCGAGTCGAGCTCGTCCAGCGGGGAGTCCAGCAGGTAGCAGGAGGACATCTGCGGGTGCCGGGTGCCGGAGTTGAACAGCGTCGGGGAGGACGGCAGGTAGTCCAGACGGCTCATCAGCCGGTACAGCGAGGCCACTTCCTCGACGGCCTGGACGCTCTCGTCGGCGGCCAGACCGCACGCCACGCGCAGCATGAAGTACTGCGGGGTCTCGATGACCTGACGGGTGATCGGGTGGCGCAGCAGGTAGCGGCTGTGCAGGGTGCGCAGGCCGAAGAAGCCGAAGCGGTCGTCGGCGCCCTCGGCGAGGGTCAGCTCGACCAGAGAGTCGAGCCGGCTCGCGTGCGTACGGACGAACTCGGCCGTGCGGTCCGCGATGAGGCCCTCGCGGTGGCCGACCTCGACGGAGGCCGAGAAGGAGGTGGAGCCCTGGCTCGCGGCCTCGTCGCGCACGGCCAGCGTCAGCAGGCGGGCGGCGAGCCGGGAGTAGGCCGGGTCCTCGGAGATCAGACCGGCGGCGGCCTCGGTGGCCAGCCCGCGCAGTTCGGCGTCGTCGGCGGCGGAGCTGCGGCCGCGCAGCGCGGAAGCCGCGACCCGGCCGGGGTCGGTGTCGGGGAGGTCCGCCGTAAGTTCGGTGAGGGTACGCAGCAGCGTGGCCCCCGGGCCCTCGGTGTTGTCGCCAGAAGTGGACTCGGCGCGCGGTGCGGAAGGCGCGATGGTCACGGCGGGAGCTCTCCCTCGCTCGGCCCGGTCATCGGCGGGGCGGGGCGCGGGCGGGCGCATGCGGGCGCGACGAGAACGCGTACCCCGCATGGCGTCCACCGGCCCAACCGCGAGGCCCGGACGAATCGGCACCCGGTTCGGTCGAGCCGGGCGCGCTGTCGGCAGGTCATCGGACTTGGTGTCCGGTAGCCGGACACTTCATACCGTTGCGGGACAGTTCCGGATTCGCACCGGATTCCCCTGCGGCGACAGCAGGCATGAGCATACATGTGGGGGCGGCCCTCTGCGGTAACCCCCACATGTAGTGTCGGCGTGGCTACAGCTTGAGCCGGTAAGTGAGGAGTGTCAGGCCTTCGATCGGCGCCCAGTCCCGCTCCGGAGTGCGTACGAAGCCCAGTCGCGCGTAGATCCGATGGGCCCCGGCCATGCCGCGTTGGGTGGACAGAACCAGGCCGGTCACCCCCTCCAGCGCCCTCGCCCGCTCGACGCAGGCTCGCACCAGAGCCTCACCGGCGCCCTGGCCGCGCGCCTCGTGGGCCACCGCGAGCATCCGGAACTCGGCCTCGTCCGGGGCCGCGATGTCGGCGAGCGGGCTGCCCGGAGCGGCGAAGGTCACACCGCCCAGGAGCCGTTCGTCGCGCACGGCGACGAGCACCTCGCCCTCGGCGGCCCGGCCGGCCACGTCGCGCAGCACGTTCAGGTAGTGGTCGTCCTCGTTGAAGTCCAGATGCCCGTCGGCGAGGTAGGCCCGCGCCGTGATCTCGCCCAGCTCCGCGTACTCGGCGGGCCGCACCGCCCTGATCACCATGTCCATGCGATCGAGTGTGCAGGACGGGCGCCGACGGGCGGGTGCCGAGCGGACGAAGGCCCCGCCGCGGGGAGCGGCGGGGCCTTCGGCGTGCGGGTCGGGCTCAGCAGCAGCGGAAGCCCTCGCGGGGGTCCGCCTCGCGGGCGTCCGTGCGGGCGCGCTCGAAGGCGCGGCGGGTCAGGACCTCCGCGTCCGGGTCGTGGGAGCGGGCGTGGGCCACGTACCGGTCGTACGCGGCCTCCCCCGAGAACTCCCGTACGTAGAACCGCGCCTTCGCCAGCGCGCTGCGCACGCTCATCAGGCCACCGGCTCCTTGACGTGTCCGCCGCCCGCCTCCGGACCCGCCGCGGCGAGCTCCGCCCGCTCCTCGGCGGTCGCGATCAGCCCGGCCGGGGCGACGATCTTCGACTCGGTCCACGGGGTCTCGGAGAGGGTCGCCGACCCCGGGTCGCGGACGGCCTTGAGGCAGGTCCGGGCCGCGTCCGCGAGGACCACGATGATCAGGAGGGCGAAGAGGGCGCACAGGACGCCGTCGACCGTGGCGTTGGTGACCACGGTGTGCATGTCGTCCATGTTCTTGGCGGGCGCCAGGACCTTGTCGGCGTCGATTCCGGCCTGGTACTTGTCGCGCTGGGCGAAGAACCCGACCTTCACGTCCTCCGAGAAGATCTTCTGGTAGCTCGCGGTCAGGGTCACCGTGGCGTCCCAGACCAGCGGGACGCCCGTCACCCAGGCCCACTTGAGCCGGCCGGACTTGATCAGCAGCGTGGTGCAGACGGCCAGCGCGACCGCGGCGAGCAGCTGGTTGGCGATGCCGAAGAGCGGGAAGAGCTGGTTGATGCCGCCGAGCGGGTCCTTGATGCCTACCCACAGGAAGTAGCCCCAGCCGGCGACGACGATCGCGCTCGCGAACCACACGCCGGGCTTCCAGCTGACGTCCTTGAAGGACTTGTGCACGTTGCCGAGGGTGTCCTGGAGCATGAACCGGCCCACGCGGGTGCCCGCGTCGAGCGTCGTCAGGATGAAGAGCGCCTCGAACATGATGGCGAAGTGATACCAGAACGCCTTCATGCCGGCGCCGCCGACGACGGCGGAGAAGATCTCCGACATTCCGAGTGCGAAGGTCGGCGCACCGCCCGTGCGCGAGAGCAGGCTGGCTTCCTCGACGTCCTTGGCGGCCTGGGCGAGTGCCTCGGGGGAGATGGCGAAACCGAAGTTGGTCACCGCCTGGGAGGCGGACTCGACCGTGGTGCCGATGATTCCGGGAGGCGAGTTCACCGCGAAGAAGAGGCCGGGCTCGATGATGCAGGCCGCGATGATCGCCATGACGGCGACGAAGGACTCGGTCAGCATGGCGCCGTAGCCGATCATGCGGACCTGGGTCTCCTTCTGGATCATCTTCGGGGTGGTTCCCGAGGAGACCAGGGCGTGGAAGCCGGAGAGCGCGCCACAGGCGATGGTGATGAAGACGAAGGGGAACATCGAGCCGGCGAAGACCGGGCCGTCGCCGCGGGCGGCGAAGTCGGTGATCGAGGGCATCTTCAGCGTGGGCATCGCGATGACCACGCCGATCGCGAGGAGCGCGATGGTGCCGACCTTCATGAAGGTGGAGAGGTAGTCGCGGGGTGCGAGCAGCATCCACACCGGCAGCACCGAGGCCAGGAAGCCGTACACCACCATCCAGATGACCAGCGTCTCCTTCTCCAGGGTGAAGGTGTCCGCGAAGGAGGACTCGGCGACCCAGCCGCCCGCGACGATGGCGAGCAGCAGCAGCGCGACGCCGATGACGGAGACCTCGGTGACCCGACCCGGTCGCAGGACGCGCAGGTAGAAGCCCATGAAGACGGCGATCGGGATGGTCATGCCGATGGAGAAGACGCCCCAGGGCGAGTGCGCCAGGGCGTTGACGATGACGAGGGCCAGGACCGCCAGTAGGATGATCATGATGGCGAACACGGCGATCAGGGCGGCGGCCCCGCCGACGGGGCCGATCTCGTCCCGGGCCATCTGGCCGAGCGAACGGCCGTCGCGGCGGGTGGAGAAGAACAGCGTGACCATGTCCTGGACGGCCCCGGCGAAGATGACGCCGGCGACGATCCAGATGGTGCCCGGCAGATAGCCCATCTGCGCGGCGAGTACGGGTCCGACGAGCGGACCGGCGCCGGCGACGGCCGCGAAGTGGTGGCCGAAGAGCACCCGGCGGTCGGTGGGATGGAAGTCGACACCGTTGTCAAGGCGTTCGGCGGGGGTGGCCCGGGTGGCGTCCACCTTCAGTACGCGGTTCGCGATGAAGCGCGCGTAGAAGCGGTAGGCGATCGCGTACGAGCCCAGCGCGGCGGCGAGCAGCCAGGCGGCGGAGATCTCCTCGCCGCGCGAGAGCGCGAGCACGCCCCAGCCGATGGCGCCGACGAGTCCGACGAGCACCCACGCGGCGATGGACCGGGGAGAAGGCGAGCCCGATGTGTTGTCCGGACTCGCCGCGTCCCGTTCTGTCCCTGTTGCTTCCGGTTCAGGCATGACCTCGTCCCCTCGTCGATCATCTGCGTAAGCGCAGGGAATCTACGGGGGATCGCCCGCTGAGCGTAAGACCCCGTCCGTATTCCGGTATGTGAAGGAATCGAGGATGCGGGGTCCGACGGGCCAGGTCGGGCGGGTGGAGGGTGAGGTCAGACGGCGGGGCGCTTGAGCCTGGCGACGAACTTGTACCGGTCGCCGCGGTACACCGACCGCACCCACTCCACCGGTTCGCCGTCGGCGTCCAGGGAGTGCCGGGAGAGCATCAGCATCGGCAGCCCGACGTCGGTGCCGAGGAGGCCGGCCTCGCGCGGGGTGGCCAGCGAGGTCTCGATGGTCTCCTCGGCCTCGGCCAGGTGCACGTCGTAGACCTCGGCGAGAGCCGTGTAGAGGGAGGTGTACTTGGCGAGCGAACGGCGCAGCGCGGGGAAGCGCTTGGCCGACAGGTGCGTGGTCTCGATGGCCATCGGCTCACCGCTGGCCAGGCGCAACCGCTCGATGCGCAGCACCCGTCCACCGGTGGTGATCTTGAGCAGTCCGGCGAGGGTGTCGTCGGCCGTCACGTAGCCGATGTCGAGGAGCTGGGAGGTCGGTTCCAGTCCCTGGGCCCGCATGTCCTCCGTGTACGAGGTCAGTTGCAGCGCCTGGGAGACCTTGGGCTTGGCGACGAAGGTGCCTTTGCCCTGGATCCGCTCCAGTCGTCCCTCTACGACCAGTTCCTGGAGGGCCTGTCGGACGGTGGTCCGCGAGGTGTCGAATTCGGCCGCGAGCGTGCGCTCCGGCGGCACCGGGGTGCCGGGCGGCAGCGTCTCGGTCATGTCGAGCAAGTGCCGCTTGAGTCGGTAGTACTTGGGAACACGTGCCGTGCGGGTGACTGCCCCGCCGTCCGGCTCCGTGGTCGCCCCTTCGGTGGCCATCGCCGCCCGCCTTCCCGACTCCAGTTTCGCTGCCGTCACCGGCTCCTCCGATATGTGCGGTCACATCGTGACACGAGTGGGGGGACAGGCCTTCTCTCTCCCCAGGTGTCGGTCCGATAACGGACCGGACACCCGCTCATTAGACCCTTGACACCCCTAAAGGTCTAGGCCAAGCTCCAGCTACTGGTCTAAACCAATATGGATCAGATCCCGGCCCCACGGCAGTACTTCGCGTATGTCACCGCGGCGGGCGAGGGAAGTGCAGGCATCCCTGAGGAGGGTGGCGTGAAGCGCAAGCTCATCGCGGCGGTCAGTGTCGCGGGCATGATGGTCGGAGTCGCGGCGTGCGGCAACGGCAGCGACGACAAGGCGAAGACCGACGCAGGTGGCGCCAAGGAGATCACCGTCTGGGTGATGGACGGCTCCGCTCCCAAGGCCTGGATCGACGAGGTCAACAAGGAGTTCTCGGCCAAGCACCCCGGTGTCACGGTCAAGGTCGAAGAGCAGAAGTGGACCGGCATCCAGGAGAAGGTCACCACGGCCCTCTCCGAGAACAACCCGCCGGACGTCCTGGAGCTCGGCAACACGCAGACCGCCGGCTACGCGGTCACCGGCGGTCTCGCCGACCTGACCAAGGACAAGGCCGCACTCGGCGCCGACGCCTGGCAGAAGAGCATGCTCGCCTCGGCCGAGATCGACGGCAAGCTCTACTCCGCTCCGTGGTACGCCGCCAACCGCGTCGTCGTCTACGACAAGAAGGCCTACGAGAAGGCCGGCGTGACCCCGCCGAAGACCCGCGACGAGTGGATCGCCGGTCTGGAGAAGCTGAAGGCGGCCGACCCGGCCTCGCAGCCGATCTACCTCCCCGGCCAGAGCTGGTACGTCCTCGCCGGCTTCGTCTGGGACGAGGGCGGCGAACTCGCCGTCAAGGACGGCGCCAAGTGGAAGGGTGGCCTCGCCACCCCCCAGGCCGCCTCCGCGATGGACTTCTACAAGAAGCTCCAGGCCTTCTCCACCGCCCCCAAGGACAAGGACGAGGCGACCCCGCAGCAGTCCACCGACATCGTTCCCAAGGGCGGCGTCGCCTCCTGGATCGGTCTCGGCTGGGAGGCCGGCGGCGCCGAGAAGGCGCTGAAGGAGGCGGGCAAGGAGGCCGACTTCGGCTACTTCCCGATCCCGGGCAAGACCGCGGACAAGACCGGCACCGTCTTCCTCGGCGGCTCCAACCTCGCGATCGCCGAGCGCTCCAAGAACAAGGAGCTCGCCAAGGAGTGGCTGGCCCTCGCCGCAGGCAAGGACCAGATGACCAAGTACGCCGCCGAGACCAAGGGCGCCCTGCTGCCGAACCAGGTCGGCGCGAACTTCACCCCGGCCGCCGGTTCCTTCGCCGAGGCCATGGGCAAGGCCGGCCTCAACGGCAAGATCACCCCGGTCACCGCGGGTTGGGCGAACGTCGAGACCGAGCCGAACCCCATCAAGGAGTTCATGACCAAGGTCCTGAACGGTGAGGACGCCGCCAAGGCGGGCGCGGACGCGGACAAGGAAATCGCGAACCGCATCAACAAGTAGCCCCACCCCGCAGTTCCCTCACCACCCAGCAGTGTGATCGCACCGGGGGCACGGCAGGCGCCATGCCGCATGCCGTGCCCCCGGTCGCGCATTTGACTCCACAGTCAACCGCGAGGAAGCCACGCCATGACCGTGCACTCCCAGGGAGCGATGACGGCCGCTCCACAGGACGCACCACACAAGCCCGCCGGACGGCCCGAGGAGACCGCGTCCCCGACCGGCCCCGGTCCCACGTCTCCTCGCGGGGGCAGAAAGTCGCTCCCCTCGGGGTGGCTGCCCTACCTGCTGGTCGCGCCGGCGGTGCTCGCCCTCGCGACACTGCTGCTGTACCCGCTGATCAAGAACGTGATCCTGTCCTTCCAGGACATCAACAAGATCGAGTTCATCCAGCGGAAGTACCCCTTCGCGGGGTTCTCCAACTACACCCAGCTGATCGGTGACGCGGACTTCTGGACCGTGGTCGCCCGCAGCTTCGCCTTCACCGCGGCCAACGTCGCACTGATCATGGTGCTCGGCAGCCTCATCGGCATCCTGCTCAACCGGCTCGGCAAGAAGATGCGGCTGGTCCTGTCGATGGCGCTGGTGATGGCCTGGGCCATGCCGATCGTCGCCTCCGTGCAGGTCTTCAAGTGGCTGTTCGACGAGCAGTTCGGCGTCATGAACTGGGTGATGCGCAGCGCCGGCTTCGCCGGATACGAACAGCACAACTGGATGCAGACGGGCCTGTCCACCCTGACGATCGTCACCGTCCTGGTGGTCTGGGGCTCCATCCCCTTCGTCGCCCTCAACATGTACGCCGGACTGACCACGGTCGGCGCCGAGTTGTACGAGGCCGCCCGGATGGACGGCGCCAACGGCTGGCAGACCTTCTGGAAGATCGTCTTCCCGAACCTCCGGCCGTTCTTCCTCATCACCACGTTCCTCGAAGTGATCTGGGTGTTCAAGGCCTTCACCCAGGTCTACGCGATGAACAAGGGCGGCCCCGACCGCGCCTCCGAGATCCTCCCGGTCTTCGCCTACGTCGAGGGCCAGAGCCAGGCCCACTACGGCCTCGCCGCCGCCATCTCCGTCCTGACGATCCTGATCCTCGTGGTCGTCATGTCCTTCTACTTCCGCCTGATCCTGAAGCAGGAGGAGGAGCAGTGAGCAGCCCCACCACCACCGCGCCGAAGCCCGCGCAGCAGCTCCGCAAGCGCCGGCCGGTCCGCCCCGCCGCCGTGGTCAAGAACCTCGGCGCGCTCCTCCTCGCCCTGGTCTTCGTCTTCCCCGTGTACTGGATGTTCTCCTCGGCCCTCAAGCCGTCGAGCCAGATGCTCACGAAGGACCCGGTCTTCGTCTTCACCCCGACGCTCGACAACTTCACCAAGGCCACCGGGGTCTCCAACTTCTGGACGTACGTCACCAACAGCGTCCTGGTCACCGTCGGCGCCGTCGCGCTGGCCCTGCTCGTCGCCCTCGCCGCGAGCTTCGCCATCGCCCGGATGAGGTTCAAGGGCCGCAAGGGCCTCGTCCTCACGGTGATGATGGCCCAGATGGCCCCCTGGGAGGTCATGGTCATCGCGATGTACATGATCGCCCGCGACGGCGAGATGCTGAACAGCCTCCCGCTGCTCACCGCGATCTACTTCGTGATGATCCTCCCCTTCACCATCTGGACCCTGCGCGGCTTCATCGCCGCCGTCCCGGTGACCCTGGAGGAGGCGGCCCAGATCGACGGCTGCACCCGCGGCCAGGCCTTCCGCAAGGTGATCTTCCCGCTGCTGGCCCCCGGCCTGATGTCCACCTCGCTCTTCGGTTTCATCACCGCCTGGAACGAGTTCGCCATGGTCCTGATCCTGAACAAGGACAAGAGCGCGCAGACCCTGCCGCTGTGGCTGACCGAGTTCATGTCGGCCTTCGGCAACGACTGGGGCGCCACCATGGCCGCGTCCTCGCTCTTCGCGGTCCCGGTCCTGCTCATCTTCATCTTCCTCCAGCGCAAGGCCGTCGGCGGGATGACCGCCGGCGCCGTGAAGGGATAACGGCCGCCATGACTGTCCTTGCGCACCGCACCGATACGCTCACCCGCGACGCCCTCGCCGTCCTCCAGCCCGGCTTCGAGGGCACCACCGCCCCCGACTGGCTGCTCCGGCAGGTCGGCGAAGGCCTCACCGCCGTCGGCCTGTTCGGCCGCAACATCACCTCGCCCGAGCAGCTCGCCGCGCTGACCGCGCAGCTGCGTACCGAGCGCGACGACGTCCTGGTCGCCATCGACGAGGAGGGCGGCGACGTCACCCGCCTGGAGGTCCGGGGCGGCTCCTCCTTCCCCGGCAACCTGGCCCTCGGCGCCGTCGACGACACCGACCTGACCCGCGGCGTCGCCCGCGAGCTGGGCCGCCGGCTCGCCGAGTGCGGGGTCAACCTCAACTGGGCCCCGTCCGCCGACGTCAACTCCAACCCGGACAACCCGGTGATCGGCGTACGGTCCTTCGGCGCCGACACCCACCTCGCCGCCCGGCACACCGCCGCCTACGTCCAGGGCCTCCAGGCCGCCGGCGTGGCCGCCTGCACCAAGCACTTCCCGGGACACGGCGACACCAACGTCGACTCCCACCACGCCCTGCCGCGCATCGACGTGGACCTGGACACCCTCCAGGCCCGCGAACTCGTCCCCTTCAAGGCGGCGATCGAGGCCGGCACCAAGGCCGTGATGAGCGCGCACATCCTGGTGCCCGCCCTCGACCCGACCCGCCCGGCCACCCTCAGCCCGCAGATCCTGACCGGTCTGCTGCGGGGGGAGCTCGGCTACGAGGGCCTCATCGTCACCGACGGCATGGAGATGCACGCCATCGCCGGGACGTACGGGATCGAGCGCGGCTCGGTCCTGGCGATCGCGGCCGGCGCCGACGCCATCTGCGTCGGGGGCGGACTCGCCGACGAAGCCACCGTCCTGCGGCTGCGCGACGCGCTGGTCGCGGCCGTCCGCGAGGGGGCACTGCCCGAGGAGCGCCTCGCCGACGCCGCCGCCCGCGTCCGCGCGCTCGCCGCATGGACCCGCGGAGCCCGGCCGGACGCGCAGCCGGAGGGGAGCCGCGCGTCCGGCATCGGGCTGACGGCCGCCCGCCGCGCCGTGCTCGTCACCGGTTCGACGAAGCCGCTCACCGCGCCCTACGTCGCCACGCTCGCGCCCGTCGCGAACATCGCGGTGGGGGACGAGACCCCGTGGGGCGTGGCGGCGGAACTCGCCGAACTGCTCCCGGGCACGGAGGCGGGCGTCTTCCCCGAGGGCTCCGGCGCCGAGGACGTGCTGGCGGCCGCGGGGGACCGTACCGTCGTCGCGGTCGTCCGTGACGCGCACCGGCACCCCTGGATGACCGAGGCCCTCGACGCGCTGGTCGCGGCCCGACCGGACACGGTCGTGGTCGAGATGGGCCTGCCGCGCGCCCGGCCGCGCGGGGCCCTGTACATCGCCACGCACGGCGCCTCGCGGGTCTGCGGCCGCGCCGCCGCCGAGGTGATCGCGGGAGTCTGATCCCGCCACGTACCCCTGACCAGGGCGACAGCCCCCGCTCCGGACCACCTCCGGAGCGGGGGCTGTCAGGTGTCGGCCGCCGGATCTTCTCCGGGGCGGCCGCCTCCGTACGGCGAAGGGCCGGACTCCCGTCGAGGGAGTCCGGCCCTTCTGTGGTGCCCGTGCGGCTACAGGCCCTGCCAGGCGGGCTTGTCGGCGTAGGTGTGGCGGAAGTAGTCGGCCAGCTTCAGCTTCGATGCGGCCGCCTCGTCCACGATCACCGTGGCGTGCCGGTGCAGTTGCAGCGCGGAGGCCGGGACCAACGCGGACAGCGGGCCCTCGACGGTCTGCGCCACGGCCTCCGCCTTGCCCTCGCCGGTGGCCAGGAGGACCAGGTGGCGGGCGTCGAGGATGGTGCCGATGCCCTGGGTGATGACGTGGTGCGGCACCTGCTCCAGGTCGTTGTCGAAGAAGCGCGCGTTGTCCACGCGGGTCTGCTCCGTCAGCGTCTTGATCCGGGTGCGCGAAGCGAGGGAGGAGCAGGGCTCGTTGAAGCCGATGTGGCCGTCCGTGCCGATGCCCAGCAGCTGGAGGTCGACGCCACCGGCCTCGGCCAGGGCGCGGTCGTAGGCCTCGCACGCGCCGACGATGTCCTCGGCCGAACCGTCGGGGCCCATGAAGGAGGCCTCGGACAGACCCAGCGGCTCGACGACCTCGCGGAGCACGACCGCGCGGTAGGACTCGGGGTGCCCGGCCGGCAGGCCGACGTACTCGTCGAGCTGGCAGATCCGGGCCCGGGAGGCGTCGACCTGCCCGGCGCGGACCTTGGCCGCGAGGGCCTCGTAGATGGGCAGCGGGGTAGAGCCGGTCGCCACGCCGAGCAGGGCGTCGGGCTTGCGCCGCACCAGGGCGGCCATGGCCTCCGCGATGAGCTCGCCGCCTGCCTTGGCGTCCGGGACGATGACAACTTCCACGCGGGGCCTGCCGATCTGGAGTGGATGGGGTGGGGTGGTATAGACCAATCTAGCAGAGGCCGCCGTCCGTGACAGGGCCTCGGCGTCATCCATGGTGAGCCGGATGTGGACGCCCGGCCTCCGGTGAGGTCGGGAGAACCTTCAACCGGTTGGTTGCCCTGTCTACAACTCCATGAGTGATTAGGGTGGTTTTGGTAGGTAAATCATGGTAGGTGCGATTGGAGTGGTCGTCATGGGAAGGCACACCACCTACGCCTTCGAGACCTACAGGGCTGTCGCGGATGCCGGTCGCGCCGAGCTGCTCGCCGCGACCACCTCCCCGTTCCAGATCGAGGTGCGGTTCGTCGGCGGGCTGACGAGCGGCCAGCGGGACGTCTTCGCCGAGGCCGCCGAACGCTGGGCGAGGGTCATCGTCGGTGACCTGGAGACCGCGATCCTGCGCGACTTCACGGGCGACGTCGTCATCGACGACCTCTTGATCGATGCCGAAGGCGTCGTGATCGACGGGATCTTCGGGACGCTCGGCGAGGCGGGGCCGATCCGCCTGCGGCGCGAGCCGGCGACCACCGGAGCGCGCCTGCCCGCCACGGGCATCATGCGGTTCGACAAGGCCGACCTGGGGCAGATGGAGGACGACGGCTCGCTGCTGGACGTCATCACGCACGAGATGGGCCATGTGCTGGGGATCGGGACGCTCTGGGACACCTTCGGTCTGCTGAAGGACTTCCCCGGCCCCAACCCCACCTTCGTCGGCCCCGGCGCCATGAAGGAGTTCGGCACCCTCATCGGAGCCGGGCAGCCCACTCCCGTACCGGTCGCGAACGTCGGCGGCGCGGGCAGCGCGGGTGGCCACTGGCGCGAACGGGTCTTCGGCAACGAGCTGATGTCGCCCACCATCGGCGGCCCCGGCAACCCCTTGAGCAGGCTGACCGTGGCGAGCCTCGGGGACCTCGGCTACCAGGTCGACCTCGACGCGGCGGAGCCCTACGCGCTCCCCGACCCCTTCGTCATCGCGATGGCCGGCGGCGGAGAGACCGCACCCCCGCGGGGTGTCATGCTCCCGACCGTCCCCAGCAGCGTCCCCGCCGACCGGCCCTGACCGGCTCTAGATCAGCGCCAGTTGCAGGCCGCCCGTCGCGTCCATGTGTTGGCCCGTCACCCACCGGGAGTCGGGCGAGGCCAGGAAGGCCACCACGTCGGCGACCTCCTGGGCCGTGCCCACCCGGTGGAAGACGGAGCGGGCGGCCAGGTGGGCCCGGGTCGCCTCGTCCGCGAGGAGGCCGGCGTTGAGGTCGGTCTCCGTGATGCCGGGACCGACCGAGTTCACGGTGATCCCGCGCGGAGCCAGCTCGGCGGCCAGCGACCGGGTCAGCGCGTTCGCCGCGCCCTTGGCCATGACCGTGGCCAGGATGGCCGGCAGGGCGATCTCCGGGGTACCGGTCACGTTCACGATCCGACCCCCGTCCCGCAGGCGCTCCAGCCCGTACTTGATCACGAAGAACGGGGCCTTGGCGTTGAGCGCGTGCGCCCGGTCGTACATCTCCTCGTCGGTGTCCCCGATGCCCGCGAAGGCCGCCGCCCCGGCGTTGTTCACCAGGATGTCCACCCCCTCGGTGTGGTCGGGATGGGCCGCGTACGCCGCCCAGAGGGCCTGCGCGTCGCCCGGGACGCCGAGCTCGGCGCCGATCGCGAAGGCCCGTCCACCGGCCGCCCCGATCGCCGCCACCGTCGCCTTCGCCGCCGCCTCGTCGCGTCCGTAGTGCACCGCGACGAGTGCCCCGTCCCGCGCCAGCCGCTCGGCCACGGCCCGTCCGATGCCCCGGCTGCCGCCCGTGACCAGTGCCGTCTTCCCCTTGAGCACGCCCATGACGCGCCCCCTTCCGGTAATCGCTAGTGGTCGCTACAGAAAGGAACGTATCAGATTTCCTAGCGCCCGCTATAGAATGCGGGCATGGTGACCGGACAGCGCGGCAGGCCCCGTTCCTTCGACCGCGACGCCGCCCTCGACAAGGCGATGCTCGCCTTCTGGGAGCGCGGCTACGAGGCGACCTCCATCGCCGACCTGACCGCCTCGCTCGGTATCGGCGCGCCCAGCCTCTACGCGGCCTTCGGCGACAAGCGCAAGCTCTTCGACGAGGTCGTCGCGGTCTACGGCTGCCGGTACGGGGACTTCGCGAGCGTGGCGCTCGCCGAGGAACCCACCGCCCGGGCGGCCGTCGCCCGCATCCTGCGCGAGGCCGCCGAGATCTACACGGACCCCGCCCACCCGCGGGGCTGCATGGTGATCAGCGCCGCGATCAACACCACCTCGGAGGAGGTGGCACAGGCGCTGCGCGAGCGCCGTAACGCCAACCTGGTGATGTTCGAGAGCCGGATCCGGGCCGACGTGGCCACGGGGGCGCTGCCGGCGGACACGGACGCGCGGGCGCTGGCCCGGTACGCCGGGGCGGTGCTGCAGGGGATGTCCCAGCAGTCGCGCGACGGCGCGAGCCGGGAAGAGCTGGAGGCGGTGGCCGAGCGGGCCCTGGCGGCCTGGCCCGCGGCCTGACCGGCCGGAGAAGTTCCTCTGGGCCACGGTGCAGGACGGGACCCTCGACCCGCCCGGCACCGTAGCCCGGAGTACTTACGGCCGACAGGTGTGCGGTTCCCGACGGCCGGTGGAGGTGCCTGCGCGGTCAGGGCAGAGCGCGCGGCTTACCTCGATCCGTCCTCCTGTGCGGGGAGGGCGGAGGTTCTGAAATCAATTGTGGACTAGACCATTCTGTTCTGTCCATCCAATGACAGGGCCTGGAAACCCGTCACTTCCTCCAACAGTACGCGGCCCTCGCCCCCCTTGGATACTCCTGAGTACCGCCGTGGGGAAAGTCATGGCTCGTACCCGGGGTACGCTCGCAAGGTGCCCTCCATGAACGACCTCGTACGCCAGCACACCGCTCTCGGTGAAACCGACCTGGAGTGGCTCCACCTGCTGGTCTCGGAGTGGCAGCTGCTCTCCGACCTGTCCTTCGCCGACCTCGTCCTGTGGGTGCCCACCCTCGACGGGACGCGGTACGTCTCGGTCGCCCAGATGCGCCCGAACACCGGTCCCACCTCGTACCAGGACGACATGGTCGGCCACCTGGTGCCGCGAGGCCGCCGCCCGCTGCTGGACGCGGCGCTCGACGAGGGCCGGATCGTGCGCGAGGGCGACCCCGAGTGGCGCGAGGAGGTGCCGGTCCGCGTCGAGTCGATCCCCGTCCGCCGTGAGGGCCGGGTACTGGGAGTGATCGCGCGCAACACCAATCTGCTCACTGTGCGTACACCGAGCCGGCTGGAGCTGACCTACCTCCAGTCCGCCTCCGACCTCGCCCAGATGATCGCGGCGGGCTCCTTCCCGTTCCCCGGCCAGCAGGTCGACATGGACGCCTCCCCGCGGGTCGGGGACGGCCTGATCCGCCTCGACGCCGACGGCGTGGTCACCTACGCCTCTCCGAACGCGCTCTCCGCCTACCACCGGCTCGGCCTCGCCTCCGACCTCGTCGGCCAGCACCTGGGCAACACCACGGCCGAACTCGCCCCGTCCCGCGGACCGGTGGACGAGGCGCTGGTCAAGCTCGCGAGCGGCTGGGCCCCCCGGGAGACCGAGGTCGACGGCAACGGCGGGGTCATCCAGCTCCGCGCCATCCCGCTCAAGCCGAAGGGCACCCGGATCGGCTCCCTGGTGCTGTGCCGCGACGTCACGGAACTGCGTCGTCGCGAACGTGAATTGATCACCAAGGACGCGACCATCCGGGAGATCCATCACCGGGTGAAGAACAACCTCCAGACCGTGGCCGCGCTCTTGCGGCTCCAGTCCCGCCGGATGGACTCGCCGCAGGGCCGCGAGGCGCTGAACGAGGCCGTGCGCCGTGTCGGATCGATCGCGATCGTGCACGAGACGCTGTCTCAGAACCTCGACGAGCGGGTCGAGTTCGACGAGATCGCCGACCGCGTCATCGCGATGGTCTCGGAGATCTCCCCGGGCAAGGTCGACTGCCGACGCACCGGCAGGTTCGGGATCCTGGACGCGGAGGTCGCCACCCCGCTGTCGATGGTGCTCACGGAGATCCTGCAGAACGCCCTGGAGCACGCCTTCACCCAGGGGGAGGGGGGCACCGTGGAGGTGGCCGCGATCCGCACCGGAACCGGTCGTACCGACGGCCGGCTGCTGATCACCGTGCTCGACGACGGCAGCGGCCTGCCCGAGGGATTCGACCCCCAGCGGGCCGGCAATCTCGGGCTGCAGATCGTACGGACCCTCGTGGAGGGGGAGCTCGGCGGCACGTTCGACATGCTGCGGGCCGAGCCGCGCGGCACCAAGGTCGTCCTCGACATCCCGTCCAGCCCACAGAAGTAGCGCGGAAACAGCAGCGATGTCGTGACTTAACGTGACGGTCGGGCCGGCGCCCGGGCGCCGCTGCCGTCACCGGCCGTCACCCGACATTCGGTCCCCGCAGACCGGAATCGGACCCCGAACAGCACTGAGCCCCGGACCGAATGATTCGGTCCGGGGCCCAAGAGCACGGTGCTGAGCGCTTGTTCGGTACTACGCGCTGCGCGTCGAGGCTCGAAAGTCGTTTGTCAGGCGCTGGCGTTGCGCGCCCGGTTGCGAGCGGCGCGGCGCTTCATGGCGCGGCGCTCGTCCTCGCTGAGACCGCCCCAGACGCCGGAGTCCTGACCGGACTCGAGCGCCCACTGCAGGCACTGCTCCATGACGGGGCAACGGCGGCAGACGGCCTTGGCTTCCTCGATCTGCAGCAGCGCAGGACCGGTGTTGCCGATGGGGAAGAAGAGTTCCGGGTCTTCCTCACGACAAACGGCGTTGTGACGCCAGTCCATGGCTGCTCCATCTCCTTGTATTGCGAACAGGTTGCTTGTGAATGTGAACGCTTTCACGAATCCCCCCGTGAGGGAAGCGCGACCGCCCGGTTTCACGCGGGTGATCAATCAGAGATTCGTGGAGGGGTTCTGGCGGTCTGTGTGGGTGCCGGGTGTTGCGGGCTGTCCCGATCGCCATGAAGAGATTCGCAAACCTCGGACGGGGATACAACCCCTTCCGGAAAGTTTTTTTTGATTCGTCGGTGTCTACTAGGTCACAGCCCTACATCGTGAGGGTGGACCGGCGCGTAAACGTTCGAGTGAAAGGCCTCCGGGCCCTTCTACTCACACAATCACACGCAGTGCACGGCGTACGCCTGTGAACCGAACGCTGGTCCGCAGTCCGAGGTGATCGCCGTCCATCTGGAAGGGAAGCGGAACCTTCGAATGCAAGGTGAAGTCGGTCAGATCGTGCAGAGACACCGCGTGCTTGCCGTGTGGACCCCGCTCAGGAGTGGAGGTCAGGAGCTGTGTCGCGTACCGCGCGACCGCCGGAGTTGACAAACGGTCCAGTGCCAATACGTCAAGCGCAGTATCGAACGAGGCTTCGGGAGAGGCATAAAGGGGACGATTCCCCAGATACGTCCACGGTGACGTATTGCACACTATCGACAGCACCAGATCGGTCACCGGGTCCGCGCCGGGGCGCTCCAGCGTGACCGTGCCGTGATGCCGGTTCGGCTCCTCCCAGAACTGACGCATCAGCTGTCGCACATACAGAGCGTGCGTCGAACGCTTGCCGCGCTCGCGCTGCTGCTCCACCCGACCCACCACACCCGCGTCGAAGCCGAAGCCCGCGCAGAAGGTGAACCAGCGGGCCGGGACCGACTCGTCCTCCGTACCCGGGGTGCCGGCCGCAAGGCCCAGGCCCACCGTCCGCTCGCGCTGCTCCCGCAGCGCGTCCAGCAGCGCGCCGGTCGCCTCGACCGCGTCGTTGGGCAGTCCCAGGGCGCGCGCGAACACATTGGTGGAGCCGCCGGGGACCACCGCCAGCCGCGGCAACCGCTCGGGATCGGGCCCGTTGTGCAGGAGACCGTTGACCACTTCGTTGACCGTGCCGTCGCCGCCGAGGGCGACGACGAGGTCGAGCCCCTCGTGCGCGGCCTTGCGCCCCAGGTCCCGGGCGTGCCCGCGGTACTCGGTGGTGACCGCCTCCAGCTTCATCTCGCTGGCCAGGGCATGGGTCAGGACGTCGCGCGTGCGCGCACTGGTGGTGGTCGCTGCTGGGTTGGCCACGAGAAGTGCACGCATGAGCGCCAGACTACCCACCCCTTCGGACGCCGACCCTACTGCCCGTCCCCTCCGGGGTCCGGGCCGCGCCGCTACCCTGCTGGAGTGAGTAAGAAGCAGCCCGCGAATGCCCCCGCCCCCGCTCCCGCAGCCGATGTCCCGACCGCCGCGCTGCCCGGCCGGCTGACCGCGGCCGCCGCGCTCACGGCCCTGGAGGGCCTGGCCCTGGCCGGCCTCGGGCTCTACATGTTGTTCGTGGGGATCGCGGGTGACCCCGACTCCCCGCAGCAGGCCGAGACGGGTGGGATCACCCTGCTCGCGCTCGCCGCGCTGCCGCTGATCGCGGCCCGGGGGTTGCGCCTGGGCCGCCGCTGGAGCCGCGGCCCGGCCCTGATCACCCAGCTGATGGCGCTGCCGGTGGCCTGGACCCTCTACAGCACCGGCGGTGCGATGATCGCCGCCGCCGTGGCGCTGGCCGTGGCCGCGGTGGCCGTCGTGGCGCTCCTGGTCAATCCGACGGCGACCGAGGCTCTCGGTATCGGGCCCGGGGAACAGGCCCGATAACCGGTCGTCCGGTTCTTGCCGCGCTCGCCTACTCCTCGACGAGGAGCTTGTCGCGGAGCTGGGCCAGGGTGCGGGCCAGCAGCCGGGAGACGTGCATCTGGGAGATGCCGACCTCCTGGGCGATCTGCGACTGGGTCATGTTGCCGAAGAAGCGAAGCAGCAGGATCCGCTTCTCCCGCGGCGGCAGACCCTCCAGCAGCGGCTTGAGGGACTCGCGGTACTCGACGCCCTCCAGGGCCTCGTCCTCCGCGCCCAGGGTGTCCGCGACCGCCGGCGACTCGTCGTCGGTGTCCGGGACGTCGAGGGAGAGCGTGCTGTAGGCATTGGCCGATTCCAGCCCCTCCAGCACCTCCTCCTCGGAGATCCCCAGCCGCTCGGCCAGTTCGTGCACCGTCGGGGAGCGGCCGTGCTGCTGGGACAGTTCGGCCGTGGCCGTCGTCAGCGAGAGCCGCAGCTCCTGCAGACGACGCGGTACCCGCACGGCCCAGCCCTTGTCACGGAAGTGGCGCTTGATCTCGCCGACCACCGTGGGCGTGGCGTACGTGGAGAACTCGACCCCGCGGTCCGGGTCGAACCGGTCCACCGACTTGATCAGGCCGATCGTCGCGACCTGGGTCAGGTCGTCGAGCGGCTCACCGCGGTTGCGGAAGCGCCGCGCCAGGTGTTCCACCAGCGGCAGGTGCATCCGTACCAGCCGATTGCGCAGCTCGGCCTTCTCCACCGACCCGTCGGGCAGCGCCCGCAGCTCGATGAACAGGGCCCGAGCGCCGCTGCGGTCGCGCGGATCCGGCAGCGCCGGGGTCGCGGCGAACACCGGCACCGGCACCACCACGGGGGCCGCGGCCTCGGCCTCGGCTCCCGTCGTGGTCGGCTGGGGTGGTTGTGGTTGTTCCTGCTGGTTCTCGCTCATAGGGCCCGCCCGTCGCTCCGCCGAGTCCAAAAAGCCGTCTTCCGCATCCGCGTCAGCCGGGTGCGGCCGGGCGTGCTGCTGCTCCGGGATGCCGCCGTCGACCTCGTGCCGTACCCGGGGCCGATCCCCGCCCCGCACCGGGATCTCCCCGCCGCTCACGCCGGGCCTGGTCCCGCGCCGCGCTGTTTGTAGAGGCTGATGCTCACCGTCTTGTTCTCCTCGACCGTGGCCTCGACCTTGCCGGCCAGCGCCGACAGGACCGTCCACGCGAACGTGTCACGCTCCGGTGCGCGCCCGTCGGTGGTCGGCGCCGAGACGGTCACCTCCAGCGAATCGTCGATCAGCCGGAACACGCAACTGAGGACGGAGCCCGGCACGGCCTGCTGGAGCAGGATCGCGCAGGCCTCGTCCACCGCGATGCGGAGGTCCTCGATCTCGTCGAGGGTGAAGTCCAAACGTGCCGCGAGGCCGGCCGTGGCCGTCCGCAGCACCGACAGGTAGGCACCCGCAGCGGGCAGCCGGACTTCCACGAAGTCCTGAGTCCCGGGCTCGCCTGCGATCTGGGACACCCTCACCTCCAAGGTGGTACGAGCTCTGTTCGCCGGTGACGCTATCGCGATCCGGGCGATCGTGTCGCGGCACCCCTCTTGGTGCCCGCTTCGAGCACCCCGCCTGCGAGCCAGTGACTGATGGTAAGCCCATGGGTACGCACAGTGGCTAGGGGTCTGCGGGGCCCAAATCAGGGGAACCGGCGGAGGGTTGAACTACCCCGCTTCAGACGATCGAACCGTCGACAAAACACCAGCGCCAGGTCTCACCCGGTTCGAAGCTCCGCATGACGGGATGCCCGGTCTCCTGGTGGTGCGCCGTGGCGTGCCGGTGGGGCGAGGAATCACAGCAGGCCACCTGCCCGCACACCAGGCACATCCGCAGCTGCACGGGGTGGCTGCCGAGGGCCAGGCACTCGGGGCAGGTGTGGTCCGAGGGCACCGGTTCGGGACGCGGCAGTTCGGCAACGTGGGTGCACTCGCTCATCGCATTCTCCTTGTACCGGAACCGCGGCCTTCAGTCTCGGGGCGAACCGCGCGCACGGGCCGGAGCCGCGATGCGGCGGAGTGTCGTTGCGTCACGCTTTGACCGGAGCTTGATCTCGTACAGAATACGTTCCCGCCGTGCGAGTCCTGGGGATCTCCTCGGCCAAGCCCGCGCGTTCGGGGCGAGCGGCCGATGATTGAGGTGGATCTTCGATGGAGGTATTGCCGCTGGTGGCGCTGATCGCCGGTAGTGCGGCGGTCGCCGGGCTGGCGCGCCGGACCCCGGTGCCCGCGCCCCTGCTGCTGGTCGCCGCCGGTCTGCTGGCCGGGTACGTGCCGGGGGTGCCCGCGTACGCCCTCGACCCGCACATCGTGCTGCCGTTGCTGCTCCCGCCGCTGCTGTACACGGCCGCCGTGGACAGCTCGTACCTGGACCTGCGCGCGAACGTCCGGCCCATCGCGATGCTCTCGGTGGGCTACGTGCTCTTCGCGACGCTCGTCGTCGGGTACGCGGCGTACGCGCTGGTGCCGGGGCTCTCCGTGCCGGTGGCGCTGGTGCTGGGCGCGGTGATCGCCCCGCCGGACGCGGTCGCCGCCACCGCGATCGCCCGCAAACTCAAACTGCCGAACCGGATCACGACCATCCTGCAGGGTGAGTCCCTGGTCAACGACGCGACCGCGATCACCGCCTACAAGGTGGCGCTGGCCGCCGCCGTCGGGGTGAGCGCCGGCTGGGCGGGCGGGATCGCGGAATTCCTGCTGGCCTCGGTGGGCGGCATCGGCGTGGGCCTGCTGCTGATGGTGCCGATCCACCATCTGCGCACGCGACTGAAGGAACCCCTGCTCCAGAACACCCTCTCGCTGCTGATCCCCTTCGTGGCGTACGCGGCCGCCGAGCGGGTGCACGCCTCCGGGGTGCTCGCGGTGGTCGTGGTGGCGCTCTACCTCGGGCACCGGAACTGGCAGGTCGACTTCGCCACCCGGCTCCAGGAGGAGGCGGTGTGGAAGGTGGTCGCCTTCGTGCTGGAGTCCGTGGTCTTCGCGCTGATCGGGCTCCAGCTGCCGGTGGTCCTCAAGGGGCTCGGCGAGTACGACGGCCTGCACGCGGCCTGGTACGCGATCGCCGTGTTCCTGGCGGTGGTGGTGGCCCGGTTCCTGTGGGTCTTCCCGGCGACCTTCGTGCCCCGCTGGATCTCGCCACGGATCCGGGACCGGGAGCCGGAGACCGACTGGAAGGCCCCGGTGATCGTGGGGTGGGCCGGGATGCGCGGCGTGGTCTCGTTGGCCATCGCCTTCTCCGTGCCGATGTCGGTGCCGCACCGGAATCTGATCCTGTTCCTGACCTTCACCACGGTCATCGGGACGCTGGTGGTGCAGGGGCTGACGCTGCCGCCGCTGATCCGGGCACTGAAGCTGCCGCCGAAGGACGTGCAGGCGGAGACCCTGGCGGAGGCGCAGGCGCAGAGCGAGGCCTCGCGGGCGGCCGAGGAACGGCTGGCCGAGCTGCTGGAGGAGCCGGAGAACAGCACGCTGCCGCCGCCGCTGGCGGACCGGCTGCGGACGGTCATGGAGCGCCGGCGCAACGCGGTGTGGGAACGGCTGGGCGAGGTCAATCCGGAGACGGGGGAGTCGGCGGACGACATCTACCGGCGGCTCGCGCGGGAGATGATCGCGGCCGAGCGGGAGGTCTTCGTGACTCTGCGGGACCAGCGGCGGATCGACGACGAGATGCTGCGGGCGTTGCTGCGCCGGTTGGACCTGGAGGAGGCCGCGGCCTACCGCGAGGAGGGCTGAGCGAGGACGGGCGCGGTCACGGACGGCCGGTGACGACGGCGGCGAGGGTGGTGCCGCGCGGGAAGGCGCCGGACGCGGTGAGCTCGGCCAGGGCCCAGAGCAGCTTGGCCACGTAGATCCGCTCCACCGGGAGGCCGTGGCGGGCGCCGAAGTCGGCGGCGAAGGCCTCCAGCTCGGCCGGGACGCGGGCGTAACCGCCGTGGTGGAAGTCCTCGGCCAGGGTCCAGTCGCCGGCCGGGCCCCCGAAGGCGGCCGCCTGGAGGGAACGTATCTCCGCGGCCAGGAAGCCGCCCGCCAGGACCGGAACCCCGAGCGCCCGCTGCCCGGGGTCCAGCCCGGCCGCGAGGCCCGCCAGCGTCCCGCCGGTACCGCAGGCCACCGCCACCACGTCGGCGGCGCCGCGCAGTTCCCGGCCGAGCTCGGCGCAGCCACTCAGGGCGAGGGCGTTGCTGCCGCCCTCGGGGACGACGTACGCGCCGCGCGCGTCCGCCTCGTCCACCAGCCGGGCGAGCTCCTGCGGCTCGGCCTTGCGGCGGTACCGCGACCGGGACACGAAGTGCAGCCGCATCCCGTCGGCGACGCACCGGGCGAGGGAGTCGTTCAGGGGCCGTCCGGCGAGCTCGTCCCCACGGACGATCCCGACCGTCGCCAGCCCGAGCGAGCGCCCGGCGGCGGCGGTGGCCCGCAGGTGGTTCGAGTAGGCCCCGCCGAAGGTGACCAGCTGCTCGTGACCACCCGCCACGGCCGCCCGAAGATTGGGCGCGAGCTTGCGCCACTTGTTGCCGGGCAGCTCCGGATGGACGAGGTCGTCCCGCTTCAGCAGGAGCCGTACGCCGTGCTCCGCGAACCGCTCGTCATGGACCTCCAGCAACGGCGACGGCGGTCGCGGCCGCAGGAGCACGTCGACATTCACGGGCGGTTTCACCCGTCCATTGTGATCCGCCCCCACCCGTGCCGCCGCACGCCGGGTCCGACCCGCGCGTCCGACCCGCGCGTCCGACACTTCTCGGAGCATCGCCGCGCGCCGTACCTCGGCTGACCACGTACCGGCTGCGGCGGCGAGCGGCCCGGGCGGGGGCGGTGCCCGGGGGGTTCTTCACGTGTCGTGGGTCATCAGTGATGATGGAGCGTCAGATCCGTTGAACATGGGGGGAATTCATGGGCGGCAGTGATGCGATTCCGTTCGGTGTGGTGGGGCTCGTGGTCATCGTCCTGGCCTACTTCATTCCCACCGCGGTCGCGTTCGGGCGAGGGGTGCCCAACAAGGGGTCCGTTCTCGTGGTCAACCTGTTCCTGGGCTGGTCCGTCGTGGGGTGGGTGATCGCGCTGGCCATGGCCGCGCGCAGCAGGTAGCGGTGCTCCGTCGTCGTCCCCGGCATGCTGCCGGGGACGACGGCCCGGGGAGGGGCCCGGAGCCGCCGGCCGTGGGGCCGGCTACTTCAGGCGCTCGCCGATGCGGGCGCGCATGGCGTCCATCGTGAAGCCCCTGGGGTCGACCTTGCCCGGCTGCCACTCGCGATGGCCGATCACCGAGCGTTCCGTCCAGCGGTGGAAGCGGCAGATCGCCGCCGAGGCGCGGGCGATGGCGTCGAGCTGGACCGCCGGCCAGGGGTCCACGCCGTCGCCCAGGTTCTCGCACTCGAAGCCGTAGAAGTAGCGGTTGCCGTCGGTGTCCGTCTCGTTGTCCGGCGGCAGCCGCTTCTCGGCGATCACCGCGGCCAGGACGTCGGAGTCGCCCGCGCCCGCGTGGTTGGCGCGGCCGTAGCCCACGAGGTGGACCCGCCCGTCCTTGGCGATCACGCCGTGGCAGAGCGGGCCGGGCAGGGCGCTGTGGCCCTCCCGGCAGAGCTCGACGGTGTACGCGGTGCCCCGGGTGACGGTGTGGTGGATCATCACCCCGTGCACCGGCCCCCAGGGGCCCTTGTGGTTGCGGTTGTGGGTGCGCCAGGCGCCGACTTCGACGACGGTCAGGCCCTCGTTGCGCAGTGCGTTGATGAAACGGTCCGCGGACATGGGTGCGGCCATGGCCGCCTCCTTCGTTGCGGTGCGCGACGGACACCCTGTGTGTCCGTATCGTCACCCTCCGGTTTAGCGGAGGCGTCCCTTCCACGGCTAGTGCATTCGTACGGTGAGCGAGCCGATCCGGCCAATGATCAGGCCGATGCGAGCCACAGGTCCGGACCGAAGACCTCGTAGTGGATGTCGGCGGCCGGCAGCCCCTTGGCGATCAACTGCTCGCGCACCGACCGCATGAAGGGGAGCGGACCGCACAGGTAGGCCCGGGTGCCCGGGGCGAGGGGAACGGTCGCCAGGTCCATGCGGCCCTCGCCGTCGCCCGGCTCCGCCGCCTCCTCGTACCAGAACCGGGCCGAGGCGTCGGCCAGTTTGTGGGTCAGTGCCCGGTGGTCGCCCCGCAGCGGGTGATCGGCGGGGGAGCGGTCGGCGTGCAGCACGGTCACCGGGGCGGTGTGCCCGGTCTCGGCCAGGTGCTCCAGCATCGAAAGCATCGGGGTGCAGCCGATGCCGGCCGAGGCGAGCAGCACCGGGGCGACCGAGTCCGCCAGGACCAGGTCGCCGTACGGGGCCGAGATCCGCAGGGTGTCGCCGGTGCGGATCCGGGCGTGCAGGTGGTTGGAGACCTCGCCGTCGGGGCCCGCGGCGGCCGGGCCGTGCACCCGCTTGACGGTGATCGCGCGCACCGCGGAACCGGGAGAGGTGATGAGGCTGTACTGGCGGATCTGGCGTGCGCCGTCCGGGAGCTCGACCTGGACCGAGACGTACTGGCCGGGCCGGTGCGTGGGCGCGGGGGCGCCGTCCGCGGGGGCGATCCGGAAGGTGGCGCAGTCCGCCGTCTCCTCCGCCCGGCCGGTGACGGTCCACTCGCGCCACACGTCGCCGGCGACCACCCGCTGTTCGGCGTAGAGCCGTTCCTCCAGGGTGATCAGGGCGTTCGCCATCAGCCAGTAGACCTCGTCCCAGGCCTGCGCGACCTCGGGGGTGACGGCCTCGCCGAGGACCTCGGCGATCGCCGCGAAGAGGTGTTCGTGGACGACTGTGTACTGCGCGCGGGTGACGCCGAGGCTGGCGTGCTTGTGGGCGATGCGGCCGAGCATCACGTCGGGGCGGGTGTCCGGGTGGGCGAGCAGGTGGGTGGCGAAGGCGGCGACGGAGCCCGCGAGGGCCTGCTGCTGGAGGCCGGAGCGCTGGTTGCCCCGGTTGAAGAGGTCGCGGATCAGTGCCGGGTGGGCCGCGAAGAGCTTGGTGTAGAAGAGCTCGGCTATGTCGCCGATCGCCGCCCCGACGGCGGGCAGGGTGGCTCGTACGGTCGCGCTCGACTTCTCGGACAGCATGCGGAACTCCTCGCGTGGTGCTCGTGACTGTGTGAATTTGCATCTAAGATGCATATTTTTGATCGCAGAGGGCCGCCGGAAGGCGGACTTCTGTTCGGACTCCCGCCGGATCGCGGCGGTTATCGGCCGGCCCCGAGGGTCAGGGGCCCCCGACTCCCCCGACCCCGGTCGGCGCCCTGCTCGAAATGCCGAGCAGGAGCGGCCCCGTGGGGGATGCCACCAGGTCGTTCACCGTGAGCGGGTCCAGTGCGGCGAAGAAGGCCTCCTGGGCCCGACGCAGCGCGCCGCGCAGCACGCAGGCGCCGCGCAGCGGGCAGGGCGTGGCGCCCTCGCACTCCACGACGTCGCCCTCACCCTCCAGCTCGCGCACCACCGCGCCGACCGGCGCGGCGCGTCCGGCGGCGGTCAGGGTGAGCCCGCCGCCACGACCGCGCCGGGCCTCGACCAGGCCGAGGTGCTGCA
This sequence comes from Streptomyces virginiae, assembly GCF_041432505.1. Lineage (GTDB taxonomy): Bacteria > Actinomycetota > Actinomycetes > Streptomycetales > Streptomycetaceae > Streptomyces > Streptomyces virginiae_A. The sequence goes on from NZ_CP107871.1 coordinate 5,741,181, forward strand.
GCCTGGCGACCACTTTGGCGGTGTGCGTGTAGGGGACCTCCATGGTCGCCGCCACGTCACGGGTGGTCGGGAGGTCCGTCTCCTCGACGGCCAGGCGCATCAGGACGCGCAGGGCCAGGTCGGTGAATCGGGTCAGCCGCATGGGGACACCGTAGGGAAACTTGCATATCCGATGCAAGTTAGGCCCCTCGGGGTGTGCGTCGGCCTCTCGCGCGTGGCCGAAACCGATGGGGTGCGTGGGGCTGGGGTGGCTCATGAGGGGGATGGGTGACCCCAAAGGGTGCCCCGCACCCACACGGAGTAGTCCCACCCTTTTGTGTAATGGTCCCACCACGTTCCGTGCTGAAAGGCTGGTCCCGCAGATCCATGGAGTGATCGAAAGGGAAAGACATGTCGGTCCAGGCAGGTTCCGAGTCAGAGGCCCAGACACCGCAGCGCAGTCTTGGGACGACGGCCGCACGGAACTTGGCAACCACGACCAAGTCCGCGCCGCAGATGCAGGAGATCACCTCGCGGTGGCTCCTGAAGATGCTGCCGTGGGTGTCGGTGCAGGGCGGCACGTACCGGGTCAACCGCAGGCTCAGCTACTCGGTCGGCAACGGCGTCGTGGAGTTCATCAAGACCGGCACCCAGGTCCAGGTGATCCCGGCCGAGCTCGGCGAGCTCCCGCTCCTGCGCGACTACGAGGACCTCGACGTCCTCGGTGAACTCGCCCAGCGGTGCCGGCAGATCGACTTCGAACCCGGCCAGGAACTCACCTCCTTCGGCAGCCCCGCCGACCAGGTCTTCCTGCTCGCCCACGGTCGCATCGACCAGATCGGCTCCGGCCCCTACGGGGAGGACGCCGTCCTGGCGAGCGTCGCCGACGGCGCGTACTTCGGCGACGACTCCCTCGTCGATGAAGAATCGATTTGGGAGTACACCGCCCGCGCCGCCACCTCCGGCACCGCCCTCACCCTGTCCCGCCAGGACTTCCAGCTCCTCGCCGACCGCGTCGACTCGCTGCGCGAGCACGTCGAGGACGTACGGACCCGACCCGACCGGGAGACCAACCGGTACGGCGAGGCCGCGATCGAGCTCTCCGCCGGCCACCAGGGCGAGGCCGTCCTCCCCGGCACCTTCGTGGACTACGAGGCCCGCCCGCGCGAGTACGAACTCTCCATCGCGCAAACGGTCCTGCGGGTCCACAGCCGCGTCGCCGACCTCTACAACCACCCGATGAACCAGACCGAGCAGCAGTTGCGGCTCACGGTCGAGGCGCTGCGCGAGCGCCAGGAGCACGAGATGCTCAACAACCGCGACTTCGGCCTGCTCCACAACGCCGACTACGACCAGCGCATCCAGCCGCACGACGGCGCGCCCAGCCCCGACGACATGGACCAGCTGCTCAGCATGCGGCGCGGCTCCAAGCTGTTCCTGGCGCACCCCAAGGCGATCGCCGCCTTCGGCCGCGAGTGCAACAAGCGCGGCATCTACCCGGAGTCGGTGGACGTCGGCGGCAACCGGGTACCGGCCTGGCGCGGGGTGCCGATCTTCCCCAGCAACAAGATCCCGATCAGCGACGCCCGCACCACGTCCATCCTGTGCATGCGTACCGGCGAGGACGAGCAGGGCGTGATCGGCCTGCACCAGCCGGGCATCCCGGACGAGATCGAGCCGAGCCTGTCGGTCCGTTTCATGGGCATCAGCGAGCAGGCGATCATCTCCTACCTGGTCACCGCCTACTTCTCCGCCGCGGTGCTGGTTCCGGACGCGCTCGGCGTGCTGGAGAACGTCGAGATCGGACGCTGGCGCTGACCGCCGTGAACGCCATCGCGACCGGTGAGGGCCAGGACGCCGCGGCCCTGCTGGAACGGACGAGAGAAGCGGTCGACCCGCAGCTGCGCCGCACGGTCGAGAGCCTGCCGGGTCAGATGCGGCGCGTGGCGATGTACCACTTCGGTTGGGAGCACGAGGACGGCAGCCCCGCCGCGGGCGGGGCCGGCAAGGCCATCCGGCCGGCCCTGGTGCTGGCCGCGGCCCAGGCCCTGCGCGGTCCCGGGGCCGGCCCGGTCGAGGAGGCCGTACGGGCGGCGGCGGCCGTGGAGCTGGCGCACAACTTCACGCTGCTGCACGACGACATCATCGACAAGGACGTCCGGCGGCGCGGCCGGCCCACGGCCTGGACCGTCTTCGGCACACCGGACGCCATCATCACCGGCGACGCGATGATGGCGCTCGCGCTGCGGCTGCTCGCGGAGGATCCGCATCCGGCCGCCGCGGCGGCCTCGGCCCGCCTGGCGGCCTGCATCATCGAGCTGTGCGCGGGCCAGCAGGCGGACTGCGCCTTCGAGCAGCGCCCGGAGGTCTCGCTCGATGAGTGCCTGGCCATGGCCACGGCCAAGACCGGGGCGCTCCTGGGCTGCGCCTGCGCGCTGGGCGCCCTGTACGCGGGGGCCGGCCCGGACGAGGTCGACGCCATGGACGCCTTCGGGCGGGAGGCCGGCCTGGCCTTCCAGCTGATCGACGACCTGATCGGCATCTGGGGGGACCCGGGGCACACCGGCAAGCCCGCCGGGGCCGACCTGATCGCCCGCAAGAAGTCCCTCCCGGTCGTGGCCGCCCTCACCTCGGGCACCGCGGCCGGGAAGGAGCTGGCCGAGCTGTACGCCGGCCCCATGACCGGGGACGACGTGCGCCGGGCGGCCGACGCGGTGGACCGGGCCGGCGGGCGCGACTGGGCGCAGGCGGAGGCCGCCGACCGGATGGGACGCGCGGTCCAGCAGCTGTCCCGGGCCGTACCGGACCTCGGGGCGGCGGGCGGGCTGTTGGCGCTCGCGGAGTTCGTGACGCGCCGTACGAGGTGAGCCCGAGGGGGGCGACGAGGGGGGAAGGGGTTCGAGGCCTGTTCCGGTGCCGCACGGTGCCGGAACGGGCCTTACCGCATTCCTGTGCCAACTCTAGGATCACTCGCGGTTGTTGAGAGACGAGTGAAGGGTGTGACCAGTGGCACTGGAGATACGTCAGGCGGATCGGTCGGATCGGGACGCGGTGGCACGGCTGCTCGACGAGGCCTTCCGCACGGACCCGGTGAGCAGCTGGGTCTTCCCGGACCCGGAGCACCGGGCCGCGGTGCACGAGACGTTCCTGGGCGTCTTCGTGGACGTGGCGCTGGAGGAGGGCCGGATCGACTACGCCGCCGACGGCTCGGCGGCGGCGCTGTGGCTGCGGATCCCGGCGGGTGAGCCGGAGGGGGAGGACGAGGTCCCGGCCCGGATGCGGGCCGTGGCGGACCCGGACAACGAGCGGTGCGAGCTGGTCGGGCGCCTCACGGGTGCGGTGCACCCGACGGCCGAGGAGCACGAGTACCTGCTGATGATCGCGGTCGCACCGGGCCGGCAGGGGCAGGGGCTCGGCAGCGAGCTGATCGCGCCGGTGCTGGAGCGCTGCGACCGCGAGGGCGTGCCGGCGTACCTGGAGGCGAGCAGCGAGCGCAGCAAGGGCTTGTACGAACGGCTCGGCTGGGAGTTCACGGGAGAGGCGGTGCGACTTCCGGACGGGCCGCTGATGTGGCCGATGTGGCGCAAGCCGCGCGGCTGAGGGCCGCGCGGGGCCCTTCCGGAAGGCGAGGTCCTTACGGAAGGCGAGGGGCGCGAGGGCTTGCGTAACCACTACAGGCAAAGTACTTTACTCGACGTGTCCCGATGCGGTGGCACTGCCCAGTGGAAGAGAATCGCTTGCGCAAGCTCACGTACCTCATCGCCACCTCCGTCGACGGGTTCATGGCGGACCCGGACGGGGACGGCGATTTCTTCAACGACTACCTGGACCCCGAATACCTCGGATACCTCACGTCCGAGTACCCGGAGACCCTGCCGACCCACGCACACGACACGCTGGGCGTCGACATCTCGACCGCCCGGCACTTCGACGCGATCGTCATGGGGCGCGGCACCTACGATCCGGCCCTCAAGATGGGCATCACGAGCCCGTACGCCCACCTCGAGCAGTACGTGGCCTCACGCTCGATCGCGGTCACGCCCGACCCGGCGGTCGAGCTGATCAGCGGGGACCTGGCGGCCCGGGTGCGGGAGCTGAAGGCCCGGGACGGGCTCGGGATCTACCTCTGCGGAGGCGCGGACCTCGCCGCCCAGGTGGTCGACGAGATCGACGAGTTCGTGATCAAGACCTACCCGGTCCTCACCGGGAGCGGGATCCCCCTCACCCGGGCCGGCTTCGCCCGGCGCGACCTGGAACTGACCGGGGTCAAGGCTTTCGGCGGCGGCCAGGTCGTGACCACCTATACGCGGAGGCGCTGACCCGCCGAACGCACGGAACCGGCCTACCGTGGAGGTATGGCCGGTGAACAGCAGCACCACACGCACGAGACGGTGGCCCCGCAGGCCGGGCACGAACAGCGGACGTGCCCGGCGTGCGGACGCCACGTCGACACAGTGGTCAGGCGGCGCAAGTCCCTCGGGATCTTCATTCCGGTGTGGGGTCGGGGTCCCTGCCGGAACCCCGACTGCCATGACTACGCGGACCCCGAGGAGCGGTGACTCAGCCCTTGGTGGCGAGATCCTTCACGCCCAGGCCCGAGGCGAAGCCGTTGGCCCAGAGCTGGTTGACGCGCGAGCGCTCGGCGGAGTTCGGGTTGGCGTTCGTGCACGACGTGCCCGGGCCGCCACCCGACATCAGCTCGCTGCACGGACCCGAGTAGTGGTCCGGCAGACCCAGCACGTGGCCGGTCTCGTGCGCCGTCACCCGGGTGGAGTTGTACTGCTGGTTCTGCCGGTAGTCCAGGAAGATGTAACCCCGGCCGTGCCCGTCCGTGCTCGCGTACGAGCCACGTGAGTCGTTGCCCTCGCGGTACGAGAAGTTCCCGCCCGAGGACACCTCCTGCAGCTTGACGTTGGACACCGAGCTGTTCCAGATCTGCGTGGAGCGGGCTATCTGGGAGCGGAAGCTGGGGGCACTGCGGGTGTTGTACGTGACGGTCACGGCCAGAACGCCGGGGTTGGCGGCGCGCTGCTCGGCGACCGAGCGCTGCACGGCATCGAAGAAGGCCGCGTTGGCGGCCTCGTTCTCCGGCGAACGCTCGTACGCGGCGTAGCTCACGGCGTTTCCGACGGGAGCGGGCGCGGCGGTGGCGGTGGGGACGACACCAAGGGTGGCGGCGAGGCCGAGGCCGACGGTCGTGGCCAGCATGGCCTTACGGGAGTGGCGCATGTGGGGGAGCTCCTACTCGTCCGGTGCGGTGGGGGGTGGTCTTTCGAACCGGAGTCTGCGGGAGCCCACGTGCCCGGCGGATGATGTCACTCCCCGATAACGCGGGCCTATCGGCAAGATTTCGGCAGCCCAACAAGCATGAGAATGGCGGGATTCGGGGGGCTATCGGTGGCTGGTGCGGTCCACAGGGACCGGCCTACCCTCAGGTCATGGAGCTTGAGGTCAGGCATCTGCGCGCACTGTGCGCCATCGCCGACGCCGGAAGCCTGCACAAGGCCGCCCGGCAACTCGGCGTGAGCCAGCCCTCCCTGACGACCCAACTGCGCCGCATCGAACGGGCCCTCGACGGCGAGCTGTTCCTGCGCGAGCGGACCGGCTGCCGCCCCACCCCCTTCGGCCGGACCGTCCTGGGCCGGGCCCGCCCACTCCTCGCCGAGATGGCCGCGCTGGTCGCCGAGGCACGCGAACTGGCCCACGCCTCGCGGCTGCGCATCGGCTCGACCGCCAGCAGCGCGCTGCCGGGCTGGCTGCGGCGGATCCACCGGCGACTTCCGGACACCGAGACCTCGCTGGTCGTCGACGTCTCCGCCAACGCACTGCTCCGGATGGTCGCCGCGGGACAACTGGACGTGGCGTTCGTGCACGAGGTGGAGGGCAGCCCGCTACGGGTGCCGCCCGGACTGCAGGTGCGCGTGCTCATGGAACGGGAACCGCAGTTCGTGTCGATGTCCCGGGACCATCCGGCCGCCGGACAGGCGGTCGTCTCCTTACGGGACCTGGCCGCCGACCGCTGGATGGTCGACCCCTCGGTCGACGGCGAGTGGGACGGCCTGCGCCGGGTCTTCGCCGGAGCCGGACTCGATCCGCCGGTGCTGCACGCCGACTACCACACGGCCGCCTCGTTGATCATCTCCGGTGAGGCGGTCGCCCCCTGCCAGCCGACCTCCGGGCCGCGCGAGGACATGGCGATCCGGCCGCTCTGCGGGGACCCGCTCGCCGTACGCCTGCTGCTGGCCACCCGACCCGGCGCGCACGCGGAGGTCTACGAGGACCTGCGCGCCGCCTATCGCGAGGCCGCCCTGCGGACGCCCCCGTACCGGGCCTGGCTGCACCACCACGCCAGCCCCCTGCTGGAGGTGGCGTAGCCTCACGCGGCAAGGCACCCCCAAGGGGCGGCTTCCGGATCGGGACCAGGGCGGCGGCCGACCCCGCCGCGGCGGACGTGACGCAGGTCACGGGAACTCCACCCCGGGTGCCGGACAGCCGACAGGAGTGACCACACAGATGCGAACCCGGGTGCGGTCCGGGGATCCGGACGCCTACGCGGAGCTGTTCGACAGCTACGCGCGCACCCTCTACAACCACGCCTTCCGGATGACCGGCGACTGGGCCGCCGCGGAGGACGTCATGTCCGCCGCCTTCCTGGAGGCATGGCGGCTGCGCGGCACGATCGACGCCGAGGGTGGCTCGCTGCGGCCCTGGCTGCTGGGCATCGCCACCAACCTCGCCCGCAACCACTGCCGCAGCAACCGGCGCTACCGGGCCGCCGCGGCCGCCGCCACGGCGGCGGCCGGCGCCGCCTCCGTGCCCGACCACGCCGAGGAGGTGGCCGGCCGCCTCGACGACCGGCGGCAGATCGCGGCCACGCTCGGGCAGCTGAGCGCGCTGCGCGCACCCGAGCGCGAAGTGCTCCTGCTGTGCCTGGGCGAGGGCCTGGAGTACGCCGAGGCCGCCCAGGTCCTCGGCATCCCGGTCGGAACCGTCCGTTCCCGGCTGTCCCGGGCTCGTACGAAGCTACGCAAACTCGCCGATGCGGAACTGAAGAAGAAAAAGCGGGAACTCGTGGCTCGCCCCCGACAGGCATACGGCGACCGCACGAACGCGGTCCGGTCCGCACAGGAAGGAACCCGATGAACGCCGACCTCTCCCGCCCCCGCCCGGCCGGCCAGGAGGAGAACTCCCCCCTCCCGCCGTTCGTCGAACGGGAACTGCCCTTGGGCCGCCACCAGTTCCACAAGGAGCGCCTGATGGCCCAGATCCACGAAGACCTCCGCGCCGCCGACGTCCCCACGCCCGCCCCGGCCGGCCCCGCCCGCGCGGGCCGCACCCGGAGCCCGTTCTCGCGCCGGGCGTTCTTCGTGCCCGCCGCGGCCTTCGCCCTGGCCGGCGCGCTCGCCGCCGGCTTCCTGTCCTACGTGGACCAGGGCGCCCCGGACGGACCCGGCTCCACGATGGCCACGGGCCCGGCGCTCACCACCCGGATCGGCGCCGCCGACCCCCAGGGGACGCCGCAGCTCCTGGACCGCATCTCCCTGGCCTCCTCCGCCGCCTCGGCCTCCGGCCCGGCGGTGCGGGCGGACCAGTTCATCTACATCGGGAGCAGGACGGCCAACACGTACGTGAAGACCGTCGGCGACAAGAGCACCCTGGTCAGCGAAGAACTGCACATGCGCCACCAGTGGAACTCCCCGGACGGCACCAAGGGCTGGCTGATCGAGCCCGGCAACACCGGCCCGGAGGGCGTGACCCTGGCGGGACGCGACGAGAAGGGCAACGTGCCGACGCCCTACCTCAACGCGCCCACCTACAACTACCTCGCGGGGCTCCCCACCGACCCCGACGTGCTGCTGAAGCGCATCTACCAGGAGACCGAGGGCCACGGCCGAGGCCCCGACCAGGAGGCGTTCACCACGATCGGCGACCTGCTGCGCGGCAGCTACCCGCCGGCCGAGCTCACGGCCGCGCTGTACAAGGCCGCGGCGAAGATCCCCGGCGTGGTCACGGTGGACGACGCGGTCGACGCCGCGGGCCGCAGCGGGATCGCGGTCGCCCGGCTCGACGAGCACTCCGGACAGCGTGAAGAGTGGATCTTCGACCGTCAGACCCTCACCTTCCTCGGCGAGCGCAGCGTCCAGGTGCAGGGCGAGTCCGGCGAGCAGGGCCTGATCAAGCCCGGCACGGTCGTGTACACCAGCGCCGTCATGAGTCGGACGGTCGTCGACCGGATGAAGGAGCTGCCGACCGCGACCCGCTGACCACCCACCCGACGTCCGGGCCCGGTGCACTCCCCGGCGCCCGGGCGTCGTCCCTAGCGCCGCGCCCGGGCCCGGTCGTACGCCAAGGTCGCGGTCCCCTGAGCGAGCAGGACCGCCCCCGCCGTCGCCCAGCCCGGGCTGCGGCGGTGGGCCGCCCAGGCCAGCAGGGGCGCTCCCGCCGCCACTTGGGCCGCGCCCAGCAGCCGGGCCCGCGGGCCGCGGACCCACGGGCCCAGCGGGCCCCGTTCCGCCGCGTCGAATTCGGCCCGTACCGCGTCGCGCCAGCCCGACCACTCCAGCGGTTCCACGCCGGGCGCCACCCGGGCCGCGGCCCGTAGCCGGTCGGCCGATTCGCCCGGGGCGAGCCCGGGCGGCAGCGCCAGCCCGGCACGCGTGAGCAGGGCGACCAGCGCGAGCAGCCGGGCCTCCCCGTCCACGGCGGGGTCGGGGTCGGCGCGGGTGAGGCGTTCCAGTTCCTCCAGGTCGAGCACGGGGTCCAGGCCGAGCCGCGCCGACAGGGACCGCATGGCATCGGGCTCGCCGGACGGACCCCCGGCCGCGTCCCAGGTGTGGACGACGGACCGCCGGAACCCGCCGGCCAGGGCGAATCCGGCCCGGCCGGACTCCCACCACAGGCTCAGGACCGGCCAGGTGGTGCCCGTCGCGAGCGCCGAGCCCCAGCCCGTGAGGACCTGCGCCACGGTCTCGGGGCCGTCCCGCCAGGGCTTGTCCTCGGGGACGAGCACGCTCCATCCGCCCGCCGGGGCGAGCAGCAGGCGCACGCGCAACAGGTGTGCCGGGGGCCGGACGGCAAGGGGTTCGGCGCGGCAGAGCAGCATTCCGCCGGTCGCGGCCCTGGATATTGACATGCCCACACAATAGTGCAAAACGGACCGATCGGTGGGGTTCCGGCAGGGCGCTTGACTTCCCTCAACCGCGATATATCGTGTTAACAGAAGACGCGATATGTTGCGTGCGTCGAGCCCGGTCCGTGAACGCACGAGGAGGATCAGCACCATGGCAGAGCAGTCGCCCGAGTCGTCGTCGCCGACGACGTGGCACTTCGCCGAAGCGCAGAAGCTCACCTTCGGGGAGCCGGTGACCGAGCTCCGCGTCCGCCTCGTGAGCGGCACGGTGAACGTGGTCGCCGCCGAGGAGGGACCGGCCCGCCTGGAAGTGACCGAGGTGGACGGACCGCCGCTGTACGTCGTACAGGACGGCGGCACGCTGACCGTCTCCTACGAGGACCTGCCCTGGAACGGCTCCCAGGGCCTCAAGCAGTGGTTCGAGACCAAGCCGTGGAAGGCCTGGGCCGGTTCCGCCTCCGGCCGCAAGGCCTGGGAGCGCAGCGTCGCGATCACCCTTACCGTGCCCGCCGCCACGCAGGTCCACGTGGCAGCGGTCGGCGCCGCCGTCTTCGTCTCCGGCATCTCCGGCGGCACGGACGTCAACACGGTCTCCGGCGACGCCACCCTGGTCGGGCTGTCCGGCCGGGTCAAGGCGCACACCGTGTCCGGCAGCGTCGAGGCCCAGTCCGTCTCCGGCGAGTTCGGCTTCCACTCCGTCTCCGGCGGCCTGACGGTGGTCGACGGCTCGGGCGGCAACGTACGGGCCGACTCGGTCAGCGGTGACATGCTCATCGACCTCGCCGCGGACCCGGCCGCCCCCGAGCCGGTGGACATCTTCCTCAACTCCGTCTCCGGGCAGGTCGCGATCCGCCTCCCGCACCCCGCCGACGCCAAGGTCGAGGCCAACACCGCCACCGGGCGCGTCTCCAACGCCTTCGAGGACCTGCGGGTCTCCGGGCAGATGGGCGCCAAGCGGATCACCGGAACCCTCGGCTCCGGCGCGGGCACCCTGCGGGCGACCACGGTCTCGGGCTCGATCGCGCTGCTGCGCCGCCCGCAGGCCGACGCCGAGGGCCCCGCGGCCCCCCTCACGCTCGACAAGAAGGTGCTCTGACATGCCGCCCGTCTTCGCCCATGGCCGACTCCGCCTGTACCTCCTCAAGTTGCTGGACGAGGCCCCGCGTCACGGGTACGAGGTGATCCGCCTGCTGGAGGAGCGCTTCCAGGGCCTGTACGCGCCCTCCGCGGGCACCGTGTACCCGCGACTGGCGAAGCTGGAGGCCGAGGGCCTGGTCACGCACGCCACCGAGGGCGGGCGCAAGGTGTACTCGATCACCGACGCCGGCCGGGCCGAACTGGCCGACCGCGGCGGCGAACTGGCCGACCTGGAAGTGGAGATCCGCGACTCGGTGACCGAACTCGCCGCCGAGATCCGCGACGACGTCCGGGGTGCGGCCGGTGACCTGCGCCGCGAGATGCGGGCCGCGGCCTCGGCCTCGGCGACCCGGGTCGAGGACGAGTCCTGGAAGGCCGCCAAGGAGGACCTGCGCAAGGCGCGACAGGAGTGGAAGGAACAGGCCCGCCGGGCGAAGGACGAGAGCCGCCGGGCCCGTGAGGAGGCGCAGCAGGCCCGCCGCCAGGCCAAGGAGGCCCAGGAGCGGGCCCGCGAGGAGGTCCAGCGCATCGCGGGCCAGCTGCAGGAGCAGTTCGCCAGGTCCGGGGGAGTCCTGGGCAGCCTGGCGGGAGCCTGGCTCGGCGGGGCGCCTGCCGCGGGCTCGGCCGATGCCTCGGCTGCGGGCGCGGACGGGGACGCGGGGCGGGCTTCGCAGTGGGCCGCGGATCTCGCGGCCACCGGTGATCCCGCCCGGGACCTCGACCGGCTGCTCGACCGTTTCCGCGACGAGGTGCGCGACGCGGCCCGGGACCGGGGGGTGACCTCCGCCCAGGTGGCCGAGGCCCGCCGGCACCTCGAAGCCGCCTGTGGCCGACTGGGAACCACGTTCGGCGCCGGGTCGTAGTCCGCGCGCGGCGCCGCTGCCGGGGCGCCGCCCCGGACCCCGCGCCTCGAACGCCGGCGGGGCCGGAGGTGGCGCCGTCGCCTCGGACGGGGCGGTGGTCAGGCGGCCAGGGTGGTTTCGGCCGTGTCGTAGGTGACGCCGTGGTCCGACAGGACCTCGGCGACGGTGCCGGGGCGGGAGAGCAGGGCCAGGAGCAGGTGCAGGGTGCCGATGTGGTTGTCCTTGCGGCCCAGGGCGATCCGTAGGGACTGCTCCAGCACCTTCTTCGACCCCTCGGTGAAGGGCACGTGGTAGCTGCCGGTGCGGTCGTCCGTGTCCGCCCGGCCGAGGGCGGAGCGGAGCGAGGCGCCCAGGGTCCGCCTGCGGGGCGCCGGGGTCGCGAGGACGCCCTCTCCGTGGGTCTCCTCGATGCGCGAGACGATCTCGGTGAGGTCGATCCCGAGCCCGGCCAGCGCCTCCTCGTCCGCCCGGGACATGCCGCCCCGGCGGCGGGCGGCCGTGAGGTCGGCGGTCACCGCCGCGTGGTCCACGCCGAGCGGGTCCAGGGATCCGAGGGCCAGCAGGGAGAGCAGCAGGTGTTCCTCGGTCACGGTGGCGGCGCCGCTCCGCCGGGCCTCGGTCACCGCCCCGGTCACGGTGGACCGGGCGTCGCGGGTGAAGCGTTCGAACATCAGAGCCTCCCGTATTTCTTGTGCACGGCCTGCCGGCTGACGCCCAGCTCGGCCGCGATCTCCTGCCAGGACCATCCCTGCGCGCGGGCGCTGCGTACCTGTAGGGCCTCCAGCTGCTCCAGCAGCCTGCGGAGGGCGGCCACGGCACGCAGGCCCACGCGCGGGTCACGGTCACCGGCCCGCTCGGCGAGATCAGTGGCTTCGGTCATGGATGTCAATGTAGGTTGACGCGGGAGGTTCGTCAACCCCGGTTGACATTCAAGAGGGTCAGGGGGTGAGGACGATCTTGCCGAAGAGGTCGCCCGACGCGAGCTTCTCGAACCCCTCCCGCGCCCGGTCCAACGGCAGCACCTCGTCGATCACCGGCCGCAGCCCGGTGGTCGCGCAGAAGGCGAGGAGGTCCTCCAGCTCGTCCTTCGAGCCCATCGTCGAGCCGACCACCTTCAGCTCCAGGAAGAAGATCCGGGTCAGCTCGGCGTGCGCGGGGCGGTCGCCGCTCGTGGCGCCGGAGATCACCAGGGTGCCGCCGGGCCGCAGGGACTTCACGGAGTGCGACCAGGTGGCCGCGCCCACCGTCTCGATCACCGCGTCCACCCGCTGCGGCAGCCGCGCGCCCGGCTCGAAGGCCTCCACGGCGCCCAGCTCCACGGCCCGCTTGCGCTTGGCCTCGTCCCGGCTCGTGGCGAAGACCCGCAGGCCGGCCGCCTTCCCGAGGGCGATCGCGGCGGTCGCGACACCCCCGCCGGCGCCCTGCACCAGGACGGAGTCCCCGGGGCGGACCCCGGCGTTGGTGAACAGCATCCGGTACGCGGTCAGCCAGGCCGTCGGAAGGCAGGCGGCCTCCTCGAAGGTCAGCTCCGCGGGCTTGCGCAGCACGTTCCAGGCGGGGACGGTCACCTGCTCGGCGAAGGTTCCCTGGTAGCGCTCGGTCAGGATCGAGCGCGGCTCGTCCGGGCCGACCCCGTGGCCGCTCTGGCCGATCACGGAGTGCAGGACGACCTCGTTGCCGTCCTGGTCGATCCCGGCGGCGTCGCAGCCGAGGATCATCGGGAGTCTTTCCTCGCCGAGGCCGACCCCGCGCAGCGACCACAGGTCGTGGTGGTTGAGGGAGGCGGCCTTGACGTTCACGGTCACCCAGCCGGGCCGGGCCTCGGGGGCCGGGCGGTCGCCCAGCTCAAGGCCGTTCAGCGGCTGGTCACGGTCGATTCGGGCGGCGTAGGCAGCGAACATGCGGCGACGCTACCGCTCGGTAGGGCCGGGTTCCATACCTCCCGCGACCGCATGGGTGAGGCCTTCGTCGCACCTGTGCGGTGACGGGGAGACGCAGAGGCCCGACCGGAAGGATCCGGTCGGGCCTCTGCGTACTGCTCAGCTCCGGTCTCAGACCAGGCGGGCCACTCCGTCGACCTTGGCCGCGGCGGCCACGGCCGTGGCGACGGCCTCGGCCACGCGCTCGTCGAACGGCGACGGGATCACGTAGTCGGCGGCGAGCTCGTCACCCACGACGCCGGCGATGGCGTCGGCGGCGGCGATCTTCATGCCCTCGGTGATCCGGGTGGCGCGCACCTTGAGGGCGCCCGCGAAGATGCCCGGGAACGCCAGCACGTTGTTGATCTGGTTCGGGAAGTCCGAACGGCCCGTGGCCACGACCGCCGCGTACTTGTGCGCGACGTCCGGGTGGACCTCCGGGTTCGGGTTGGCCATGGCGAAGACGAACGCGTCCTTCGCCATCGAGGCCACCGCCTCCTCCGGGACCGTCCCGCCGGAGACGCCGATGAAGACGTCCGCGCCGTTCAGCGCGGTCTCCAGGGAGCCCGTCTGGCCGGTCTTGTTGGTCAGGCCCGCGATCTCCGCCTTGACGTCCGTCAGGTCGTCGCGGTCCGCGGACACGACGCCCTTGCGGTCGGTGACGCAGACGTCGCCGATGCCCGCGTCCACGAGGATCTTGGCGATGGCGATACCGGCCGCGCCCGCGCCCGAGATCACGGCGCGCAGGTCGCCGAGGGTGCGACCCGTCAGCTTCGCGGCGTTGCGCAGCGCGGCGAGCGTCACGATGGCCGTGCCGTGCTGGTCGTCGTGGAAGATCGGAATGTCCAGCGCCTCCTGGAGGCGGCGCTCGATCTCGAAGCAGCGAGGCGCCGAGATGTCCTCGAGGTTCACGCCGCCGAAGGACGGGGCGAGACGGATGACCGTCTCGATGATCTCGTCCGTGTCCTTGGTGGCGAGCGCGATCGGAACCGCGTCGACGCCACCGAACTGCTTGAAGAGGATGGCCTTGCCCTCCATGACCGGGAGGGAGGCTTCGGGACCGATGTCACCGAGTCCGAGCACGGCCGTACCGTCGGTGACGACGGCGACCACGTTGGACTTCCAGGTGTACTCGTTCACCAGCTCCGGCTGCTCGGCGATGGCGCTGCAGACCTTCGCCACGCCAGGCGTGTAGGCGAGGGAGAGGTCATCCTTGTTGGTGACCGGCACTGTGGCCTGGATGGCCATCTTGCCGCCCCGGTGCAGCGCGAACACCGCGTCCGGGTTGTTGTCCGTGACGCTGTCACTGCGAGGGTTGAAGATTTCCGCTGCCACTTCGTGTGACCCCTTAAGTCCTTTGAATCGTTGAGGGTGGCCACTCCTGGTTAAGGGGTGGGCGGGCACCGCGTCCGTACTCCGCGTCAACGGTTGGCCCGTCTCCGCGAAGGGGAGGTTCGTACGCGCGGGCGCGCCGCACGCGCGCCCTGAGCCCCGGATGAGGGGTGTAAGGATCTGTTCTACCCGAAGAACGCTCGCCCAGACGAGTCGATTCCCGCTCAACTGTAGGCCGCTTGCCCGGCTTTTGGCGAAAAGTCCAAACCTTGCCGTCCAGTGGGCGAGACGCTCCGTAGAAACTGCGGCAAAACCAGCAGGTCACAGCAGTATCTGCGGCCTCGAACCCCGTTCCCCGCAGTCCTGTTGGGCTACCCCGGGCGCCCGTTATGCGATTTTGACCTGACGGGCACCCTGAATGTCTCAGTCCGAATGGCAAGATGCCGTAATCACACAAGGTCGCGACACTCGATGGTGCGTGTCCGACCGTTTTTCGTTGCTTTTCCACCAGCGCCGGAGGAACCAAGCCATGACCGCTAGCACCACCCGTCGTACGACCGCCGCACGGTCCCGGATCGCCGCGGTCGGCGCGATCGCGGTCGCGGGCGCCCTGATCCTCACCGGCTGTGGTGACCAGACCGACAAGGCCTCCAGCACCCCGTCGGGCGCGGCCGCCGACAGCAGCGCTCCGCTCTTCTCCAAGCTCCCGAAGAAGATCCAGGACGCCGGTGTCATCAAGGTCGGCACGGACGCCACCTACGCGCCGATGGAGTTCACCGAGGGCGGCAAGATCGTCGGTGTCGACCCCGACGTGGCGGCGGCCATGGCCAAGCAGCTCGGCGTGCAGTTCAAGTTCGAGTCGGGCACCTTCGACACGCTGATCGGCAGCATGCAGACGGGCCGCAGCGACCTGGTCATGTCCTCGCTCACCGACACCAAGGCCCGTCAGGAGGGCCTGGACGAGAAGGGCGCCAAGACCGGTGCCGGTGTCGACTTCGTCGACTACTTCTCCGCCTCCACCGGCATCCTGGTCAAGAAGGGCAACCCGGACGGCATCAAGACCCTCGACGACCTGTGCGGCAAGACGGTCGCCGTGCAGCGCGGCACCACGTACGAGGAGTCGGCCAAGACCCAGGCCGAGAAGTGCAAGACGGACGGCAAGGGCGAGCTCAAGGTCGAGTCCTTCCCGACCGACGCCGAGGCCCAGACCCGTGTGAAGGCCGGCGGCGCCGCCGCGGACCTGAACGACTCCCCGGTCGCCGCGTACATCGCGCAGACCGCCGGTGGCGGCAAGGAGTTCGAGGCCATCGCCAACCCGACCGACGCCGGTCTCTTCGGCATCGCGGTGGACAAGAAGAACACCCAGCTGCGCGACGCGCTCAAGGAAGCCCTTGACGCGGTCATCAAGGACGGCACGTACAAGGCCGCCCTGGACAAGTGGAACGCCGGCTCCGGCGCCGTCACCGAGGCCAAGATCAACGCAGGTTCCTGATCTCCGCGTACCACCGCAGCACACTGAAGGGCAGTCACTGTGACTGACAAGCTCGACAAGGTCCCGGGCCCGGCGGACACCCCGCCGGCCGGGGCCGTCCCCCCCGAGGCCATCAAGGCCATCCCGGTGCGCCACTACGGCCGCTGGATCAGCGCCGTGGTCGTCATCGGCCTGGTCGTGGCGCTCGCCGTCGCCTTCTCGCAGGGCAACGTGCGCTGGGCCACCGTGCCGGAGAAGCTGTTCGACCCGACGATCCTCCGCGGTGTCGTCAACACGGTCTGGATCAGCATCACCTCGATGGCCCTGGGCCTGGTCCTCGGCGTCCTCTTCGCCGTCATGCGGCTCTCGAAGAACCCGGTGACCAGCACCATCGCCTGGTTCTACATCTGGCTGTTCCGCGGCACCCCGGTGTACGTGCAGCTGCTGATCTGGTTCAACCTCGCCCTGATCTTCCCGATCCTGAACCTCGGGTTCTACAAGGACGAGATGACCCAGGTCATGACGCCCTTCCTGGCCGCCCTGCTGGGTCTCGGCCTGAACGAGGGCGCCTACATGGCGGAGATCGTCCGCGCCGGCATCCAGTCGGTCGACGAGGGCCAGACCGAGGCCTCGCACGCGCTCGGCATGACCCGCACGCAGACGATGCGCCGCGTCGTGCTGCCGCAGGCCATGCGCGTGATCGTGCCGCCGTCGGGCAACGAGTTCATCAACATGCTCAAGACCTCGTCGCTGGTCGTCGCCGTGCAGTACTTCGACCTGCTGCGCGCCGCCCAGGACATCGCCTCGACCTCGTTCGCGGTGATGGAGATGTTCTTCGTCGCGTCGATCTGGTACCTCGCCCTGACCAGCGTGTTCAGCGTCGGCCAGTACTACCTGGAGCGCCGTTACGCCCGTGGCGCGCTCCGCTCGCTGCCGCCGACACCGCTGCAGAAGATCAAGGCGAAACTGTCCAGCTTCTCGAACCGCAAGGCGGTGGCCTGATGACGACTGCCATGGTGAAGGCCGAGGGCGTCCACAAGTCCTACGGTGCGGCGCACATCCTCAAGGGCATCGACCTGGAGGTCGCCCCGCGTGAGGTCTTCTGTCTGGTCGGCCCGTCCGGCTCCGGCAAGTCGACCTTCCTGCGGTGCATCAACCACCTGGAGCAGGTCAACGCCGGACGGCTGTACGTCGACGGCCAGCTCGTCGGCTACCGCCAGAAGGGCGACAAGCTCTACGAGCTGAAGGACAGCGAGGTCGCGGCCCAGCGCCGGGACATCGGCATGGTCTTCCAGCGCTTCAACCTCTTCCCGCACATGACGGCCATCGAGAACGTCATGGAAGCCCCGGTCATGGTCAAGGGCGAGTCCAAGTCGGTGGCGCGCGAGCGCGCCGCCAAGCTCCTGGACCGCGTGGGCCTCGGCGACAAGGGCGGGAACTACCCCACCCAGCTCTCCGGCGGGCAGCAGCAGCGCGTGGCCATCGCCCGCGCGCTGGCCATGGAACCGAAGCTGATGCTCTTCGACGAGCCCACCTCGGCGCTCGACCCGGAGCTCGTCGGTGACGTCCTCGACGTCATGCGGGACCTCGCCGAATCGGGCATGACCATGATCGTGGTCACCCACGAGATGGGCTTCGCCCGCGAGGTCGGCGACAACCTCGTCTTCATGGACGGCGGCGTCGTCGTGGAGTCCGGCCACCCCCGCGACGTCCTGGGCAACCCCCAGCACGACCGCACGAAGGCCTTCCTCTCCAAGGTGCTGTAGCTCCGACAGGTGCTGTGGTCCGCGTCCGCGGACGGACGAGGGGCGGTACGGGATCCCCGTACCGCCCCTCAGTCCTTTCCGGATTCCGGATTCCGGATTGCCGCTTCAGGTCCCTACCTCAGACCTAGGACCAGGGCGTCCGAGGGGGAGCGCCAGACCGTACGGGCCTCCGCGAAGCCCGCGGCGCGCAGGGTCTCGGCGTGCCAGGCCTCGGAGGGGGTGTCGCCGTCCGCGTGCTCCCCGTAGATCTCGAAGCGGCGCTTCACGTGCTCGGTCAGCGCCGGGTCGGCGCCCGCCAGGTCCCACCACTCGCGCCAGTCCACCGCCCCGGCCGTCCTCGCCCGGTCCATGCCGGCGTGCCGGTGGGCGTGCTCGGCGGCGTCGATGCGCGGGGTGGCCGGGTCGGGCATGTGGTCGGCGTTCATGAACACCCCGCCCGGGGGCAGGAGAGGTGCGAGCTGCCCGTACAGCACGGTCAGCTCCTCGCTCGGCAGCCAGTGCAGGGCGGTGGCCGTCAGGATCGCGTCGTACGTGGCGTGGGGGAGGGTGTCCGGCCAGTTCGGGTCCTTGAGGTCGGCGGTCACGAAGGTGACGCGTGCGTCACCCGCGAAGTGCCCCTCGGCGATGGTCAACAGGGCGGGGTCGAGATCGACGCCCGTACTGGTGGCTTCCGGGAACCGCTTGAGGACGCGGTCCGTAATACTTCCCGTACCGCATGCGAGATCCAGCACCCGGGGGGCGGGTCCCACCAGTGCCTCGACCATGTCCAGCATCACGCGGAACCGCTCCTCGCGGTCGGGCATGTACCACTCCTGCTGCCGGTCCCAGCTGTCCTGCCAGGCCTGCCAGTCGGTCGTGCCCGTCGCTTCGGTCGCATCCGTCGTGTTCGCCGTATCCGTCATCCCGAACTCCTCCGCACGTAATACCCTCGAAGACGTCTCAGTCGTTACCTGGGACACTAATCCGCAGCCGTAAGGACTACAAGTGGAACTGGCCCATTACTCGGACTTCGCCGTGCGCCTGGTCAACACCGAGGAGCCGGCCCGCAACAAGGACTCGCTCACCTCGGTGGACGCCGTCCGCGCCCTGTTCGGCGCCAGTCAGCAGATGGCGCGCCGCGTCACCGACGGTGACGTCACCCGCTTCCGCAACGTCCGCGGCCGCCTGCGCTCCGTCTTCGAGGCCGCCGACGGCGGCGACGAGGTCCTCGCCGTCGACCTGCTGAACTCGCTGCTCATGGAGTTCCCCGTCAGCCCCCAGGTGTCCGGCCACGAGACCCTCGCCGACGACGGCCGCCCCGACTGGCACATCCACCTCGCCGAGCACCCCTCGAACGCCTCCGCCGGCTACGCCGCCATGGCCGCGATGGGCCTGGCCTTCGCCCTCACCGAGCACGGCCCCGACCGCCTGGGCCTGTGCCAGGCCGCGCCCTGCCGCAACGCCTACCTCGACACCTCCACCAACCGCTCCCGGCGCTACTGCTCCGACCGCTGCGCCACCCGGGCGAACGTGGCCGCCTACCGCGCCCGCAAGCGGCTGGAGGCCGAGGCGTCCGCCCACAGCGGGCGCAGCGCCGAGGCCGCCCAGGACAGCCGCGCCCTCAGCGAACGCTGATCCTCCTCGCGCGGCCGGAAGCGCAGCACCGCCGTCGCCAGCACCAGATCGGCGGGCACCGGCCCGAAGACGGTGCTGTCGCCGGTCTCGTTGTACGGGTTGTCGCCGAGCACCCACCAGCTGCCGCCCGGCCGCCGCTCCACCGCGCGCTTGACCACCAGCAGGTCCTGCTGGAGCGGATGCCGCAGCACCACCACGTCGCCCGGCCGTACGGCAGCCCCGTACCGGACCACGAGCCGGTCCCCGTTCAGCAGCGTGGGCACCATCGAAGGCCCCGTCACCTCCACCACCTCGAACCGCCTGCGCGGGCGCCCGTTCTCCACCATGCGTGTCCTCCTCGTCACCCCCGCATGCTGCCGCACGGGTCCGTACATTCGCTCACCGGTCCGGCCGCGCCCCTGGACTTTTGTCCTAAGCCCATGGGGGCGGCCGCGAAATCCGGTTGTTCAGCGAGTAATCTCCCCCTTGAGAAGACGATCACGAGGAGGACAAACTCCATGCTTTCCCGCCTCTTCGCCCCCAAGGCGAAGGTCTCCGCCCACTGCGATCTTCCGTGCGGCGTGTACGACCCTGCCCAGGCCCGCATCGAGGCCGAGTCCGTCAAGGCCGTGCAGGAGAAGTACCAGGCCAACGAAGACGCCGACTTCCGCGCGCGCGCCATCACCATCAAGGAGCAGCGCGCCGAGCTCGCCAAGCACCACGTCTCGGTGCTGTGGAGCGACTACTTCAAGCCCCCGCACTTCGAGAAGTACCCGCAGCTGCACACCCTGGTCAACGACACCCTGAAGGCCCTCTCGGCCGCCAAGGCGTCGAACGACCCGGCGACCGGCGCGAAGGCTCTTGAGCTCATCGCCGAGATCGACCGCATCTTCTGGGAGACCAAGGCCGCCTGATCCTGGGCGCCCGAGGAACCTCCCCGCGCTCCGGTACCGGAACGCACACGACACCGGCCCGACCGCTCCGAGCGGCCGGGCCGGTGTCGTACGCGGCCCCTACGGGGCGTCCTGCCGACCGGGCCGCCCCAGTCCGTCTACGGCGTCCAGCGCCACATCCCACGGGTACGCCGCCGCGCGCCCCTGCCCGGGCAGGTTGCCTTCGGCGACCACGCCGACGACGAACCGGTCCGTGAGTCCCAGGGCCCAACCGTTGATCGTGTTGAACGTGGCCGGGGCGACGAGGATCGCGTCGGCCGTGGGCCATACGTCCGCCTCTCCTGGCCGCTTGTAGCGACTGCGGACAGGATGCCCGGTGAGCGCGGCCAGGCCGTCGAGTCCTTCCGCGAGCCGGTCGGCGGCCGTCGGTGTCAGGCCGAGGTACACGTCCCAGCCCCGAGACTGCGCGTCCTCGATCACGCGGGCGACGTCGAACACGGGCGGAGCGGCTGACCCGAAGAGGTACAAGGTGCGCGTCATGGCTCCTGGCCCGCCGTCAGCGCTTCTCGCCGAGAACGGTCCGCAGCCAGTCGAGCGGGTCCTGGCCCAGCAGCTCGTCGGCCGGCCGCTGCCCGGTCTCCGTGGTGAGGCGGGCCCTGCTGTTGTCGATCCACCGCTGGGCATGGGCGTGCCCCTGGGCCTTGTATTCGATGCCCTGGAGCATGCACTCCAACTTGTCGGCGTCACGTGCGCAGACGGCCTCCGGCGAGTCCTTGGCCTCGTACTCGGCGACGAGTTCGTGGATCGCCGAGGCGAGTCGCTCCGGCATGCCGAGGGTCTGATCGGCCGTCACCGCCACCGGGTCGGCGCTCGTCGCGTACTTCTTGCCGAGGTGGTTGACGTCGCCCGTGCGGGTCTCCTGGGTGTCGTGCCACACGGCGAGGAAAGCCGCCCGCGCGGGATCGGCGCCTTCCAGTTTCGCGATGATCGACGCGATGAGCGAGGTGCGCCAGGAGTGTGCGGCGACACTCTCGGGGTCGTTGACGCCGGCCATCCACCAGCCCGTGCGGCGCGTGTGCTTGAGCGTCCCCGCCTCGTAGAGGAACCCGGCCACCGCGGACAGGTCGTCAGCCACTGTGTCTCTCCTTCATGCCTCGGCGAGGCGGATCGCGTTCGATCCGCCGCTGTTCCTACCCTTCGGGGGGCGCATCCTTTGTCTTCTACGCCTCGCGCGCCGGAACGAGGCCGTCGATCGCGGCAAGCGCCAGGCCCCAGGGGTAGGCCTCCGTGCGCCCCTGCCCCGGCAAGTTGGGCACGAAGCCACCCTCGCCGTAGAGCACCCGCACGCCGGCGTTACGCAGCGTCGCGATGCTCTGCTCGAACTGCGGGTGCTGGACATAGGCGGCGTTCACGCACGGCATGACGGCCAGCGGGATCCCTTTGCCGATGCCTTCGGCGACCACGCCGACCACGAACCGGTCCGTGAGCCCTAGGGCCCAACCGTTGATCGTGTTGAACGTGGCCGGGGCAACGAGGATCGCGTCGGCCGCGGGCCATACGTCCGCCTCTCCCGGTCGCTTGTAGCGACTGCGGACAGGATGCCCGGTGAGCGCGGCCAGGCCGTCGAGCCCTTCCGTGAGCCAGTCGGCGGCCGTCGGTGTCAGGCCGAGGCATACATCCCACCCCCGAGACTGCGCGTCCTCGATCACGCGGGCGACGTCGAACACGGGCGGAGCGGCTGACCCGAAGAGGTACAAGGTGCGCGTCATGGCTCCCAGTTGACCACATGGTCCGTACCTCGATCGCGGGTGGCCCGGGGGTGGATCGGGGTACGGTTTCCTGGCGACTAGCCAGAATCGGGAGCGTCCGGTATGCGCACTTTCGGCGATGATCACCCAGGATCCCGCATCCGCGCACAGCGGCGGCTGGCTCACCTCACGCAGAAGCAGCTGGCCGAGCTGATCCCGTACTCCTACAGCCTGCTGAACCAGGTTGAGTGCGGCGCCAGGCCGGCCACCGAAGCTTTCCTCGCTGCGGTTGCCGAAGCCCTGCGGATCGCACCTTCGGTGCTGACGGGACAGCCTCACGTCAGCACCGTCCAACAGGATCGCCGAGAGGCGCTCGTGCGGCCGATTCGCGATGCGCTCGCCCTGTACGACCTCGGCCATGACCCGGACGTCACAGCCCGCCCCCTGGACGATCTCGTGACTGCCGCCGACCGGTTGTGCGCCACCGTTCGTGCGACCAAACTGCGAGAAGCCTCCCGGGTCCTTCCCGATGTGATCGCGGAGCTGACCTCAACCGCGTGGTCCACACCGTCCACCGAAGCCTGGCGGGCATTGGCCTCGGCCTACCGGAGCGCTCACGACATCGCCCTCAAGCTGGGCTTCTACGACCTCTCGACTGTCGCCCTCGACCGCATGGACTGGGCGGCCGAGCGGGCCTCCGACCCGTGCCTGGCGGCCGTGCGGCAGTACAAGCGGGCCCTCGTCCACTCCAAGAGCGGCGAATACCGGACCGGTGAGAGGCTGATCGAAGCCGGCTTGAGGGTCTTGGAGCAGGCAGAGGAGAGTCGCGAACGTCTGGCGGTGACCGGTCAGTTGCACCTCGGCGCCTCCGTCATCGCGGCCCGTGCGGAGGACCAGGCCGCCGTGGAACGGCACATCTCCGAGGCCCGGACACTCGCCAAGCGCACGGGTGACGCCTCAGGAGTGCACTGGCTGTCCTTCGGGCCCATGAATGTCGCGGTGCACGCCATGTCGGCGCTCACGCAGATGGGGCAGTACGACGACGCCCTCACGGCCGCCCGGAAGATTCGGCCGTCGACGACCTTCGCGACGAGCCGTCGCGCCCACTTCCTCATCTATCGGGCGCGAGCCGAGATGGAGACGGGGAATGCCACCAGGGCCTTGGCTTCCTTGGCAGAGGCTCGCCAGGCGGCTCCCGAACAGACGCGCTACCACCCGAGCACCCAGGAGACGATCCGCGGCCTGGTCCAGATGGCCCGGCGGACCCCGGAATCCCTCAGTCACCTCGCCGCGTGGGTGGAAATGTAGCGCGCTCACACGCTCACACGGTTGTGAGCATTGAGGCCCCGGCCGCTCGACAGTCTGGTGTCATCACCCGCTGACGACGGTAGGGAGCCGCCGTGTCCTGGAAGAAGACGGCCGACTGGTACGCGTGCTGCCTGGCCGATCCCGCGGCGGCGCATGCCGCGTGGCGGGAGCACGGTGTCGCCGTGCTGCCGCTCGGGGCCCGCTTCGAAGCCGTGCGGATCCCCGACGCCCTCGCGCACGCGGCCGTCGAGAGCTCCGCGGACCGTGTCGTGGACCTCGCGCTGACCCTGGCCCTGGAGGGGCCCGTGATCCGCGACGCGCGCGGCCGCAACCGCTACGCGCTCGTAGAGCCGGGCACGGGGGAGGACTGGCAGTCCCGGAGCGCCGTCGAGTGCCTCGGCGACGGCACCCACCTCGGGGTGCCCGACATCGGCCGGGACCGGGTCGGGCCCGGCCGGGCCCTCTACTGGGCCTCGACACCCGGCCCGGGGGCGTACTTCTGCCGGGTCGCCGCCGTGCGGCTGCTGGTCCGGGTGGGCCGGGCACGCCTCGCAGAGGGGGCGGCGAGGTGACGGGCCGCCCGGATCGCCCGGAGGCCGAGGTGTCGGACGCGCATTTCGACGGGGAGTGCACGCGAGCGCACGCGCCCTGCACCGGGTGTGGACTGCCGGCTCCGGTCGCGATCAGGTACGGCGGTCCCATGGCCCACTGCCGGCCCTGCCGCTATGGGTGGAGCGTCCACCACGACCCCGTGAGCTGCTGGCAGCGCACCCGTACGGAGGAGGCCCTGATCGCCCGGGTCCGCGAGGTGGCACCGCTCCTCCTCTCCGCCCGCGCCGTGCTCGACGCCGTCGTCGGCGACCTCTGAGCCGGTCAGGAGCCCGCGTCGGACCGACCGGTCCGGGCTTCGTGGGTCGCGGTCAGGTGTCTGGTCTGGCGGCGCGTCAACAGCTCGTCCACCGGCTCCAGAACACGGTCCCACGCGTGTTCGGCCTCCGGCGCGCGCCGGGGGAGGCGTGCGTAGTGCCGGGCGGCGGTGATCGCCTCGTCGTAGAGGCCCTGATCCGCGGGGAGGGCCGTCGAGCGTTCGCGTCGCAGCCACGTGATCAGCCACGGCATGTCCCGGGGCCACTGCGGGTTCCCCAAGGAGCGCACGCGCAGGTAGCCCAGCTGGTCCCACCAGCGACGGTTGTGCCACTTGCGCGAGTGGGCCGGCGGCAGGCCGGGCGGGAGGTCCTTCACCGGACCCATCGTGCCCGGCGAAGGGGCCGGAGCCGAGGGAATTCGCCGCCGGCGGACAGAACCGGCCAGTAGGAGCGGGGCCCGGGCGGGGTCCGGGCGGGCCCGAAGGCCGGTGCCCGGACCCCCCGGGGATCACTCGTCGTCCGCGTCCTCGTCGTCGTCCAGCCGGGCCAGCCACGTGGCCAGGCGTTCCACCGGGACCTCGAAGTCCGGGTTCAGGTCGACGAAGGTGCGCAGCTGCTCGGCGAGCCACTCGAAGGTGATCTCCTCCTCGCCGCGCCGCTTCTCCAGCTCCTCGATGCCGCGATCGGTGAAGTACAAGTCGGGCTCCGTGCCGTGATGGGGGTGTGCAGGGGGTGTTTCCCGCCAGGATAATCCGCCTATCGGCGACACCTCCCGCACGCGCCGTCACCGGGTCTAGCCTGGATGCCCAACGAGCGGGGGGTGCGGATGACGGACGGGCGCACGACAGGGTCCGCGCGCGCCTTCGAGCTTCTGGAGCCCCTCGTCCAGGCAGCGACCGTACGCGTTCACGCCCCGCCGGGAGGGTATGAGAACCCTCGCAGTCATCGGACCGGTCCCACCTGGGGGAGCGGCTTCTTCGTCGCCCCCGGCTGGGTCCTGACGTGCGCGCACGTGGTCGGCGAAGGGGGTGCTGCGGTGCGTCTGACGGGACGCGAGGTCGGCATCACCTTTTCCGCCGGGAGCGGCACCGGCACGGTCACCGGGCGCGTGGAGTGTGTACTGCCCGAGCGGCTGGAGGAACGGCGGCCCGGCCGGCACGCCCTGTGGGACCTGCCCGACCTGGCGCTGGTCAGGGTCCTGGCCCCCGTCTCGCACGCCTGCGTGTACGTGACCGACCGCTCCAGACCCCGCTTCGACGAGGTCGCCTACTTCGGCTGCACCGAGGACCTCGGCACCCCCGAGATCACCGGCCGCACCACCCGCCTGCGCGGCACCGCCGGCAACGGCGCGGCCATCCGGCTCGGCGACGACGACGAGATCGAGCCCGGCATGTCCGGCGGGCCCGTGGTGGACCTCGCCCGCGGCGAGGTCGTCGGCGTGCTCAAGGCCCGGCGTCAGACGGGCGGCGGCGGGCTCGCCGTCTCCGTCGTACAGCTGCGCACCCTGCCGATGGCCGCACGCGGCCAGGTCGGGCTCTACCGCCGGATCATGCAGGCACACGACCTCTACCACTACGACCAGCACCTCAGCGATCTCGACAACCGGCGGACCTGGACGGACGTGCACGGCGAGCTCCCGCCGCCGGAGGGCGACCCGTACGCGGGCCGGGGCCGGCTCACCCCCGGCGAGCGCACCACCCTGTGCGGGCTGCTGGCCGAGCTGCCCCCGCCGGGCTCCTCCGAGGTCGTACGGGCCCTGGTCGAGGCGGCGCGCGGCGAGGAACCGGACCCGCTGCCACCGGCCCCGCTGAGCTGGCGCGACGGCCTGGGGCTGCTGCACGACCCGCCCGGCGGGACGGCGGAGGCCGCGGCGATGCTCCGGTACGCGACGGACGTGAGCGTGGCCGAGTACCGCGAGCCGGTCACACCGGGCGCGGACGAGGAGCTGTGGGACTGGGTACGGGCCACGGCCGAGCGGCTGTGGCGGCCGCTGCGGCGCGAGCTGGGCGAGCGCCACGAACGAGGTCTCGCCGAGCGGGAGCGGCGCCGTCGGGCCTCGGCCGGGCGGGCGGTGCACGGCCCGGCGAGGCGGTCCGGCGGGCTGCCGCCCGGGGCCTCGGTGCTGCTGGAGGTCTGGGCGCACGGCTGGGAGGACGTCTACGACTGGCGGGTCTCGGTGCTGGCCGGTCCCGCGCACGCCGGCCGGCTGACGCCGGTGGACTCGGGCGTACGGGCCACCCTGACGGGTCTGCCGGAGGTGTTACGGGCCCCGCTCGCGGAAGGCTTCCGGCGCTGCGACACCCACGAGGCGGTGGCCCTGCTCGAAGTGGCCGTGGCCCCCGCGCTGTTCGGGCTGGCGGTCGACGAATGGGTGGTGGTGGGCGGCGTACCGCTCGGCGTGCAGCGGCCGGTGGTCCTGCGCCACCCCGCCGGCGCGAACCCGGGCACCACGCACCCCGCCGGCACGCACCCGGGCGGGGCCAGGGAACACCCCGCCGACCGCGAGGGCACCGACCCCTCCGCCCGCTGGGCACGGGTCCAGACGGGACCGCTGCAGGACGAACGCGCCGACTGCGTACGGGGCCGCCCGCGCACCCCCGCCACCGAGTGGCTGACGGGCCTCCCCGACAACACCGTGCCGGTGCACTGCCGGGCCGCCGACCAGGAGCCCACCCTCGGGTCGCTGCACGCGGTACGGGACGCCGGATACGGGGTGGTGGTGACCCGAAGGCCACCCCCGGACCCGGGAACCTCCTGCGCGCCCTTCCACCGCGGGCTGCGCGAGGAACTGGCCGACGCCGGGCGGGCGGAGGTGCTCCCGGAGCGCCTGCGGAACCTCCGGGGGAGGGCGTACGCGGCGGACCCCGACGCCTACTGGGCGGCCGGGACGGGCCTGGTGTGGGAGGACCCGGCGCGGCCGCTGCCGGACGAGGAGCCGCTCCAGGGAGACCTGTGACGGCGGCGGTGACGGCGACGACTGCGGCGCCGGCGACGGCGACGGCGTGTGGGTGGCGCGGGCGCGGGGTGGACGCGGGTGGACGCGAGCGGCGGACGCGAGGGAGGGAGCAGGAGCACCATGAACGACGAGTGGCTCATTTACCGCGGGGTGGGCGAACCCCACGACGGGATCGACGCCCTGCCCGACCCGCCGCCCTGGCGGGACTTCGACGGCGGCCCCGTGGCCGAGCCGGACGGTCCGGCCCGGGTCGCCGACGGCAACGTGGCCCGGCGCCTCGGCGCGCACCGGCAGGCCGCCGAACTGCACCGGCCGGAACCGGAGGAGCTGGAGGCCATCAACGCGGCCCTGTACCTGCGCCGGCCCCTCCTGGTGACCGGCTTCCCCGGCACCGGGAAGTCCACCCTCGCGCACGCCGTCGCCCACGAGCTGAAGCTGGGGCGGGTGCTGCGCTGGCCCGTCGTGTCCCGGACCGTGCTCCAGGACGGCCTCTACCGCTACGACGCACTGGCCCGCCTGCAGGACGTACAGATCGCGGCGAGCAGCGGCAGTGGCACCGGCACCGGAGCCGGTGGTCCGGCCGCCGCCACGGACCCCGGGGCCCCCGGCATCGGGAAGTACATCCGGCTCGGGCCGCTCGGCACCGCCTTACTGCCCACCGCCCGACCCCGCGTCCTGCTCATCGACGAGCTCGACAAGAGCGACATCGACCTCCCCAACGACCTGCTGAACGTCCTGGAGGAAGGGGAGTTCGCCCTCCCCGAGCTGGAACGCGTCGCCGACGTCGAGCCCGAGGTGCAGGTGCTCACCGACGACGGGACCAAGGTCACCGTCCGCGGCGGCCGCGTCCGCTGCCACGCCTTCCCCTTCATCATCCTGACCAGCAACGGGGAACGGGACTTCCCCGCCGCCCTGCTGCGCCGCTGCATCCAGCTCAAGCTCGGGCAGCCCGGCGAGAAACGCCTCGCCACCATGGTCCGGGCCCACCTCGGCGAGGAGGCCGCCCGCCTCGGGGCCGACCTGATCCGGGAGTTCCTCAGCCGCTCCCAGTCCGAACTGGTCGCCGCCGACCAACTCCTCAACGCCGTGTACCTGACCCACTACGCCGCCCCACCCACCCGGGAGGACCTCGCGGACCTGCTCATCCAACGCCTCGACCGTCCGAGGTGATCGGCCGTGGCCTCCGCCGGCGCGCCCGGCGTCCGTGAACTGGCCGCGCTGCTGCGCGCCGCCGGGCTCGACCCGTCCGCCGGGGAACTCGCCGACGCCCTGTGGCTGGCCGGGCACCTCGGCGGGCCCGGGCGGGCCGCCCCCGGCGGGCCGGGGCCGGGCGCCCCGCGGACCGCGGCCGAGGAGCCGCCCGGGGAGCCCGCCGAACCCGTACGCCCCGACGCCGAGCCCGACGCCCCGGTCGGGCTCTACGCACCCGGGGCGGCCCGCCCCGACGGCGCCGACGGGGACCGGCCCGAGCAGTCGCCCGAGGAGTACGGGGTGCCCGTCCGCGTCCCCGGAGCCGCCGCGCTGCCCCGCATCCTCGACATCCAACGGGCCCTGCGCGCCCTCCAGCGCCACCGCCCGCCCGGGCCGCCCACCCGGCTGGTGATCGACGAGGCGGCCACCGCCGAGGCCAGCGCCCGCGCCCTCGGACTGGTCATCCCGGTGCTCCGCCCGCAGAGCCGGCGCGAGGCGACCGTACGGCTGGTGATGGACGCCTCCCCGTCGATGGCCGTCTGGCAGGACATGTTCGAGGAACTGCGCTCCGTGTGCGAGCGGTTGGGCGCCTTCCGGGACGTCCAGGTCCACTATCTGCACCGCCTCATCGACGGCACGGCCGCGCTCGGCCGCAGCCCCGCACCCGGCTGCGTACGCGCCTCCGGCCTGCGCACCGGGGACCAACTGCGGGACCCGACCGGCCGGGCCCTGACCATGGTGGTCTCCGACTGCGCCGGGCCGCTGTGGCGCGAGGGCACCGCGCAGCGGCTGCTCCACCGATGGGCCGAGTGCACCCCGTGCATGGTCGTCCAGCCGCTGCCGCAGCGGCTGTGGGGGCGCAGCTGGCTGCCCACCGAGCGGGGCACGCTCACCCGGCCGGAGGGCGGCGGGCAGCGGCTCGTGTTCCGGCCGGACCGGCCCCCGCTGCCCGGGCGGCCCACGGGCGGGCTGACGGTGCCGGTGCTCCCGCCGAGCGCGATCGCCCTCGGGGCGTGGGCCCGGCTGCTGGCCGGGCTGACCGCCGGGCCCGTACCGGCCGAGGTGGGCCGGGTCCTGGCCGACCATCCGGCCGCGCCCCTGCCGCCGCCGCGTGCCGTGCGCCCGCCGCGCGAGCTGGTGGCACGGTTCCGGTCCTCGGCCGCGCCCCGGGCCGTACAGCTCGCGGTGTACCTGTCGGCGGCGCCGCTGACGCTGCCCGTGATGCGGCTGGTGCAGCGCACGATGCTGCCGGACTCCGAGCCCTCCGACCTGGCGGAGGTGCTGCTGAGCGGGCTGCTGCGGCGCAGCGCGCCGGGATCGGGGCACTGGTACGAGTTCGTCCCCGGGGTGCAGGACGTGCTGCTGGGGCCGCTGGGGCGGGACGAGGCCGCGCTGGTGCTCAAGCACTGCTCGGAGTACGTGCTGGCGCACTTCGGCCGGGGCGTACGCAACTTCCCCGCGCTCGCGGTCTCCCAGCTGACCGGGACCCCGCCGGCGGTCGCCGACCCCGGACCCGAGGAGGACGAACGGGCTCCGGAGGGGCGGCTCCCGCAGGCCTTCGCACAGGTTTCGGCCAAAGTCGTACGCCGCTACCTGCCCGGGATGCCCGAGGAAGGCCCCGCGGTACGCAGGCCCGCCGCGGCCCCGGTGCCGACCCGGGCCGGGGCGGTGCGCGCCGCCCGGGACCGGCTCGCCGACGCCGACGCCGCCGGGGACGGCGGCGCGCGGGCGCTGTACGAGGCCGTGGCGGTGCTCCGGCGGGCGGTGACGGCCCCGCCGGGTCCCGGTGATCCGCCGGAGGAGGCGGAGACCGAACTGGCGGGGGCGCTGCTGAGACTGTGGACGGCCCAGCGGGACCCGGAGCTGCTGGCCGAGGCGGAACGGGCCGTGACCGGGCTGCGGACGGCGCGCGCGGGGGCGGTGCTCGGGCGGGTGCTGTTCGAGCGGGCGCTGGCGGCCGGACCGGACGCGGAGCTGCTGGCGGCGGCGGACATGCGGTTCGCGGCGGCCGGCGCCGAGGCCGACCCGGAGCTGCGGCGGGACTGCGCGGTGCGGCGGGCCGAGACCCTGATCCGGCTGAGCGGGCTGCGCGACGAGGCGGGCGCGCTCCGCGAGGCCCGGGCCGCCCTCGAACCCCTGGCGGGCCCGGCCCCCGGCTCCGGCCCCTACCCCGGCTCCGGCTCCGGCTCCGGAGGGGATGGCGGGGGCGGGGGCCCGGCTCCGTACCCCGAACTGCACCTGGCCCTGGGCCGCGTCCTGCTGGCCCTGCTGCCCCGCACCCCCGACCCCGCCGAGCGCACGGCCCTGGCCGAACAGGCCGCGGCCCGGCTGGCCGCGGCCCTGACCGTCGCGCCCACCGCCCCCGACCGCGCCGGCCCGGGCACCGCCCAGGTGCGGGTGGAGCTCGCCGACGCGCTGCGGCACCTCCCCGGCCGGCTGGAGGAGGCCGCCGGCCAACTGGACGCGGCCCTGACGGAGGTGGGCGGAGACCCGGAGCTCCGGGTGACCGCCCTGGTGTGCCTGGCGCGCGTGCATCGGGCGCGGTACGCGCGGGACATCGACCCGGCGGCCCTGGAGGACGCGGCCGAGGCGTACGGCCGGGCCAGGCGGCTGATCCCCCGCGACGCGGAGGCCTTCGGGGAACTCCTGCCCGAGTGGGGCGACGTACTCCTGGAGCGGGCCCGGGCCGCCGACGGTCGGCCGTTCACCGGGGCCGCCGTACGCGTCCTGCGCGAGAGCCGGGCCGCGGTCCCGCAGTCCGACCCCGGTGCGGCCCACCGGCTGCTGCGGCTGGCCACCGGGCTGCGGCTGCGGCACACGTACGAGGGCGACCCGGTGGACCTGCGGGAGGCCGAGTACCTGCTGGAGCTCGCCGTCCGGCACAGCCGCGACCCGCTGGAACAGGCCCGCGTCTGGCGGGACCACGGCGACGTCCAGCAGGAGATCCACGGCCACACCCGGGCGCTGGAACGCCTCGACCGGGCGGCGGACTCCTACCGGCGGGCCTGGCGGGCCGCTCTGGAGGCCGACGTCGAGGACCGCGCGGACACCGCCGTCCAACTGGCCGCCCGCGTGCAGCAGTTGCGCGGGGACGTGCTGGAACGCCTCGCCCGGCCCCGCGCCGCCCTGGACGCCTACCGCTCGGCGCTGGAGCTGTGGACACGGACCCATGAGGGCGCCGCAGGACGCTCGGAAGCCGTCCGGGCCCGGATCGCGGCCCTGGAGGCCACGCTCTGACGCCCGCGCCGAGGGCGCGGACCGGGCCGGGGAGCGCTGTTTCCACGGCCCGGGGGGCGGGAAAGGGAAGTGGACCATCCGGTGTGCGACGCGACAGGGGGCCCGGCGGCACATGGTGACGAAGCAGCAGGAAGTGGAGGCGACGACCCCGGGATGTCCGGGGCGGCTGCCGGATCTCTCCGGGCTGGACCTGGCGGCACTGCGCGGGATCGACCATCCCGTGCTGGCCCGGGTGATCGAGGGCATGGTCGAGCGGGTGACCCATCCAGCCGAGATCCTGAACGCCTTCGACTCCAGCGTGGCCTGATCGCCCCATGCCTGATCCGTCCTACCTTGAAACCGAGTTGACCACTTTCCGCCGTTAGCCGGGACCGTCCCCAGGGCAGGGATGCACCGTCCGCCGGGGTGTCCCCGGGCGGTTGTTGCCGGGGGAGGGAGGTGCGGCGATGCGGCGAGCGGTCACGAGCGGAACCCCGCTGCCCGCACCCGACGACCCCACCCCCACCCCGCCGCCCGACCTCACCGACCCCGCGCCCTCCGACACGGCTCCGACCGCGCCCTCCGACGCCGCCCCGCACCCGGATCCGCCCGCCGGCCCCGGCCCGCACGCCGGCCCGCACGCCGGACTCGGTCCGCGCGTCGACGCGGCCGTCGCCCAGCAGGTGCGCCACGCCCGGCACGCGCCCTGGCCCTACACCCGGCTGGACGTGGCCGCCGCGCGCGCCGCCGGCCACCGGCCCCACCCGATCCGCCAGTTCGTCCTCAAGACCCGCAGCCGCTGCAACCTCGCCTGCACCTACTGCTACGTCTACGAGATGGCCGACCAGGGCTGGCGCGAGCAACCGCCCGCGATGACCCCCGCCACCATCGCCCGCGCCGCGCAGCGGATCGCCGAGCACGCCGCCGCCCACGACCTGCCCCGGGTCGACCTCGTCCTGCACGGCGGCGAACCGCTGCTCTCCGCCCCCGCCCAACTGGCCGCGCCCGTCGACGCCGTACGGACCGCCGTCGCCGGGGCGGCCCCGGCCACCCGGGTCACCGCCACCGTCCAGACCAACGGCACCCTGCTCACCCGCGGCCGCCTCACCGCCCTGGCCGCCGCCGGGATCCGGGTCGGCGTCAGCCTCGACGGCGGGCTGCCCGCCCACAACACCCGCCGGGTCGACCACGCCGGACGGCCCGGCTTCGCGTCCGCCGCCCGCGGCCTACGACTGCTGGCCCGCCACCCGCAGAGCTACGCCGGGGTGCTCTGCGTCGTCGATCTCGACCAGGACCCGATCGAGACCTACGAGTCCCTGCTCGCCTTCGACCCGCCCAGCGTCGGGCTGCTCCTGCCGCTCGCGAACTGGAGCAGCCCGCCCCCCGGCCACCACCCCGGCCGGACCCCGTACGCGGACTGGCTGCTCGCCGTCTTCGAGCGCTGGTGGCACGACGGCGTACGGCGCACCCGGATCCGGCTCTTCGAGGAGATCATCGCCCTGTTGCTCGGCCTGCCCACCACCACCGAGACCCTCGGGCTCACGCCCGCCGCCACCGCCGTGATCGAGACCGACGGCTCCATCGAACAGGCCGACTCACTGAAATCCGCGTACGAGGGGGCCGCCGCGACCGGGATGACCCTCGACACCCACAGCTTCGACCAGCTCCTCGACCACCCCGGACTCGCCGCACGCCAGCTCGGCCGGGACGCGCTCGCCGGCTGGTGCCGTGCCTGCGAGCTGGTCGACGTGTGCGGCGGAGGGCACTACCCGCACCGCTACCGCGCCGGTGAGGGCTTCCGAAGGCCCTCCGTGTACTGCGCCGACCTGCAGCGACTGATCCGGCACATCGCCGCCGCCGTCCAACGGGCCGCGCAGACCCCCCGGCCCGCCGCCGGCGCCCCGGTCGCCGGAGCCACCGACACCCCGGCCGCCGAAGGCACCGAAGCCGCCGATGCCACCGCCCCGGTCACCGCCCCGGCCGAGGCCCCGCCCGCCGAAGCCCCCGCCGCCCACCCTCCGGCGGTCGCCTCATGACCGACGCCCTCACCGCCTTCACCGTCTCCTCGCCCACCCTGCGCGCCCTCGCCTCCACCGAACCCTCCACGGAGGGCACCCGCCTGG
The DNA here is from genome assembly GCF_041432505.1 of Streptomyces virginiae. Classification (GTDB taxonomy): domain Bacteria; phylum Actinomycetota; class Actinomycetes; order Streptomycetales; family Streptomycetaceae; genus Streptomyces; species Streptomyces virginiae_A. Next base: position 5,774,672 of record NZ_CP107871.1, read on the forward strand.
TCCGCGACGTACGCCGCTCCAAACGCCTGCTCCTGCTGCGCGCCGTCCTCGACGCCGCCCCCGGCGGCGACTCCGGGGAGACCGCCGACCACTGGGCCCTGCTGGAGGACGCCGAGCGCCGCGACCCGGGCGCCGTGCGCGACGTGCTGCACTACCCCGCCACCGGGGTGTGGGCCGAGGAGACCCTGCGCCGACTGCACGCCCCCTGCGGCCCCCCGGCCGACCTCGGACACCTCGGAGCCCTCGCCGTCGCCGCCGCCCTGCGCGCCGGGATCCCCTTCAGCCACACCCTGCGGCCCCTGCACGGCCGGCTCGTCCTACCCACCCTCGGCCTGCTGCGCCCGGACCGCCCCGGCCCGCTCGCCCTCTGCGAACGCTCCTGGGACCCCGACGACCCGGCCACCGTGCCCCTGCACGCCCTGCCCGGCGGCCGGACCGCCCTCGACGACCTCGACCCCTACCGGGCACCCGGCCCCGCGCAGCCCGCCCCGATCCGCCCCGCCCGCCGCCTCACCCCCAAGGGCCACAAGCGGTGGGACACCCAGTGGTCCGGCGCCCTCACCCTGCTCCAGCGCTACGACACCATCCGCGCGGAGGAGACCGTCCAACTGCTGCGTTCCGTCGTACCGCTGGCCGGCGGCTCCCGCTCCAGCGGCGCCACCCTCCCCGCGGCGGCCGGCTCCGTACTCGCCCGCGCACAGGCCCCGCCCGCGCTCGCCGCGACCCTCGTCCACGAGGTCCAGCACGGCAAACTGACCGCCCTCACAGACGTCCTGACCCTGCACACAGCCGACCACACGCCCCGCCACTGGGCCCCCTGGCGCAGCGACCCCCGCCCCCTGGACGGCCTGCTGCACGGCGCCTACGCCCACCTCGCCCTCGCCGGGTACTGGCAGCGCGCCGCCCTCTACGGGGCCCGCGGCGCCTGGGCCCAGCACGCCCGCATCCGCGCCCAGGTCGCAGCCGTCCTGCCCACCCTGCGGGCGCACGAACTACTGACCACCGCCGGACGGGAGTTCACCGACGCGATGGGGGCCGCCGAACGCGCCATGGACGACCTGCCGCCGCCCGGCGACCAGCACACCGCGGCCCGCCGGGCCGTCGACCGAGAACGCCGCGCCTGGTGCGAGGCGCACCCCGAACTCGCGGCGTTCGCACAAGGCTGACGGACCGTCCGCTGCGGTACCTTTCAAGCCCGTCCACCGCCCGCATTCCAGGGAGACGGCCCGATGACCACCGGTAGTCGCCAGGACCGTGAACCGGCGGCGCAGCAGCCGCCCCAGCCACCCCAGCCGCCTCAGCCGCAGCGATTCGTCATCAGCTTCGCGGGATTCAACCGCCCCTGGGCGGTGTGGATCGCGCACCGCCTGGAGGAGCACGGCCACCGCGTCGCCCTCCAACGCTGGGACCCGCAGAGCAGCCCCGGCATCGATCAGGCCCTCGACGACCTGGCCCGCTCCGGCAGCCGGGTCCTCCTCGTCCTCAGCGAGCGCTACTTCTCCGCGGGCACCCACACCGACGAGCAGTGGAACACCGCCCTGCGCGCCGTCACCGACCGCCACCCCGACCGGTTCGCGGCGGTCTGCCTCACCGACGCCCCGCTGCCCAGCGCCGTCGCCGTACTGGAGAAGACCGACCTGTGGGGCCTGGACGCGTACGAGGCCGAGTACCGCGTGCTGCGCCGCCTGGAGCTGCCCACCGACCGGATCGGCACCGAGACCGGCCGCCGCGGCCCCCGCTTCCCCAACGACCCGCCCGAGATCTGGGGCCGCGTACCGCGCCGCAACCCGCGCTTCACCGGCCGCAACGACGTCATCGGCACCCTGCGCGAGGCCCTGGTCGAAGCCCCGCCCGGCGCGTCCACCGTCACCCTCCTCGGGCTCTCCGGCGTCGGCAAGACCCAGGTCGCCACCGAGTACGCCTACCGCTTCGCCTCCGAATACGACGTGGTGTGGTGGGTCCCCGCCGAGGACCGGCCCACCCTGCGCGAACGCCTCGCCGACCTGGCCCCCGCACTCGGGCTGCCGCGCGGGGCGGGCAGCTACGGAGAGCAGATCCGGGCCGTCCTCGAAGCACTGCGGCGCGGGAACCCGTACGGCCGCTGGCTGATCGTCTTCGACGGCTGCGACAACCCGGACGACCTGATCGACCTGCTGCCCTCCGGCGCCGGCGACGTCATCATCACCTCCCGCAACCGCGAATGGGCCGCCCGGCACACCAGCCTGGTCGAGGTCCCGCTCTACGCCCGCCCCGAATCGATCACCTTCATCCGCCGCCGGGCCCTGCGCCTGACCGCCGACGAGGCCGACCAGCTCGCCGAGGCCCTGGAGGACTACCCGCTCGCCCTCGACCAGACCGCGGGCTGGCTCGCGGACTCCCCGCTGCCGGTCGGCGACTACCTCGTCCTGCTCCAGCACCGGATGGACTCCCGCGAGGCCGTCACGGTCTCCGAGGACTACCCCCTGCCCTTCCCCACCGCCCTCGCCATACTGCTCAACAACGTCCGGGAGAACTTCCCCGACGCCCTCGCCCTGCTCCGGCTGTTCGTCTTCTTCGCCCCCGGCCCGGTGCCGCTGCGCCTGCTGCGCGAATTCCCCGCCGACGACGTGCCCGAACAGCTCGCCGGACTGATCAACGACCAGATCCGCTGGAACGCCGCCCTCAACAAACTCGTCCAGTTCTCCGTCGTCCGCCTGGAGTACTCCGACCTGGCCGTGGAGGAGGGCGGCGGCGGACTGGAGACCGTCCAACTGCACCGCATGGTCCACGGCATCGTCCGCGAGGACCTCTCCGAGGGCGAGGCCGAACCGCTCGCCCGCGCCGTACGCCAGGTCCTCGCCGCCGCCGACCCCGGCCGGCCCTCCGACTCCCGCCTGTGGCCCCGGTACGCCGAACTCATCCCGCACCTGGCCACCTCCGGGGTGCTCACCAGCAGCAACCCGCGCATCCAGAACTTCCTGCTGCACTGCCTGCGCTACCTGATCCTCGCCGGCGAGTACCGCACCTGCCTGCGGCTCTCCGAGGAGACCGACCTCATCTGGCGGGCCCTGCTCGGCGAGGACCACCCCAAGGTCCGCGAACTCAGCTACCAGTACGGCGAAGCCCTGCGCAACCTCGGCCTGTTCCGGCGCGCCGAGACCCTCACCCGCGCCCGCGCCGACCGGCTCGCCGGGGAACGCGGCGACCGCGACCTGGAAACCCTGCGCGCCACCAGCTCGTACGGCGGGGTCCTGCTGTGCATCGCCCGCTTCGAACCGGCCCGCGAGATCTTCGAACACTGCCTGGCCACCTACCGCGAACTCCTCGGCGAGGACGACTCCACCACCCTCGCCGCCCAGAACAACCTGGCCGCCACCTACCGCCTGCTCGGCCGCTACCAGGACGCCTACGACCTCGACCTGGACACCCTGCGCCGCCGCGAACGGGTCCTCAGAACCCACCACATCTCCACCCTCTCCTCCGGGATCGCCTGCGCCATGGGCCTGCGACTGATGGGCCGCTACCACGAGGCCCAGACCCGGCAGGAACAAGGCGTGAAGATCAACACCCAGGTGCTGGGCCTCGAACACCCACAGACCCTGCGCGCCGAACACAACCTCGGGATGTGCCTGCGCCGCTCCGGCGACATCCCCGGCGCGGGCCTGCGGCTGCGTACCGTCTGGGAGCGGGCCACCAGGGTGTTCGGGGCCGACTACCCGTGGACCCTGATGGTCGCCTCCGACTACGCCACCTACCTCAGGGAGTACGGGGACGTCGGCGAGGCCCGCCGGATCTCCGAGGACGTCGTCCGCGGCTACCAGTCCCAGCTCGGCCTCGCCCACCCGTACAGCATCGGCACGGTCGGCAACCTCGGCCTCGTCCTACGGGCCCAGGGCGAACGCACGGCCGCCCTCTCCCTCGCCGAGCAGGCACTGGTCGGCATGCGCGGCGCCCTCGGCGACCGGCACCCCTGGACCCTCGGCTGCGCCCTCAACGCCACCGGACACCGCAACATCACCGGCCGGCTGGAGGACGCCCTGGACCTGAGCCGGGAGACCCTGCGCACCGCCGAGCGGGTCCTGGGCCCGGACCACCCGATGGCCCTGAGCGCCCAGATCGCCCTGGCGGCGGACCTCCGGTCGGTACGGGAGTACGAGGAGGCGGCGAAACACGAGGACGCGGGCATCAAGGGCCTCACCCGCACCCTGGGCCCGCAACACGTCCACACGATCTCGGCGAAGCAACAGACGAGGCCGTACTGGGACTTCGAGCCACAGCCGTAGGGGGGGGCGGGCGAAGCTCTTCCCGCGGCGGTCGGATGGTCAGGCCGGTTCCACGTTGTCGACCGCGGTGGTGAACTCGCGGCCGGAGGCGGCACGGATGTAGGCCAGCTCCATCCAGTGGGGGTCGAGGGAGTCCGACACGTCCTCGTTGATCACGGCCATCAGTGTTCCTTCGGTGCCGGACGCGACATCGCGTACACGGCGGTGCAGCAGGCGATGAGGGACGTATTCGTACCGTTCAGTCACCGGCCGGCTCCTGGAAGGTGGAGACGAAACGCTCCCAGCCGACGCGAGCACGGTCGAGGAGGTCAGGGCTGAGCCCGGGCAGGACCTCCTTGTGCTCGTCGAACCAGGGGTGGTCCGGCTCGGGGCCTTCCACATGCTGAGGCACAAGCCCTCCCATCTGTCGGTGTGTGGGTAGACAGACGGTGTTCCGTCAGGAGAGCCGCAAGGGATGCAGGTTGTATCCCCTCCGGGGACTCCGGGGTGGGGCTGCACGCGCTCAACTCGTAGGCCGCAGCACCATCAGCCGGACTCCCTCCCCCGGGCGGGGGAGGGAGTCGGTACGAGCGGAGGAGGTGGCCCGGCCGGTGCTCACCGCAGGATGGACCCATGTCCCGAGCCCACAAGAAGCACCTGGTCGCAGCCCTCACCGCCTGCCTCGGCGCCCTTGCCTACACCGTCAGCAAGGTGGACCTGGCGAGGGAGGGCGAGCTGGGCATGCCGGGCTTCCCCGCGCCGGCCGAGGCCTACGCCGCCGTTGCCGATGTCGGTACCGCCCAACTGGCGAACGCGGCTCTCGGCCTGCTGATGGCCGTCGTTGCGCTGTTCCTCGTCCGCCGGCCGCGGACCCCGCTGGTCCGGCTGCCGGTGCTCGTCGTCTCCTGGGTGGGCATCGTGATGGTGGGAGCGGGCGTTCTCGGCTTCGGCGCCCGCGCGGCGGGCCTGGCACCGAGCCTGGGTGCCACCCCTCCCCACATGCCCACCGCGCTCGCGGCATTGCTTGTCGGAGCCGTGTGGGTGACGGCCTGGACCATCGCCGTCGTCTCCGCCACGCGCAGCAGTCGGTGACGGCTTCACCGAACGGCTGATCGGTTCCCACCAGGGTTCGCTACGCGGGCCCGTTCAGGCAGCGGTCGAGCAGGGCGTGCATGCGGGCGACCGGGAGGGACGGGTTGGTTGCGGCGCCTCGGGCGGTGCGGGGGTGGGTGAGGAGCGGCTCCAAGGCCTCGGGTGTCAGGCTCGGGTTGGCGGCGGCCGCCCGGCACACCGACTCGTCGGGGTCGTCCACCGGGGGGTCGGGCAGGGCCGGATCGGCCGCGGCCAGGGCGCGTACCTCCGGGTCCGGGTGACCGATGAGGTGGGCCCAGCCGGTACGGGGGAAGCCGGACAGGGTCAGCAGGTGCGGGCGGTGGACCGGGCGGGTGACGAAGACGTCCAGCAGGAGGCGCGGGGGAGCCAGGGGGTGGCGACAGGCCAGCCGGATCCGTACCTCCTCGTCGTCGTCCCGGGCGAGCGTTTCGACGAGATCGGCGGGCAGGAGGGGCGAGTTCGCCGCGACCCGGCGGAGCACCGGTTCCTCGGACACCGCGCAGGCGGCGAACCAGTCGGGGCCCGGTTCGGGGTTCGGCGCGGCGAACGGGAGGAGGCAGTCCGTACCGTGCCCGATGACCATCCGGATCGCCCAACACTCGGCCCAGGTACGGGGGAAGGGATGGAGGCGTACGCGCGTCCGCACGTTCTCGTCCGGATCCTTCTCCAGCTCGTCCACCAGGTCCGGTCCCAGGTCGGGCCGGGCGGCGGCCAACAGGCGGACCCCCGCGTCGGGGTGGCGGGCGAGCCGGGCCACGGCGTCGGCCGGGATGTGCGGATTCCACACCAGGGCGGGCGCGGTGCCGTCCGCGAAGCACTGCTCGACGACCGCGGGGGACAGGGCGCACGAGCCCAGCACCCACGGCTGGTTCCGCGTGCCCATGGACGGCAGCTTGGCCTCCACCGCTTCCGGGTCCAGCACCCACCTGGACTCCTGCGCCGACTTCCGTACCTCGGGGTCGGGATCGTGCAGCAGGGCCTCCCGTTCCTCGGGAGTGAGCGACGCCCACCGGAAGGTGGCCTGTACGCGTAGTGCGGGGTGCTCGCGCCCGGCCAGGGAGCGGTAGAAGGACTCGGGGATGTGCCGGGAGGCGGCAAGCTCGCCGACGATGTCGGCCGCGGAGACCTTGTTGTCCTCGCCCCCGTCCTGGGCGGTCAGCAGGGTCACGAGAATGTCGTCGGGCAGCGGCCGGACCCATCGGCGGAAGCCGAGGGGTCCGCGGGCGAGGCACGCGCGGACGAGGCCGGACGGGTCCGTCGCCAGGGGTGCGAGGCGTGAGGCGTCGACGTGCTGGTTGAGGGCGAGCGCCTGGCGGATCCGTCGGTCCGGGTGGTACAGGGCCGCGTCGAGGGCGGCGTCCGGCAGGTCACGGCCCGCGCACATCAGCGGGCCGGCTTCGCCCGCCGCCGGATCCATCAGCCGTATCAGGACGTCGGACGGCGCCGCCGGATTGAAGGCGATGCCGAGCAGCCACGGTTCGTACGAAGAGTCGGACACCGCGTCATCCTGCCACCTCCGTCCGGGGCCATGACAGCCGGAAGGCCCGGCCCCCGTGGGGGTCGGGCCTTCCGTACCGCTGGGATCGGGGCGGGGTTACGCCTCGAAGACCTCGTTCAGCAGGAGCTGCTGCTCCGCCTGGTGGCGCTTCGCGGAACCCACCGCCGGCGAGGAGCCGTGCGGCCGCGAGATGCGGCGCAGGCGCTCGCCCGCCGGGACGTCCGCGCCGACCGCCAGGTCGAGGTGGTCGATCAGGTTCAGCGCGATGAACGGCCACGCACCCTGGTTCGCCGGCTCCTCCTGGGCCCAGATGTACTTCGCCGCGTTCGGGAACTTGGCGATCTCGGCCTGGAGTTCCGCGCCCGCCAGCGGGTACAGCCGCTCGATGCGGATGATCGCGGTGTCCGTGATGCCGCGCTTCTCGCGCTCGGCCTCCAGGTCGTAGTAGACCTTGCCGGCGCAGAAGACGACCTTGCGGACCGCGTTCGCGTCCACCGTGCTGTCGCCGATGACCGGACGGAACGAACCGGTCGTGAACTCCTCCGCCTTCGACGCCGCCGCCTTCAGACGCAGCATCGACTTCGGGGTGAAGACGATGAGCGGCTTGTGGTGCGGGTTGTGGACCTGCCAGCGCAGCAGGTGGAAGTAGTTCGACGGCAGGGTGGGCATGGCCACCGTCATGTTGTCCTGCGCGCACATCTGGAGGAAGCGCTCGGGACGCGCGGACGAGTGGTCCGGGCCCTGGCCCTCGTAGCCGTGCGGGAGGAGCAGCGTGACGCCGGAGGTCTGGCCCCACTTCTGCTCGGCCGAGGAGATGAACTCGTCGACGACGGTCTGCGCGCCGTTGACGAAGTCACCGAACTGGGCCTCCCAGAGGACCAGCGCGTCCGGACGGGCCAGCGAGTAGCCGTACTCGAAGCCCATGGCCGCGTACTCGGAGAGCAGCGAGTCGTAGACGTTGTAGCGGGCCTGGTCGTCCGACAGGTAGAGCAGCGGGGTGTAGTCCTCGCCCGTCTCCCGGTCGATGAGGACCGCGTGACGCTGGCCGAAGGTGCCGCGGCGGGAGTCCTGGCCGGACAGCCGGACCGGGGTGCCCTCCATCAGCAGCGAGCCGAAGGCGAGGGTCTCGCCCATGCCCCAGTCGATGGTGCCCTCGTCGATCATCGCCGCACGACGCTGCAGCTGCGGCAGCAGACGCGGGTGGACGGTGACGCCCTCGGGGATGGTGACCTGGGACTCGGCGATCCGCTTGACGACGTCCTGCGAGATCGCGGTGTTGACGGCGACCGGGAAGTCGGGCTGCGGGGTCGGGGACGGCGCCGCGGCGGCGGGCTGCGTGGCGGCCTCGCGGACCTCCGCGAAGACCTTCTCCAGCTGGCCCTGGAAGTCCTGGAGCGCCTGCTCGGCCTCTTCCAGCGTGATGTCGCCACGACCGATGAGGGACTCGGTGTAGAGCTTGCGCACCGAGCGCTTCTTGTCGATCAGGTCGTACATCAGCGGCTGCGTGAACGCCGGGTTGTCGGACTCGTTGTGGCCGCGACGGCGGTAGCAGATGAGGTCGATGACGACGTCCTTGTTGAACGCCTGGCGGAACTCGAAGGCCAGACGGGCAACGCGGACGACGGCCTCGGGGTCGTCGCCGTTCACGTGGAAGATCGGCGCCTCGATCATGCGGGCCACGTCGGTCGCGTACATCGAGGAACGGGAGGACTCCGGGGCGGCGGTGAAGCCGACCTGGTTGTTGATGACCACGTGCACGGTGCCGCCGGTGCGGTAGCCGCGCAGCTGCGACATGTTCAGCGTCTCGGCGACGACGCCCTGGCCGGCGAAGGCCGCGTCGCCGTGGAGCGCGAGCGGGAGGACCGTGAAGTCCGTGCCGCCCTTGTTGATGACGTCCTGCTTGGCGCGGGCGACACCCTCCAGGACCGGGTCGACCGCCTCCAGGTGCGAGGGGTTCGCGACGAGCGAGACCTTGATCTGCTCGCCGTCCAGGCCGGTGAAGGTGCCCTCGGCGCCCAGGTGGTACTTGACGTCGCCGGAGCCGTGCATGGACTTCGGGTCGAGGTTGCCCTCGAACTCGCGGAAGATCTGCGCGTACGACTTGCCGACGATGTTCGCCAGGACGTTCAGGCGGCCACGGTGGGCCATGCCGATGACGACCTCTTCGAGGCGGGCCTCGGCGGCCGAGTCGATGACGGCGTCGAGCAGCGGGATGACGGACTCGCCGCCCTCCAGGGAGAACCGCTTCTGGCCGACGTACTTCGTCTGCAGGAAGGTCTCGAAGGCCTCCGCCGCGTTCAGGCGGCGCAGGATGCGCAGCTGCTCCTCGCGCTCCGGCTTGGAGTGCGGGCGCTCGATGCGGTCCTGGATCCAGCGGCGCTGCTTCGGGTCCTGGATGTGCATGAACTCGACGCCGGTGGTGCGGCAGTACGAGTCGCGCAGGACGCCGAGGATGTCGCGGAGCTTCATCATCGACTTGCCGGAGAAGCCGCCGACCGCGAACTCGCGCTCCAGGTCCCACAGGGTGAGGCCGTGCTCGGTGATGTCGAGGTCGGGGTGCTTGCGCTGCTTGTACTCCAGCGGGTCGGTGTCGGCCATGACGTGGCCGCGGACCCGGTAGGAGTGGATCAGCTCGAAGACGCGGGCGGCCTTCGTGACGTCGTCGTCGTGCGAGGCGTCGATGTCCCGGTTCCAGCGGACGGGCTCGTACGGGATGCGCAGCGACTCGAAGACGGCGTCGTAGAAGCCGTCCTCGCCGAGCAGCAGGTTCGCGACGATGCGCAGGAACTCGCCGGAGGCCGCACCCTGGATGACCCGGTGGTCGTAGGTCGAGGTCAGGGTCATGACCTTGGAGATGCCCAGCTTGTTCAGGGTGTCCTGCGAGGTGCCCTGGAACTCGGCCGGGTAGTCCATGGAGCCGACGCCCATGATGACCGACTGTCCGGGCATCAGGCGGGGCACGGAGTGCACGGTGCCCAGGCCGCCGGGGTTGGTCAGCGAGACGGTGACGCCGGTGAAGTCGTCCATCGTCAGCTTGCCGACACGGGCGCGGCGGACGATGTCCTCGTAGGCCTGCCAGAACTCGAAGAAGTTGAGGGTCTCGGCCTTCTTGATGCCGGCGACGACGAGCTGGCGGTCACCGTTGGGCTTCACCAGGTCGATCGCGAGACCGAAGTTGATGTGCTCCGGCTTGACCAGGGTCGGCTTGCCGTCCTTCTCCGCGAAGGAGTAGTTCATGGCCGGCATGGCCTTGATCGCCTGCACCATCGCGTAGCCGATCAGGTGCGTGAAGGAGATCTTCCCGCCCCGGGCGCGCTTGAGGTGGTTGTTGATGACGATGCGGTTGTCGAACAGCAGCTTCACCGGGACGGCGCGGACGGAGGTGGCCGTCGGCACGTCGAGGGAGGCGTTCATGTTCTTGGCGACAGCCGCCGCAGGGCCGCGGAGCGTCACCAGCTCGGGGCCCGCGGGGGCCTCGGTGGCGGGCGCGGCCTTCTGGGGGGCTACGGAGGAGGGGGCAGGCGCGGCCGGTGCGGCGGCCGAGGCCTGGGAGGTGACAGTCACAGCAGGGGCACCAGAGGGGGTGGCAGGAGCAGGGGCAGGAGCTGACACGGGCGCAGCAGCTGGCGCGGCGGCTGCCGCTCCAGTGGAGCCGGTGCTCGCGGCGGGTGTCGGGGCAGGGGCTGCGGCGCGCGCCGCCCCCGTGGCGGCGGCGTCGGTGACCTGCGGCGCCGCGGCGACGGTGGTGGCGGCCTGTGCGGAGGCGCCGTCCGTCGTCGCGGGCTTCTCGGGACCGTCCGACTTCACCGGAGCGACAGCGCCCCCCGGCTTGTAGTCGGCGAAGAAGTCCCACCAGGCCCGGTCGACCGAGTTCGGGTCCTGGAGGTACTGCTGATAGATCTCGTCGACGAGCCACTCATTGGCACCGAAGCCTGAGGCAGGGTTCTTCCCGCCCTCTGCTGCTTCGGTCGTGGTGCTCGAGTTACTGGGGGACTGTGGCGACACGGCGGCAACCGCCCTCTTCCGCTTCACAAGGTATGGACAGCGGGAATAAAGGCTACGCCTCCTCGGGCGCTGCATGCAGGCCGGGCGGGACTTACGTCGCGCAGGTCACATCGAACGGCGGGTTTCGGCACGTGGAATGGCGGGAAACGAGCCTGGTTCGGGTAGGCGGTACCGAGGTTGCGGCCCCCATGGCTTCGCACCCCTGACGGACCCCGGGTACGTGTGGCCGAGATCATGTCCTTCCCACTCGAACCCTACGTCAACACGGCACCTACGAGCTGCCCGGAAGCGTGACGAGGATGCGGCAGCCACGTGACGATTCGGCCACTCCGATCCGGCCCCCGTGCAGCTCCACGGCCCAGCGGGCGATCGCCAGGCCCAATCCGGTCCCTCCGTCGCCGCCGCGCGCGCTGCCCCGGTTGAACCGCTCGAAGACGCGGTGGCGCTCCGCCTCGGGGATGCCGGGACCCTCGTCCCGTACCTCCAGCACCAGGCTTCCGGGTGCGTCGCCGGTCCGGGCGCGGACCGTGACCCGGCCGTGCGGAGGGCTGTGCTTGACCGCGTTGTCGATCAGATTTGCGACCACCTGGTGCAGCCGCTCGGCGTCCGCGTGCGCCCACAGCTCGGGCGGGAAGACGTCCAGGTGCAGGTGCACGTCGTTGCGGGTGTGCCCGCCCGAACCGGAGAGCAGCCCCGGCCGGCCGGCGGCCGCCAGCCGCGATTCCTTCAGCACGCCCGACAGGTACGGCCACACCTCGAAGCGGCGGGCGCGCAGCGGGACCACGCCGTTGTCCACCCGGGACAGGTCCAGCAGGGTCTCCACGAGCCCGCCGAGCCGCTCGGTCTGCTTCAGCATCGTGCGCATGGTCTCCGGATCGGCGGCCGAGACCCCGTCCACCACGTTCTCCAGCACCGCCCGCAGCGCCGCGATCGGCGTGCGCAGCTCGTGCGAGACATTGGCGACGAGCTCCTTGCGGTGCCGGTCCACGGCCTCCAGGTCGTCCGCCATCAGGTTGATGGTGGAGGCCAGGTCGCCGAGCTCGTCGCGGCGACCCGCCCCGCGTACCCGCCGGGTGAAGTCGCCGTGGGATATCGCCCGGGCCACCCGCGTCATGTCGTCCAGCGGCGCCGTCAGGCTGTGCGCCACGAACTGGGTGATCAGCATCGAGGCGATCACCGAGAAGACGGTGATGAAGCGCAGCTCGGTGTCGGTGCGCAGGGCCACCAGCAGCAGGCCCGTGGTGATGAAGACCGAGACCACCACGAGCGTGCCCAGCTTGGTCTTGATCGAGAAGGGCGAGAAGGGCCGCAGCCCCGCCGGAGGCCGTTGCCGCGGGCGCAGCCGGTTCGGCGGGCCGCTCACGTCTGGGCCGGGGTCTCCAGGGCGTACCCGACGCCGTGGACCGTACGGATCCGCTCCGCGCCGATCTTGCGGCGCAGGGCCTTGATGTGGCTGTCGACGGTACGGGTCCCGGACGCGTCGGCCCAGTCCCACACCTCGGCCAGCAGCTGCTCGCGGGAGAGCACCGCCCGCGGGGTGCCGGCCAGGCACACCAGCAGGTCGAACTCGGTCGGGGTCAGGTGTACGTCCTCGGTGTGCACCCGGACCCGGCGCTGCGCGTGGTCGATCTCCAGATCGCCCAGGCGCAGGGTGGCCCCGCGCGGGGTGTGCGCGGCCATGGTGGCCCGCTCCACGCGCCGCAGCAGGACGTGGACCCGGGCGGCCAGCTCGCGCATCGAGAACGGCTTGGTCATGTAGTCGTCCGCGCCGACCCCGAGCCCGACCAGCAGGTCGGTCTCGTCGTCGCGCGCGGTGAGCATGAGGACCGGCACCGGCCGCTGGGCCTGGACCCGGCGGCAGACCTCCAGGCCGTCGAAGCCGGGCAGCATGATGTCGAGGACCAGCAGCTCGGGCAGCCAGCTCTCGGCCGCGGTGACGGCCGAGGGGCCGTCGCCGGCGGTCTGCACCTGGAAGCCCTCGGCGCGCAGGCGGGCCGCGATGGCCTCGGCGATGGTGTGGTCGTCCTCGACGACCAGCACACGCCGCTGGGCGCCGGGTGTCGCCGCGGCGCCCTGATGGGTGGTGTGTGTCTGTTCCATGTCCGCCCCTGAAGATCCCGCGTGAATGGGGTGCAGCGTAGAGGAGGCGTCGGCCTGCGGCTACGTGGGGTTCGGACATGGCATATGTGCTTGACCACAGTAAACGGAATCTGATGTACCGGGTGCCGGTCCCCCCACGGGACCGACACCCGGCGGGCGAGACCGGTCAGGTGCCTCGCCGTTGCTGCCCTCCGAGGGGCGTTCGAGGGGTGCCCACGGGCACCTACAGGGTCAGCCCGTGACCGTGCGGGAAGACCGGGTCGAGCGTGTCGTTCGGCACATCCGGACGGGAGGCCTCGACGGCCTTCATCGAGCGCGGGAGCTCGTAGGGGAGCCGGCCCTCGGGGGTGGCGCGGCCGAAGGCCACGTCCAGCAGGGCGGCGTCGCCGGCGCCGTAGTCGGCGATCAGGGCCGCCGCGCGCCCGGCGATCTCCGGGATGACGGCGGCCCGCTCCAGGTTGATGCAGACCAGGGTCGGGACCCGGTCCAGGAGGGCCAGGATCTCCGCCAGCTCGGCCTCGGGGAAGGCCAGCGAACCCGAGTGGAAGTACGACTCGAAGATGTTCTCGCGCGGCTCGTACGGGGTCCGCAGCCGCAGGACGGCCAGGTCCGCGTCGGCCGGGTCGGCGACGACCTCGCCGTACCCGGCGGCCACGGACGCGTCCACGTTCCGCACGTACAGCTTCGGGCCCGCGGCGAGCGGGAGCAGGCCGTCCCGGTTGGTCAGGACGGTGAGGGAGCGGCGCTGGGCCGCGGCCCCCAGGGCCGTGAAATCGGCCCGGCCGACGATCTCGGCCGCCGCGTCCGGGTCCACGTACGGGTCCTCGAACAGGCCGAGCGCGAACTTCTCCCGCAGCAGGCGGCGCACCGAGTCGTCGATCCGGGACTCGGCGACGCGGCCCGAGCGGACCAGCTCCACCACGACCTCGGGGCACTGCTCGCCGCCGAACTGGTCGCAGCCGGCCTCCAGGGCGCGGGCCGTCCGCTCGGCCACGCCCAGGTGCTCCAGGCCCCAGGCGCGCGCCGGGTGCACCTGCCCGAAGATCGTCGCGTCGTTCAGCAGCCCCCAGTCGCTGCAGACGATGCCCTCGAAGCCCAGCTCCTCCCGGAGCAGGCCGGTGACCACGCCCTTGTTGAAGCCGAAGCCGACCTCCTCCCAGTCCGTGCCCATCGGCTGCCCGTAGTACGGCATCATCTGCGCGCACCCGGCGGCGACGGCCGCCCTGAACGGCTCCAGGTGGTGCTCGCGCATGCCGCCCGGATAGACCTGCTCCTTGCCGTGCGCGAAGTGCGGGTCCTCGCCGTCCTTCTGCGGGCCGCCGCCGGGGAAGTGCTTGACCATCGCCGACACCGACCCGGGCCCGAGGGCCGCGCCCTGCAGCCCGCGTACGTACGCCGCCACGAGCTCGCCGGTCAGCCGCGCGTCGGAGCCGAAGGTGCCCGACTGGCGGGCCCAGCGGGGCTCGCTGGCCAGGTCGATCTGCGGGTGCAGGGCGACGCGGAAGCCGACGGCGAGGTACTCGCGGCGGACGGTGTCGGCGAACCGGTGGACGAGCTCGGCGTCCCCGATGGCGGCCAGACCCAGGGCCTCCGGCCAGGCGGAGAAGGCGCCGGCGTTGAAGGAGGCGCCGACGTTGTCGGTGAAGGTGTGGCGCGGGTCGGTGGAGAGGGTGACCGGGATGCCGAGCCGGGTGGCCGCGGCCATCTCCTGGACGGCGTTCTGCCACCGGGCCATCTCGCGGGGCCCGTAGGTGCCGAGCAGGTTGAAGTGCGTGAGGAAGCGGTCCTCGATCAGCTCGGGCGTGGTGAAGGGGAGCATCGAGCCGTCGGTCTCGGTGACCGGGGTGCCGTCCGCGTTCATCATCAGCATCGAGTGGAAGAGCTGACCGGCCTTCTCCTCCAGGGTCATCCGGGAGAGCAGGTCCTCCACGCGGCGCCCGACGGGCAGCGCAGCGTCTTTGTATGCGGGCGTCGCGTTCATGGCGGGGCTCCTGGTGCACGGGACCGGGCGGATCGGCACGGCCACGGTAGAACTGAAAACCATGCACCTGCTAGGTTTTTGAAAAGTGAGCCGGGTCACACACGTCGAGCGGCTCGAAAAGGACCGCGGCCGAGGAGACGACCTGTCGCCCGGACACCGAGGGCCCGCCCTCACCGCCAGGACACCGCCTAGGGTGTCGGCATGGCACAGGACACGGGGCGGACGGAGCGCAGAGCCACGAAGGGCGCGGCCCGCGGGACCTACGCGGTCGGCGACGCCCGGCGGCAGAAGATCCTCGACACCGCCGTCGAGCACTTCGCGCAGTGGGGCTTCAACGCGTCCTCGCTCACCCGCATCGCCGCCGACTGCGGGATCACCCAGGGCGGACTGCTGCACCACTTCCGCGGCAAGGAGGACCTGCTGCTGTCGGTCCTCGCCCAGAGCGAACGGCACGACGTGGAGCGGCTCTTCAGCGAGCCCGCCGCGTCGGTCGCCGCCCACTTCGCCACCGTCGTCGACCTCGCCGCCGACAACGAACGGCGGCCCGGCATCGTCCGGATGTTCAACACCCTGGTCGGCGAGTCCGGCAACCCGGAGCACCCGGCACACGCCTACTTCACCCGGCGCTACACCCGGGTCCTCGCCTACACCGTCGACCTGCTGGAGGCGGGCGTCGCACGCGGCGAACTGCGCCCCGACACCGACTGCGAGGCCGTCGGCCGGGAGATCGTCGCCGTCATGGACGGCCTGCAGATCCAGTGGGTGCTGACGCCCGACACCGTGGACATGCCGGCCCGGCTGCGCGGCTTCCTGGACCGGCTGCTGCGGGACATCTCGGCGACCTAAGGCCTGTCTTTCGGATCAGGCCTAGGGGTTTGCGTCGCCGCCCGTGAACGGGGGCAGCGCGTCCAGCACCTTCGTCAGGGACTCCGGCAGGGACCCCTGGTCACTCGCCACCTCGTGGCCGTCGTGCACGAAGGTGTAGTAAAAGCCGTCGTAGATGGTGGGTCCGCCCGTCGCGATCCGGGGCAGCCGGGCGAAGTCGGCCTCCCGCAGGGCCGTGCGCAGGCCCGCGAGCTCCGCCGCGGACTGCTTCCCGGTGCCCGTCGGCCGTGCCTTCGCGTCCAGCCGGGTCCAGGAGCCGTCACCCTTGACGACGAGCGTGTGGGTCTGCCCGGCGAAGCCGCCGGTCCGGGTGACCCGGACCAGGGTCTCGCCGGGGGCGGGGACCCGACCGTCCGTGGGGCTCGTACTCGGGTCGGCCGTCGCGCCCGTACCGGGGCTCGTGCCGGGGCTCGTACGCGTGCCGGAACTCGGGTCCGCGGACGCGCTCGCGCTCGTGCCCGGCTCCGTGGAAGCCTTCGGGGGCGCGTCGTCGCCGCCTCCGGGGCCCGCGGGCCCGCAGCCCACCAGGACCACCGTGCTCAACACCGCCACCGCGGCCGCTCGTAACGCGTGCACACCCACCTCCGCCGGGACTCGGGTCCAACCCCGAGTATGGAGTCCGCACCCCCGTTCCGACACCCGTCACGACCGCACGCGGAGGCCGACATCAGCCGGATCGCCCCCTGGCGCCTGCTCCCGCCGCTGCTGGCCGTGGTCCTCGGCCTGTGGGGCCTGGAACGCGGCGGCAGCATGTGGCGCGACGAGTCCGTCACCTGGCAGGTGGCCCACCGGCCGCTCGACCGGATCGTGGAGCTGCTGGGCCAGGTCGACGCCGTCCACGGCCTGCACTACCTGCTCATGCACGGGCTGTTCCAGATGTGGGAGGGCGGCCTGTGGGCGCTGCGCCTGCCCTCCGTCGCCGCCACCGCCCTCGCCGCCGCCGGGGTGGCCGCCGTCGCCCACCGGCTCGCGGGGGAGCGGGAGGCACTGCTCGCGGGCTGCGTGTACGCCGTACTGCCGCCCGTGCAGATGTACGCCCAGGAAGGGCGCTCGTACGCCCTGGTCGCGGCCGCCGTGGTCTGGGCGACCTACCTGATGCTGCGCGAGCGGTGGCCGGCCTACACGGTGGTGCTGCTGATCGGCTGCTGGCTGCACGAGTTCGCCGCACTGGCCCTGCTCGCCCACGCCTTCACCGCGTGGCGCTCGCCCGGCTGGCGGCGCGGCGCCGCGGTCGTGGCGGTGCTCCTGCTGCCGCTGGCCGTCGTGAGCGCCCGGCAGGCCGAGCAGCAGCTGGGCTGGCTCGGGCGGCCTAGCTGGCAGGACTGGGTGGCGTACGGGGTGGTGGGCGGCGCCGCCCTGCTGCTCGCGCGGGGTGCTCCGGGCGACCTCGTACGGGTGGCCCTCCCGCTCGTCCTGTTGCCGCCCGGGGTGCTGATGGTGATCTCGCTGGTCAACCCCTGGTACGTCGACCGGTACGTGATCTACGCGCTGGCCGGGCTCGCCCTGCTGGCCGGGGTCCGGCTCGCACGGGCCCGCGGGTGGTGGCCGTGGCTCCTGGCCGGCGCGCTCCTGGTGCCCTTCGGCAGCTGGTCGGTGTGGCTGCGCACACCGGAGAGCCGCAAGGACGACGTGCTCGCGGTGGCCGCCGCGGTCCGGGAGCGGGCGCGGCCCGGCGACGCGGTGGTGTTCATGCCCTCGCGCAGGCGCGAATGGCTGCTGTCCTCGCCCGAGCTGTACGGGGAGCTGCACGACGTGGCCCTGGACCGCACCCCGGTGGCCTCGCGCAGCCTCCAGGGCACCGAACTGCCCCCGGACCGGATCGGTGCGGCGCTGTCGGACTCGCCCCGGGTGATCGCCCTGATGGACCCGGAAGGGCAACCGCTGGACCCGTACCCGCGGGAGGCGGCCAAGCGGGCGGAGCTGGCCGCGAGCTTCGACCTGTGCTCGGTGACCGCGGTGCGCGGGGCCCGGGTGGCGGTCTACGCCCGGCCGGGCGGCTGCGGCTGACCCGGCGGGGCCGCCCCCCGGGCAGGAGCCGGTCCGGGCCGCGTCGGAGGATGGGGCGACCCGTGTCGTACAGCCGGAGGAGCCGCATGACCCCGCCCCAGGACGCCGCGCCCGAAGCCATGCCCGAAGCCCTGTCCGAAGTCGGGTCCGAGGTCGGGTCCGAGGTCCTGCCGGGACCACTCGTCGGGGTCGACTGGCTCGCCCACCGGCTGGGCGTGCCCGGCCTGGTCCTCTTCGACGCCTCCGTCGGCGCCCACCGGGGCGCGGCCCACCGGATCCCGGGCGCCCGCCCCTTCGACCTCGACGGAGCCCTGTCCGACCACACCGCGCCCGCCCCGCACACCATGCCCGGGGCCCCGGAGTTCACCGAGGCGATGCGCGCCCTCGGCGTCGCGGACTCGGACACCGTCGTCGTCTACGACGGCGCCGGCGTCTACTCCAGCGCCCGCGCCTGGTGGATGCTGCGCGCCATGGGCTTCGACCGGGCCGCCGTCCTCGACGGGGGACTGCCCGCCTGGACCGCCGCGGGACTGCCGACCTCCCCCACCGGCCCGGCGTACGAGGGCCCGCGCGGCTCCTTCACCGCCCGACCCCGGGCCGGGCTGCTGGTCGACAGCGCCACCGTCGCGCGGGCCCTGACCGATCCGACGGCGACCGTCCTCGACGCCCGCACCCGCGCACGCTTCGCCGGCACCGCCCCCGAACCCCGACCCGGCCTGCGCGGCGGCCACATGCCGGGCGCGGTCAACCTGCCGTTCGGCGAACTCCAGGACCCGCACGGGCGGATGCGGTCCGCCGGGGAACTGCGCGCGGCCTTCCGGGCACTGACGGGGGAACGGGAACGGCTCTACCTCAGCTGCGGCTCCGGGGTGACCGCCTGCGTCCTGGCCCTCGGCGCCGACCTCGCCGGGTACGAGGAGATCGCGGTGTACGACGGCTCCTGGAGCGAGTGGGGCATGCCCTCGGACCTCCCCGTCACCACGGACCTGTAGCGGAGGGGAGGATCGGGCGGGGGTTAGCCCCACCGTGGGTCCGGGTACGTGCACCATCGGCCCGGGGCACGCTCCCCGGCCAGACTCGGGCCATGACCACTCACACCACCTCCGCCCGTAAGGTCCGCACCGCGATCACCGCCCTCGGCGCCGGCCTCCTGCTGGCCGGCTGCTCCTTCTCGGGCTCCTTCGCGGACGGCGCCTACCGGACGGCGACCGCCGATGCCACGGTCGCGGAGGCGGTCACGGCGGTGAAGCTGACGGGGGTCCGGTCCGGCTCGATCGCCGTCACCCCCGGCACCGGCCCCGGCGTCACGATCAAGCGCACGGTCCACTACCGCGGGGACACCGTCCCGAAGGCCGGCCAGAAGGTCACCGGCGGCGTACTGACCTTCAGCAAGGACTGCTCCGGGGACTGCTACGTCGACTACCGGCTGGAGGTCCCGGCCGCGGCCACGGTCGACCTGGAGAGCTCCAGCGGCGAGATCACGGTGACGGGTGTGGCGGGGGCCGAGGTGGAGTCCGACTCCGGCGGGGTCACGGCGGAACGGATCGGCGGCCCGCTGAAGGTCCGTACCTCCTCGGGCGGGATCACCGCCACCGGGCTGTCCGGCCCGAGTGCCGAGGTCCGCTCGACCTCGGGCGACGCACACGTGGACTTCACGAAGGCCCCGTCCTCGGTGCTCGCCGAGACCACCTCGGGCGACGTGACGCTGAAGGCCCCCCGCGCCCCGTTCGCGATCAAGGTCTCCACCGACTCCGGCGACCGCGACATCACCCTCCCCGACGACCCCTCCGCCACCTCCCCCCTCTCCGTGAAGACCAGCTCCGGCGACATCCACATCTCCGCGGTCTGACGCGTTCGCCCCGGGCGAACGGGCCGTGGGGAACATCAGGAGGCGCACATGCATTGAGTCGGCATAGCTCAACTTCACTGCCGGAGGGAAGATCATGGCTTCGACGTCCGTCACACTCACCCTGCCCGTGCTGCCGCTCGACGACGAGGTCGTGCTGCCCGGAATGGTCGTACCGCTCGACCTGACCGACGCCGAGGTGCGCGCCGCCGTGGAGGCGGCGCAGGCCGCCGCCGGGAAGAGCGGCAACGGCAAGCCCCGGGTCCTGCTCGTGCCGCGCATCGACGGCACGTACGCCGGGACCGGTGTGCTCGGCACCGTCGAGCAGGTCGGCCGACTCTCCGGAGGGGACCCCGGAGCGCTCATCCGCGGCCTCGGCCGGGTCCGCATCGGGGCCGGGACCACCGGCCCCGGGGCCGCGCTCTGGGTCGAGGGCGAGACCGTCGACGAGGCGGTGCCCGATCCGCTGCCCGGAGCGGTCACCGAGCTGGTCAAGGAGTACAAGGCACTCGCCACCAGCTGGCTCAAGAAGCGCGGCGCCTGGCAGGTCGTGGACCGCGTCCAGCAGATCGAAGGCGTGTCCGCGCTCGCCGACAACTCCGGCTACTCGCCGTTCCTGACGGTCGAGCAGAAGGTCGAACTGCTGGAGACCGCCGACCCGGTCGCCCGCCTCAAGCTCGCCGTCAAGGCGCTCGGCGACCACCTCGCCGAGCAGGACGTCGCCGAGTCCATCGCCAAGGACGTCCAGGACGGCGTCGACAAGCAGCAGCGCGAGTTCCTGCTCCGGCGTCAGCTGGAGGCCGTACGCAAGGAACTGCGCGAGCTGAACGGCGAGAAGGACGGCGAGGAGTCCGACGACTACCGCGCCCGCGTCGAGGCCGCCGACCTCCCCGAGAAGGTACGGGAGGCCGCCCTCAAGGAGGTCGACAAGCTGGAGCGGTCCAGCGACCAGAGCCCCGAGGGCTCCTGGATCCGCACCTGGCTGGACACCGTGCTGGAACTGCCCTGGAACGAGCGCACCGAGGACGCGTACGACATCCGGGGCGCCCGGGCCGTCCTCGACGCCGAGCACGCGGGCCTCAGCGACGTGAAGGACCGCATCACCGAATACCTCGCCGTCCGCAAGCGGCGCGGCGAGCGCGGCATGGGCGTCATCGGCGGCCGGCGCGGCGGCGCCGTACTGGCCCTCGTCGGCCCTCCCGGCGTCGGAAAGACCTCGCTCGGCGAGAGCGTGGCGCACGCCATGGGCCGCAAGTTCGTCCGCGTCGCCCTCGGCGGCGTCCGCGACGAGGCCGAGATCCGCGGCCACCGCCGGACCTACGTCGGCGCCCTGCCCGGCCGCATCGTCCGGGCGATCAAGGAGGCCGGGTCGATGAACCCGGTGGTCCTCCTCGACGAGATCGACAAGGTGGGCTCCGACTTCCGCGGCGACCCGGCGGCCGCCCTGCTGGAAGTCCTCGACCCGGCACAGAACCACACCTTCCGCGACCACTACCTGGAGGTGGAACTCGACCTCAGCGACGTCGTCTTCCTGGCCACCGCCAACGTCCTGGAAGCCATCCCCGAGGCCCTGGCCGACCGCATGGAGCTCGTCCGGCTCGACGGGTACACCGAGGACGAGAAGGTCGTCATCGCCCGCGACCACCTGCTCCCGCGCCAGCTGGAGCGCGCCGGGCTCGGCTCCGACGAGGTGGTCCTGGCGGAGGACGCCCTGCGCAAGCTGGCCGGTGAGTACACCCGCGAGGCGGGCGTCCGCACCCTGGAGCGCTCCCTCGCCCGCCTCCTGCGCAAGGTCGCCTCGCAGCACGAACTGGGGGAGCGGGAACTGCCCCTGACCATCGGCGCCGACGACCTGCGGGCCCTGATCGGCCGACCGCACCACGTACCGGAGTCCGCCCAGGACCCGGCCGAGCGGCGCACCGCCGTCCCCGGCGTCGCCACCGGCCTCGCCGTGACCGGCGCGGGCGGCGACGTGCTGTTCGTGGAGGCCTCGCTGGCCGACCCGGAGACGGGCGCGGCCGGCCTCACCCTCACCGGCCAGCTCGGAGACGTCATGAAGGAGTCGGCGCAGATCGCCCTGAGCTTCCTGCGCTCCCACGGCGCGGAACTGGAGCTCCCGGTCGCCGACCTGAAGGACCGGGGCGTGCACATCCACTTCCCGGCGGGCGCCGTGCCCAAGGACGGCCCGAGCGCGGGCATCACCATGACCACGGCACTCGCCTCGCTGCTCTCCGGCCGGCAGGTGCGCACGGACGTGGCCATGACCGGCGAGGTCTCGCTGACCGGACGCGTCCTGCCCATCGGCGGGGTGAAGCAGAAGCTGCTCGCCGCGCACCGCGCCGGACTGACCACCGTCATCATCCCCAAGCGCAACGAGGCCGACCTGGACGACGTCCCGGCGGAGGTGCTGGAGACGCTGGAGGTGCACCCGGTGACGGATGTCCGCCAGGTCCTGGAACTCGCCCTGGCCCGGGCGCAGGCCCCGGCCGTCGCCGCCGCCTGACGCACGCACACGGCCCGGTGCCCCGCTCCGGCGGGGTACCGGGCCGTCGGCACACCCGCTGCGAAATACTGGCCCCGCACCCACCGGGGTGCCGGACACCATCGAAGGAGCGGGACGTGCACGGGAGTGAAGACCAGGAGTTCCTTGCCCTGGAGCGGGAGCTGTCCGTCTTCCTCCGACGGGCCCGCGCGTCCTCGGGCGAGATGGCCCGCGAGCTCCACCCCGAACTGGAGCCGGCCGCGTACGGGCTCCTCGTACGCCTGGAAGCGGCCGGGCGGCAGCGGGCCACCGAACTCGCCGCCTACTTCGGGGTCGGCAAGGCCACCATGAGCCGGCAGCTGCGGGCCCTGGAAGTCCTCGGCCTGGTGGCCCGCGAGCCGGACCCCGCCGACGGCCGGGCCTCCCTGGTCGGCCTCACGGAGGAGGGCCGGGAGCGGTTCCTGCGGGTCCGAGGGGCGCGGCGCGAGCAGTACATGCGCAAGCTCGCCGACTGGGACCGCGGCGAGGTCGCGGAACTGGCCCGGCTGCTGAACCAGTTGAACGCGGGCGGGGAGTAGCGCGCCGCGGGGCCGGGCGGCCGGACCGCTCAGAGCTCCGCGTACACCGCCGACGCGTCGTCGTGCCGCTTGTACCGGGCCGACGGGCGGGCCGGATCGGACTCGACGGCGCGCACCCGGCCGATCAGGCCCTGCGCACCCTCCTTCCGCAGCACCGCCATGCAGTCGGCCCAGTCACCCTGCCCGAAGGTGTCCGTCCACCGGCTCGCCCCGTCCGTGAGCGCGGCCACCGCCCGCACCCGCCCGCGCGGGGTGCGCCCGGTCACCGCCCGGGCCGCCACCGCCGGATCGGCGGCCGCCGTGAAGAAGCCGCCCTCCGCGTTGCGCAGGGCGTCCGTCGCGGCCACCGAGCCCAGCACCTCCCGCGGGATCCGGTCCAACCGGTCGTCGAGCACGGCCGTCACCTCGCCGCCGGGCGCCTGCAGGAGCAGTACGGAGTCCGAGAGGACGAGGTGTTCCACGTACTCCCCGTCCCAGCGGACCACGACGACCGTCGCCTGCGGGGTCCGCACGTGAGAAAGGTCACAGGTGTCGCGGTGGGCGTCGGCCGTGGCGCGGACGGACTCGGCCAGAACCTGATCGAGCGGCATGTCCCGCCGCGATCCGGACAGTTCGGTCAATCGGCCGCCGAGGCGAGCCGCGAACCAGGGCACTCCGTGCACGCACCCGTCGTCGCCGCCCGGCGGGGTGACTCCGTCGAGAACCACCAGGACGCCGCCGCCCGAAGCGGGGATCGCGGCCGACACCCAGTCCTCATTGGGGCGTTCCTGGTGGCCGGGGGCCGAGGCGAGGTCGATGCGCATCCCCGCATTCTGCCGCGCGGGACGCGGCGGGCGCGGATAGGTCCGTACCAAATCGGGCACGCGCCGGTGGCCCCGCGCACCGACCGCCCGAGGCGATCGCCGAACGCCGGCACGGCGGAGCGGTGGTGTGGGCGGGCATCCTGCCAAAGGCCGTATCGATCTTTCAACCACCTGTCCACGGCGGCGCTCCGGCACAGGGTGTCCGAGTTGGTCGGCAACTCATCCGTGATGTTCACTCGTTCGAGTGGCCGGTTGGGCGATGTGCGGCTCTCTCCCCAGCACGCTGCAAAGGTCTGAGGCGGTACGAGGGAGCAGGGGGCGTTTACTTGTTGACCGGCCGTTACCTCGGCCACACGAGTAGACGAGCAAGAGCACACGTACAGGATTGCGAGCACCGGTGCAGAAGAAGCGGTCTCGGAAGAACGGCACCGCCGCCGACGGCCCGGCCCCCGCAGGACGCCGCGTCCGCGTGCGCCGCAGGCTGGTCGTCGGCGTAGCCGTCGCCGGCCTCACCGTCCTCGCGGCGGGCGCGCCCGCCGTCGTCTCCGCGTCGAGGGAACTGAACGACTCCCAGCGCCTGGTCACCCTCGCGGACCGGACCCGACAGACCCTCACCCTCACGCACCTCCTCGGTGACGAGCGTGACGCGGTCGTCGAGTACGCCGCCAAGGGCCGACCCGGCACGGCCAAGGGGCCCGTCCAGGAGCGCATCGCCGGGACCGACCGGCAGCTCGCCGAGGTCCAGGCCGAGGCCGACGAGGCCACCGCCCAAGCCCTCGCACGGGTACGGGCCGTCCGCGCCGAGGCCGTCGACGGCAAGGGCAGCGCCCTCGCCGCCCACCAGGCCTACACCGGCGTCATCGCCGAACTCCTCGCCCCCGGCGTACGGCTCGCCGAGCTGACCCCGCCCCGCGCCGAGGCCGCCCTGACCACCACCCGCCCGCTGGCCCCGCTGGGGCAGGCCGTGGAACAGGCCTCGGCCACCCGCGGCCTGCTGCTCGCCGCGCTGGCCGTGCCGCGCGGCGACCAGTCCCCCAACTCGGCCGTGGTCGACGAACTCACCACCGCCGCCCAGCGGACCCGCGTACGGGAGCAGTCCGCCCTCGACGACTTCGCGCGGGCCGCGCGACCCGACGTACGCCAGACCCTGGCCGCCACCGTCACCGGCCCCGAGGTCAAGACCGCCGACGACTTCCTCAAGCGGCTCACCGACCGGCCCACCCTGACGCCCGCCGACCGCAAGACCGACGGGGCCACCGTCGGCACCGCGCTCACCGCCCGCATCGACCGCATGCGCACCGTCGAAGCCACCCTCGCGAGCGAACGGGCCTCCGCCCTGGCCGCGCTGCGCGACGACGACGTGACCCGGCTCGAGATCGTGGTCGCGCTGCTGGGCCTGCTGTTCCTGCTCGCCGTCGGCGTCTCCACCGCCGTGGCCCGGTCGCTGACGCGGCCGCTGTCGGTCCTGCGCCGCGGCGCGGAGCGCCTGGCCACGCCGGAGGGCTCGGTGGAACCGGTGCGGTTCACGGGCCGCAACGACGAATTCGCGGAGGTCGTGCGCCACCTGAACGCGGTGCGCGACCAGACGGTCTCCCTGCACACCCGGATCGCCGGGCTCGACGCCGACCGGCGCCGGATCATCGGCCGCACCGAGGCCCTCGCCGCCGGCCGGGACGCGCTGGAAGAAGAGCTGACGCAGCTGCGGGCGGGGCTGGAGGAGCATCGGCGCATCATGTCGACGACCTCCGTCTCGCTGTCGCTGCGGACCCTGGGCCTGGTGGAGCGCCAGCTCGCGGTCATCGAGGAGCTGGAGTCCAAGGAGCAGGACCCCGACCGGCTGGCCACCCTCTTCAAGCTGGACCACCTGGCGACCGTGATGCGCCGCCACAACGAGAACCTGCTGGTCCTCGCCGGCCAGGAACACGGCCACGGACAGGGCCTGCCGGTGCCGCTGGTCGACGTGATGCGGGCCGCCGTCAGCGAGATCGAGCGGTACGAGCGCGTCGACCTCGCCGCCCTGCCCTCGTACACCCAGATCGCGGGACACGCCGCCGACGACATCTCGCACGTCCTGGCCGAACTGCTGGAGAACGCGACCACGTTCTCCCCGCCGGACGTCAAGGTGAAGGTGTCCGGCTGGCTGCAGGGCGCCGGCGACGTGGTGCTGTCCGTCGTGGACGAGGGCATCGGCGTCACCGAGGACCGCCTCGAAGCACTGAACACCCGCCTGTCCACGCCCGACGCCTACGACGAGGAGACCGAGGCGGAACACGGCCTCGGCCTCGGCCTGTACGTGGCCGGGCGCCTCGCGGCCCGGCACGGGGTCACCGCCGAGCTGCGCACCCCGAAGCACGGCGGCACCGAGGCCCTGGTGGTCGTCCCGGCGGCGCTGCTGCCCACGACCCCCGTGGTCTCCCCGGTGCACACCCTGGCCATGCCGGGCGGGCCCGCGCTGCGGCTGCCCGGAGTGATAGCGGAGGCCAACGAGAACACGCTGCCGACGCGACGGCGCGGGACGCACGCCGCTCCGGACCCGGACGAGGACGCGGCCGTGGAAGCGGCCGTGGAGGCCGAGGCCGAGGCCGCGGTCCCGACCGAGGCCGACGCCCCGGTCGCTGCCGAGGCCCTCGCCGAGGAGCCGGCCGTCCCGACCGGCGTCGAGCCGGAGCCGGAGCCGGTCGTCGAGTCGGAGCCGGTCGTCGAGCCGGAGCCCGCCGTCGAGCCGGAGTCGGAGCCCGCCGTCGCGGCGGTCCCGATCACCCTGGCCGAAGCCCTGGCCGGCCCCGCCGTCGTCGCCGAAGCCCCGGCGGAGCCGCAGCCGGCGCCCGCCGAGGCGCAGCCGCTCCTGGACACGCCCGCCACGGCCGGACTGCCGCCCGCCGAGCAGGTGTTCGTCGCCGCGCCCCGCGCCGCCGAACCCACCCCCGAGGAACAGCTGCTCGCGCGGGTCGTCCCCGACGCGGAGCCGGCCGCCCCCGGCGTGGCGGACCCCGCCGAGGAGATCCCGACCGCGGCGCACACCACCGCACCCGTGGCCGACGTACAGGAATCCGAACCGCAGACGGAGCCGCACACCCACGCCCCGGCCGAGGGCAACTGGCTCCCCCGCCAGGGCAGCCACCCGGCCGACCAGGCCGAAGGCGAAGGCGCCGTCACCGACAAGGGCCTGCCCAAGCGGACCCCGCGCACCGTCCCCGCCAAGAGCGCGGCCCGTGCCGAGGGACCGCCCGAGCCGCCCCGCCGCGTCGACGCCGAGGAGTTGCGGCGCCGACTCGGAGGCTTCTACCAGGGAGCCCAGGACGGCAGGCGCGTCGCCGCCGCCGAACTCGCCCAGGAGCAGGGGCCCGACCAAGCCCCTGACCAGGCGCTCGACCACACCCTCGACCAAGGGCGGACGCAGCGGCCGGGCCAGAGCAAGACCGACCGGGGGGACACCGCACAGGAGGCACGCACATGACCGCGCCCAGTACGTACGGACTGAGCACCCAGGCCCGCAACCTGCAGTGGCTGCTGACCGACCTGGTCGAGGAGGTGCCCGGCGTCAACTCCGTCGCCGTCGTCTCCTCGGACGGGCTGCTGCTCCTTTCCTCCGACCCTGGAGCGGGCACGGTCGAACCGGCCGACCGGCCGAGGCCCCGGGGCCCGCGCGGCGCGTCCGCCGACCTGGCCACCATCGTCTCCGGCCTCGGCAGCCTCACCACCGGCGCGGCCGCCCTCATGGACAGCGGCTCGGTCAAGCAGACCATGGTGGCGATGGAGCACGGCTCCGTCTTCGTCATGGCCATCAGCGACGGCTCACTGCTGGGCGTGCACGCCACCCCCGACTGCGACATGAGCGTCGTCGCCTACCACATGGCCCTGTTCGTCGGCCGTGCCGGCCACGTCCTGACCCCCGAAGTCCGCAGTGAGCTGCGCCAGTCGATGGAGAACACCCCGTGAGGAGTACGGCCTCCGATCGGCTGCCGATACGCGGAGCCGACCGCCGCCCCGCCCGCGTCCGCCCGTACTCCCTCACGGGCGGCCGCACCCGCTTCACGCAGGTCCTGCACGTCGAGACGTTCGTCGCCGCCCTGGACACCAAGGTCTCGGAGCCGCAGAAGCCCGACCGCATGCCCGAGATGCCCGCCATCGTCGAGGTCTGCCGCCGGATGCGGACGATCGCCGAGATAGCCGCCCTGCTGAAGCTCCCGCTCGGCGTGGTCCGTGTCCTGGTCAGCGACCTCGCCGACCAGGGCCGGATCCGCGTCTACGGAACGGGCCACGGCAGCGGCCGTCCCGAACGCGCGCTGCTGGAAAGGGTGCTCAGTGGTCTTCGCCGTCTCTGACAACCCGGTGTCCCTGCCGCAGTCGGACGACGAGCCGGCCCAGCCCTGGCAGTACGACCGCTCCCGCGCACCCGTCGCCGTCAAGGTGCTGGTCGCGGGCGGCTTCGGCGTCGGCAAGACGACCTTCGTCTCCTCCGTCTCCGAGATCACCCCGCTGCGCACCGAAGCGGTGATGACCCAGGCGAGCGCCCCGACCGACGACCTGTCCGGCACCCCCGACAAGCACACCACCACCGTCGCCATGGACTTCGGCCGCGTCACCCTCGACGACGACCTCGTCCTCTACGTGTACGGGACCCCCGGCCAGGAGCGGTTCTGGTTCATGTGGGACGACCTGGTGCGCGGCGCCATCGGCGGTCTGGTCCTGGCCGACACCCGCCGACTGCGCGACTGCTTCCCGGCCCTCGACTACTTCGAGACCTGCGGACTCCCGTACGCCGTCGCCGTCAACCACTTCGACGGCTCGCAGTCGTACGAGCCCGACGACGTGCGCGAGGCCCTCAGCGTCCCGCCCCACGTCCCCGTCGTGATCATGGACGCGAGGCGCCGCGACACAGTGATCGAATCATTGCTCGCCCTGGTGGGCCACGCCCTCGACACCACTCCCGAACAGAGAACGTGAGAGATGCGCAAGATACTTGTCGTAGGAGCCGGTCAGTCCGGTCTCCAGCTCGCCCTCGGACTCCAGTCGAAGGGGTACGAGGTCACCCTCATGTCCAACCGGACGGCGGACGAGATCCGCACCGGGCGGGTGATGTCCACCCAGTGCATGTTCGACACGGCCCTGCAGCACGAGCGTGATCTCCAGATCAACTTCTGGGAGCAGCAGGCCCCGAAGATCGAAGGCCTCGGCGTCTCCGTCGCCACCCCCGACGCCGGCCGCGCCATCGACTGGCTCGGCAAGCTCAAGGGGTACGCGCAGTCCGTCGACCAGCGCGTGAAGATGGCCGGCTGGCTCGACACCTTCGTGCAGCGGGGCGGCCAGCTGGTCATCCACGGCGCCTCGGTCGCCGACCTCGACTTCTTCTCCCGCACGTACGACCTGGTGCTGGTCGCCGCCGGCAAGGGCGAACTGGTCTCGATGTTCGGGCGGGACGCGGCGCGTTCCCCGTACGACGCCCCGCAGCGCGCCCTCGCCGTCGCCTACGTGCACGGCCTCGGCCCGCGCCCGGAGCACCCGGAGACCGAAGCGGTCCGCTGCAACCTGGTCCCGGGCGTCGGCGAGCTGTTCGTCATGCCCACCCTGACCACCTCGGGCCGGGCCGACATCCTCTTCTGGGAGGGAATCCCGGGCGGTCCGCTGGACGTCTTCAAGGGAGTCAAGGACCCGGCGGAGCACCTCGCGCTCACGCTGGAGCTGATGGAGAAGTTCGTGCCGTGGGAGTACTCCCGCGCCACGAAGGTGGAGCTGACGGACGCGGGCGCCGCGCTCGCCGGCCGTTACGCGCCGATCGTCCGCAACCCGATCGGACGCCTCCCGGGCGGCGGACTGGTCCTCGGCGTCGCGGACGTGGTCGTCGCCAACGACCCGATCACCGGACAGGGCTCGAACTCCGCGGCCAAGTGCGCGGCCTCGTACCTCTCCTCGATCCTCATGCACGGCGACAAGCCGTTCGACGAGTCGTGGATGAAGGCCACCTTCGACAAGTACTGGTTCACCACCGGCAAGCCGGTGACCCAGTGGACGAACGCGATGCTGGGCGTCCCGCCGGAGCACGTACTGAACCTGATCGGCGCGGCCGGGCAGCTCCAGCCGGTGGCGAATCGATTCGCCAACGGCTTCGACAACCCGGCCGACTTCGACACGTACTTCTACGACCCCGAGGACACCGCCGACTACCTGGCGGAGGTCGCCTCCTCCGTCGGAGCCTCCTCGGCGGAGTAACCCGTGTCGTCCCCCGCCTCCGCCGCCGGTGCCTCCGGCAGCGCGGGCGGGGTGAACTCCGCGAGCGGGGCCCCGTCCGGGTCCGGCCGGACCGCCCCCAGCAGCGGATTCGCGGCGATCGGCGAGACCTTCACCACGGCCCCCGGCCGGGGCGCCTGGATCACCTTGCCGTCGCCGACGTACAGGCCCACGTGGGTGGCCTTCGGGAAATAGACCACCAGATCCCCGGGCCGCAGCTGATCCAGCGGCACCTTCGGCAGCTGGGCCCACTGCTCCTGGCTCGTCCGCGGAATGGCGCGCCCCGCGTGCGCCCAGGCCTGCGAGGTCAGCCCGGAGCAGTCGAAGGACCCCGGCCCCTCAGCGCCCCACACGTACGGCTTGCCGATCTGGGCCGCCGCATAGGTGAGGGCGGCGCCACCGGCCGCCGTGGGCGTGCCCGTACGGGTCGGCAGACGGCCCGAATCCACCAGGCTCCGCTGCGCGACCGCGGTGTTCTCGACCTCCTGCGCGCCGAGCCGGGTGAGCTGGTCCGGGGTCAGGGCGGCGAGCACCCGCTCGACCTCCTTGAGCTGCGCCGCGACCTCGTCCTTGTGGAGCTTCTGCTGCGCGGCGAGGGTCTGCCGGGCGTCCAGGGCCTCGCGGGCCCGTACGGCGAGCGCGTCGGCCTTCTTCTCGCCCCGCGCGAGCCGGGCCAGCACCCCCGCCCGCCGGGCGCCCTCGCGGGCGGCGAGCCGCCGCTGGTCCAGGGCGGCCTGCGGATTCCCGGCGAGCAGCATCCGGGCGTACGGGGACAGCCCCTGGCCGCCCTGGTACTGCTCCCGGGCGAGCCGCCCGGCGACGGCCCGCTCGGAGTCGAGCTCCGTACGGGCCTTGCCGAGCTCGGCGGCGCGCAGCCGCTCCTCGGCCTGGCCGGCCCGCAGGGCCACGTCGGTGGCGTTGTAGGCCTCGGTGGCCTCCTCGGCCTTCTGGTACAGCCCCTGCAGGCGGGTGAGCAGCACCCCGACCGACTCCCCTTCGGGCAGCCCGGGCTCGGCCCCGGCCCCGGGGACCGGCCCGGCGACGACGAGGACTGCGGCGATGCAGACGGCACGAAGCGGCCGCGGCGACAGCCGATATGACATGGGATCACCTCCGAGGCGGCCGATGCTGCCACGCCCGGTATGACAAATCCCCCAACGGAGTCGGCCGGTCGCGCCCCCTCACCCGGTTGGAGGCGGGGCGGGGGTGGGGGTGGGGGCCTGGGGGAGCGGGGGGTCACTCGGGCGGTATCGGGCCGGCGCGGCAGAGTGGGGGAGCCGGGAGCCACTCGGGCCGGGTCGGGCCGGTGGGGCGGGGGGTGACGACGGCGGGGTCCACTCGATCCGCATCAGAGCTGTGTATGGGGGTTTCCCGTCAGTCCCATCGTCCCTCCGGGTCGGGCCGGTCCCTCAAGGGCGCTCCTTCGTCGCGTCGCTTCGCGATGTCGCTGCGCTCCACCCTTGACCGACCGTCCCGCCCCGGAGAAACGAAAGACTGCCGGGAAGCCCCCAAAAGAACGAGCCGGTCCAAGGTACGAAGGACGGGGACATCACAGCCCCCCAGGCGGCCGCGGGTGGGCACGGCCGCGAGGCGAGTCCCACAGAAGGCCGGACAGGTTCGGGGGAGCGCATCCAATCGCTACGCGCTCCCCACCTCTCAGCGTCCGACGACCGTCCTGGGTTGGACATAGGCCGCCCACGACCGTGATCCGCTCCTTGACCTGCGTCCGGCGCCCGTCTGTGGCCGGTCATAAGCCGCCCACGACCTCAGGCAGTCCTCGCCCACGCGTCCGGCGCCCGTCTGTGGCCGGGCATAGGCTGCCCACCACCCCGCGACCTCTCGCTCACCGCGTCCGGCGCCCGTCTGTGGCCGGTCACAAGGCGCCCACGCCCCGCGACTCCTCGTCTCTCAGCGTTTCCGGCCCGTCGTGGGTCGGACACAGGCCGCCCCCGCCCCGTGACTTCTCGCTCACCGCGTCCGGCGACCGTCCGGGGCCGGTCATAGGCCGCCCACGACCCATGGACGCTTCCCACGGGAGGCGTCCGGCGGATGTCGGGGGCGAAAAGGCGTGGGAGCGCGGCTATGTCGTGGTGGATGCGGGTCAGAGGGGGTGGGCGGCCCAAATGCTCGACAGTTTGCCCCAATTGCCCTTGTTTGGAGGCGGGTTTGTGGTGTCGTGTTCGCGCTGACCGGGATCCACGACGGATCAGCCGAGCTGTCGACCGTCCACCCCTCTCCGCGCGTCTTCCCAGCCCGTGACGGCCGGTGGTCGCGGTCATGGAGAGGCACATGGCGATCTGAGGCGGCCTGTGCCCGGCCACGGCCGGTCGTCGGACGCAGGTCGAGTGTCGGGTCGTGGCCGTGGGCGGCTTATGCCCAGCCATACGCGGTCGTTGGACGCAGGTCGGGCGCCGGGCCCGATGTCGTGGGCGGCTTATGTCCAGCCCAGGACGGTCGTCGGACGCTGAGAGGTGAGGAGCGCGTAGCGATTGGACGCGCCCCGTCGCCCCCGGCACGCGTCTCTCATGGGCCCCGTCTCGGGACCGTGCCCACGGGGATCGGGTCGGGCATCTCTGATCTCCCCGTCCTTCGTGTCCTGGACCGGCTCGTTCTTTTGGGGGCTTCTCGGCAGTCTTTCGTTTCTCCGGGGCGGGACGGTCGGTCAAGGGTGGCCGCAGGCCATCGCGAAGCGACGCGAGGAACGAGCGCCCTTGAGGGACCGGCCCGACCCGGAGGGACGATGGGACTGACGGGAAACCCCCATACCCCACTCTGATGCCGCCCCAGCAGCTCCCGCCGTCCCCACCCCTGCCGCGCCGGCCTGATGCCGGTCGAGTGGCTCCTGGCGCCCTCACCCCCGCCCCACCGGCCCGCCCCCGACCGACCCCGTCATCTCGCCGCGCGGCGGGCCTCGCGGATTTCGCGGGTGATCGCCCAGGCGTCCGCCACCGGGCCCAGGTGGGCGAGCTTGTCGGGGTTGACCACCGAGCGGATGGTGGCGATCCTGCCGTCGAGCATCTCGAAGGCGAGGACGTGGAGCACCCGGCCGTCCGGGTCGCGGACGATCGCACCCGGCTCGCCGTTCACGTCGTGGGGCTCGGCGGTCACGCCGATGCGGGACAGCCAGGGGAAGAACGCGGCGAGCAGACGGGCTACGTTCTGGGCGCCGTTGACGGTCTTCGCCAGCTGCGGGGCCTTGCCGCCGCTGTCCCCGACCAGTTGGGCGTCGGCGGCCAGCAGCCGTTGCAGCCCGGTGATGTCGCCGTCCTTCATCGCGTCCAGGAACCGCGTCGCCAGTTCCTGCCGCTCCTGACGGTCCGCCCGGAACCTCGGCCGGCCGGCCTCCATGTGCCGCCGCGCCCGGACCAGCAGTTGGCGGCAGGCCGCCTCCGAGCGGCCCACCGCCGTGGCGACCTCGTCGAAGCCGAAGGCGAAGACCTCCCGTAGGACGAACACCGAGCGCTCCAACGGGCTGAGCCGCTCCAGGAGCAGCAGCGCGGCCATCGACACCGAGTCCGCCAGTTCCGCCGACCGCGCCGGGTCCTGGTAGGGGTCGTTCAGCAGGGGCTCAGGGAACCACGGTCCGACGTACTCCTCGCGCCGCACCCGCGCGGAGCGCAGTACGTCGATCGAGAGCCGGGTGACCGTCGTCGACAGGAAGGCCTTGGTGGACGCGGGCCGGGTCGCCGAGGCGTCGAAGCGCAGCCAGGTCTCCTGCACCGCGTCCTCGGCCTCGCTCACGCTGCCCAGCATCCGGTAGGCGATCGAGAACAGCAGTGGCCGCAGTTCCTCGAACTCCTCGACCTTGCTCATGTCGGCTTCACTCCCCCAGGTGGTCCTGAATGATCATCAGGGTGGTGGTGGGGGAGGGCAAGCCTTCGCCGGTGCCGTTCAGTGGAACTGTCCGGCCACGTAGTCGCCGCCCGGCTGACGGGTGATGACGTTGATCCGGTTCGCCATGTTCATGAAGGCGATCAGCAGCACGAGGGCGTTGAGTTCCTCCTCGTCGTAGTGCTTGGCGGCCCGCGCCCACACCTCGTCGGCCACCCCGCCCGCCCCGTCCGCGGTCCGGGTGCCTTCCTCCGCCAGTTCCAGCGCGGCACGCTCGGCCTCGGTGAAGACCGTGGCCTCGCGCCACGCCGCCACCAGGTGCAGCCGTACCGGGGTCTCGCCCGCGGCGGCGGCCTCCTTGGTGTGCATGTCGATGCAGACCGCGCAGCCGTTGATCTGGCTCACGCGCAGCGACACCAGCTCCTGCGTCGCGGCCGGCAGCGGCGACTCCTTGATCACCTTGCCGGCCGACATGAGGTGCTTCAGGGCCTTGCCGGTGGTCGGGCCGGCGAAGAGGTTCAGTCGCGTGTCCATGGTGTGCTCCTCGGTGGTCGTCGTCGGCTACATCCCTGGGACGAGATGACCCGACCCCCTGTGACATGGGCGCGTGTGACCTACGTCTCGCAGCTCGCGGACTGTGTGAGCAGGCGTCGGAGCCGGCGCGTACGTGGCCCCCGGTGGGAGGTCCCCGCGCGACGGTCGACCACGGGCGGATATGCGTTCGATCCGAGGTGCCGGATGTGGGATCCTGCCGGCGATGATCACCTTCTCGATACCTCGCAACACCCTTGTCACCGTCGCCGCCGTAGCGGTCGCCCTCACCGCACTGACGGGCTGCAAGGACACTCCGAACGCACAGAACGGCGGCTCGGCTCCCACCTCCGCTTCGGCCTCCGCCCCCACCTCATCCGCTTCCGCGGCGCCCGTCGCGGGTGCGTTCGAGCCCGAGGCGGCTCTCGCGGAAGCCGGGAAGACGCCCTACGCGGCGACGATGAAAGCCACCACCGAAGTCGCCGGGCGGGAGGTGGCGACGACTTCGGGCAGGGCCAACTTTGAGACCGTGTTCACCGGGCGGATGGAGGTCCGTGCCGCGGACTCCGCTCCGGGCATGTGGATGGAGACCGTGACGACGGTCGACGGCAACTACGTCCGCGATCACTCCGAGGCGGGCGGCGCGTGGACGAAGATGCCGCGCGCCGCGGACAACCGGGCGAGCTACGCGGGTTACGCCAAGCTCCTGCTCGCCACCGGGCCTTCGGCGAAGAAGGGCATGGAGAACCAGGGCGGGGTTCCCGTGTACCACCTGGCGGGACGCCTCGACATCGACCAGGTGGCGTCGGTGGATCCGCGTACGCACCGTTCGATGAAGGCGAAGGGTGTCACGGCTTTCGACTGCGATCAGTGGATCGACGGCCAGGGCCGCACCATTCGCTTCGAGCAGCACATGGACATGCGCGGGATGCCGAGCGCCAACAAGATCCTCTTCAGTGAGTTCGGGCCGGTGGAGACCTTCGGCGCGCCCACCGCGAGCTGACCTCCGGGACCCGGCCCGGCCCGATCCCATCCGACCCGGTCGGTCCCGCCCTCCTCAGCCCCGCAGCAGGCGGGCCTTGGCCGTCGTGAACTCCTGGGGGGTCAGCAGGCCCTCGCGGGCGAGGCCGGCGAGCTGGGTGAGCTCCGCCACCAGGCCGGCCGGGGCGGGACGGTCGGGCGTGCTCGCCGCCGCCGGCTCCGGTTCGGCCGGCTGCGGGGGCTCGGGCGGAGCTTCGAGCGGCGCCCCGGTCGGGGGCCGCTCGGCCTGTGCCCCGGTCCGGTCCGGGGCGTCCGCCGGGCCCGTGGTGGTCGCCGGGCCCGGTGTTCCCACCGAGCCCGTCGTCGCTTCCGCCGCTCCGGAGGCCCGCGCCAGCAGGCCCCGCAGCAACGGGTGCCCCGGCGGGCGGTTCGCCGCGCGGACCGTCACTCCCATCGGGCGGATGAACATCAGGCCACCCCCGCCCGTGGATCCGCCGGGACCCGGTCCGGCGGGATGCGGACCGAGCCGACGATCCGGCCGCCCGCCGCCCGTACGGCGATGGCCGCGTCCTCGGCCCACAGGTGTTCGACGACGAGGAGCAGCGCGCAGCTCCCGCGTTCCAGCAGACCCGCCGCCTCCTGGATGTCCTCCGGCCCGATCAGTCGCGCCACGTCCCGGCCCGTCAGCAGGCCGTTCAGTTCGACGAACTCGTCGAACTCGGCCGCCAGGACATCTCCCGACGCCGTTCTCGTCGCCACGATCCCGTCGATCAGCCGGACCACCCCGGTCTTGCGCAGCCCCATCACGGCCTCGACCGCCGGGGCCCGCAGCTGCTCCTCCGGGAAGGCGAGGACGATGAATTCCACAGGTCCCATGCGCCTCGGCTCCTCACTTTCGATACTTCCGACCGTTTGTGACGACTCTTCGGCACACTATGGCATAAGCGGACATATCATCCGTCTGCTTGCTACGTTTCGGTCCATGACCGCTCTGACGGCGAAGGTGACGGAGCCCGCCCCGCCCCCGCCCCCCGGCGCCGACGCCCCCAAGCGGCGCGGCGTCGAGCTGACGCTCCTCGCCGGAGCCGTCCTGATCTCCGTCCTCGGTCACCTCTACGTCGGCCTCGCGACCACCGGCCACCTCCCCGGCCCCGCCGCCCGCTACGCCACCGGCCTGTGCGCCGCCGCCCTGCTCGCGCACCTCGCCGTCCGCCTGCGGGCCCCGTACGCCGACCCCCTGCTGCTCCCCATCGCCGTCCTCCTCAACGGCCTCGGCCTCGTCCTCATCCAACGCCTGGACGTGACCACCCCCGGCCATCTCACCGCCGGCGACCAACTCCTGTGGTCCGCCCTGGGCGTGGCGCTCTTCGTGCTGGTCGTCGCACTGCTCCGCGACCACCGCGTGCTCCAGCGCTACGCCTATCTCTCCGTCGCCGTGGCTCTCGTCCTGATGCTGATCCCCGTCTTCTTCCCGGCGGTCAACGGCGCGCACATCTGGATCCGGTTCGCCGGGCTCTCCTTCCAGCCGGGGGAGTTCGCCAAGATCCTGCTCGCGGTCTTCTTCGCCGCCTACCTCGCCGCGAACCGCACCGCGCTCGCCCTCACCGGCCGCCGCCTCTTCTGGAAGCTCCGGCTCCTCCCCGGCCGTGTCCTCGGCCCGATCCTCGCGATCTGGCTGCTCAGCGTCGGCGTACTGGTCCTGGAGCGGGACCTGGGCACCTCGCTGCTGTTCTTCGGACTCTTCGTGATCATGCTGTTCACGGCCACCGGACGGATCGGCTGGATCGCGATCGGGCTGCTGCTCGCCGCCCTCGGCGCCTACGCCGTCGGGACCTTCGAACCGCACGTGCACAGCCGCGTCGACGACTGGCTGAATCCTTTCGCCTCCATCGAGCGCGGCGAGGGTCCCGGCCAGCTCGCCCAGTCCCTCTTCGCCTTCGGCGCCGGCGGCCTCCTCGGCGCCGGCCTCGGCCACGGCCAGTCCTTCCTCATCGGCTTCGCCGCCAAGTCGGACTTCATCCTCGCCACCGCCGGCGAGGAGCTCGGTCTCGTCGGCCTCGCCGCGATCCTGCTCCTCTACGGGCTCCTCGTCGCCCGCGGATTCCGCGCCGGGCTCGCCCTGCGCGACCCCTTCGGGCGGCTGCTCGCCACCGGGCTCGCCTCGATCGTCGCGCTCCAGGTGTTCGTCATCGCGGGCGGCGTCACCGGCCTGATCCCCCTCACCGGCATGGCCATGCCCTTCCTCGCCCAGGGCGGCTCCTCCGTCGTCACCAACTGGATCATCGTCGCGCTGCTGGTCCGGCTCAGCGACAGCGCCCGCAGACCCCGCCCCGCGAAGGAGCCGGCCGAGTGATCCGCTACATCCGCTGGTGCGCGTACTTCTGCGCCCTCCTGCTGATCGCCCTGCTGGTCAACATCGCCCGCGTGCAGGTCTGGGAGTCCGCCGCCTACGGCGCGAACCCGGCCAACAAGCGCCCCGCCATCGAGCGCTACGCCGAACCCCGCGGGGACATCCTGGTCGACGGGCGCCCCGTCACCGGCTCCCGCGACAGCGGCCAACTGCTGCGCTACGAGCGCACGTACGCGAACGGCCCGCTCTACGCGCCCGTCACCGGCTTCTCCTCCCAGACCTACGGGACCAGTTTCGTCGAGCGCGCCGAGGACGCGATCCTCTCGGGCACCGACCCGGGGCTCTCGGCCTTCCCGCTCTGGTACGAACTGGCCCGTGGCCGCCCCGCCGGCGGGAACGCCGCCACCACGGTCCGCGCCGGCATGCAGCGGGCCGCGTACGCCGGGCTCGCGGGCAAGCGCGGCGCGGTGGCCGCCGTCGAGCCCGCCACCGGGAAGATCCTCGCGCTGGTCAGCAGCCCCTCGTACGACCCCTCCGTGCTCTCCGGGACGGGTACGAAGGTCAAGGAGGCCTGGACCGCCCTGAACGCGGATCCCGCCCGGCCGATGCTCAACCGGGCGCTGCGCGAGACGTA
The DNA here is from genome assembly GCF_041432505.1 of Streptomyces virginiae. Lineage (GTDB taxonomy): Bacteria > Actinomycetota > Actinomycetes > Streptomycetales > Streptomycetaceae > Streptomyces > Streptomyces virginiae_A. The sequence goes on from NZ_CP107871.1 coordinate 5,812,766, forward strand.
CCCGCCCGGCTCCACCTTCAAGATCGTGACGGCGGCGGCCGCCCTCGACGCGGGCGTGGTCAGCGACGTGGACGCGCCGACCCGGACCCCCGACCCCTATCCGCTGCCCGGGACCAGCACCCTGCTGCCGAACGCGGGCACCGGCTGCGAGGACGCCTCGATGGCGGACGCCGTGCAGTGGTCCTGCAACACGGTCATGGCGAAGATCGGTGTGCAGGTCGGGCTGCGCGGCATGGTGGAGGCGGCGCGCCGCTTCGGATTCAACGGTGAGGGGCTGCGGGTGCCCGCGTGGGTGTCCCGGTCGAACTTCGACACCGACATGAGCCAGGACCAGCTGGCCCTGTCCTCGATCGGGCAGTTCAACACGAAGGCCACGCCGCTGCAGATGGCGATGGTGGCCGCGGCCGTGGCGAACGGCGGCGAGCTCAAGTACCCCTACCTGGTGGACCGGACCACCCAGGACGACGGCTCCCAGGTCCGGCGCGGGGGCGAGCGCAGCCTGGGCCGGGCGATGAACCCGGCCACCGCCGTCCGGCTGCAGGACCTGATGGTCAAGGTCGTGGAGAACGGGACCGGCCGCAACGCCGCGATCCCGGGCGCGGTGGTCGGCGGCAAGACGGGCACCGCGCAGCACGGGGTCGGCAACGCGGGCACGCCGTACGCCTGGTTCATCTCCTGGGCCAAGGCCGAGGGCGCGGCCCTGCCGCAGGTGGCGGTCGCGGTGGTGGTCGAGGACGCCTCGGCCGACCGGGGTGACATCAGCGGCAACGGCGCGGCGGCCCCGATCGCGCGGGCGGTGATGGAGGCGGCCCTGGCCACCGGCTGACACCCGGCCCCCGGCCCCGGCCCCTGGCCCCGTCTAGAGGACGTCCGCCCCGTCGGCGATGGCGGACGCGACCTCCGCCACCCGCGCCGACTCCTCGGCCGCGAACCGCTCGCGGTCGAGGGCCTCGGCGATCTCCTCGTCCTGGCTCATCAGCAGGTCCAGGTTCGAGTCGCCCAGGTCGAAGACGCCGAGGTCCAGGTAGGCGCGCTGCAGCCGTTCGCCCCACAGCCCGATGTCCTTCACGCACGGCACGATCCTGCTGAACAGCAGCTTGCGGAACAGGTGCAGGAACTCCGACTGCTCACTGAGCAGCGTCGCCTCCTGGGCCCCGATGCCGAAGTTCTCCAGCACCTCCACCCCGAGCAGTCGGTTCCGCATCAGGTAGCAGCCCTCGATCACGAACTCCTCGCGTTCGCGCAGCTCGGCGTCGGTGAGCTGTTTGTAGTAGTCGCGCAGCGCCATCCGCCCGAAGGCCACGTGCCGGGCCTCGTCCTGCATCACGTACGCCAGGAGCTGCTTCGGCAGCGGCTTGGTGGTCGTGTCGCGGATCATGCCGAAGGCGGCCAGGGCCAGCCCCTCGATGAGCACCTGCATGCCCAGGTACGGCATGTCCCAGCGGGAGTCGCGCAGGGTGTCGCCCAGCAGCCCCTGGAGGCTGTCGTTGATCGGGTACAGCATCCCGACCTTCTCGTGCAGGAAGCGCCCGAAGATCTCGGCGTGCCGGGCCTCGTCCATGGTCTGGGTGGCGGAGTAGAACTTCGCGTCCAGGTCCGGCACCGACTCCACGATGCGTGCCGCGCACACCATCGCGCCCTGCTCGCCGTGCAGGAACTGGCTGAAGTTCCAGGAGGCGTAGTGCTGGCGCAGCTCGCCCTTGTCCTTCGCGGTGAGCTTGGCCCAGTGCCGCGTCCCGTACAGCGGCAGGGCCTCCTCGGGGGTGCCCAGCGGATCGTACGGGTCCACCTCGATGTCCCAGTCGATGCGCTTGCCGCCGTCCCACTGCTTGTCCTTGCCCTTCTGGTAGAGCGCCAGCAGCCGCTCGCGGCCGTCGGCGTACTCCCAGCTGAAGCGGGCGGAGCCGGCGGCGGGGACCTGCCAGACCGACTCGCCCGGGTTCTCGGTGTAGAGCTCATGCGTCGACACTGACGCCCCCTCGTCTCACGTACTGCCGTGTGGGACCGGACAGTTGGCAGCGTCACACGTTGGTAGACACGGGGTCAACAAGTCGTGCGCGAGGGATTGACGACCTTGCTGACAGGCAGTCTCATAAGAAGTGACAGCCGGTAACTCGACGACGAGGTGTCCGAACCCATGACCACCGTGACCGAACGAGCCGCGCTCCAGGACGCCCTCGGCCTGCTCAAGGACCGCGAGCAGATAGCCGAGCGCCTGCTCGAATCCTCGGCCAAGCACTCCTTCGACCCCGACAAGGAACTCGACTGGGACGCCCCGCCGATCGAGGGCAAGTACTACTGGCCGCCGGAACTCCTCTCCCTCTACGACACCCCGCTGTGGAAGAAGATGGGGGAGGAGCAGCGCATCGACCTCTCCCGCCACGAGGCGGCGGCGCTCGGCTCCCTCGGCATCTGGTTCGAGATCATCCTCATGCAGCTCATGGTCCGGCACATCTACGACAAGTCCCTGACCAGCAATCACGTCCGCTACGCACTCACCGAGATCGCCGACGAGTGCCGCCACTCGATGATGTTCGCCCGCATGATCCAGAAGGCCGGCGCCCCCGAGTACCCCGTCTCCCGCGTCAACCACAACCTCGCGCGGATCCTGAAGACGATCTCCACCACCCCCGGCTCCTTCGCCTGCACCCTCCTCGGCGAGGAGATCCTCGACTGGATGCAGCGCCTGACCTTCCCGGACGAGCGCGTCCAGCCGCTGGTCCGCGGCGTCACCCGGATCCACGTCATCGAGGAGGCCCGGCACGTCCGGTACGCCCGCGAGGAACTGCGCCGCCAGATGCTGACCGCCCCGCGCTGGGAGCAGGAACTCACCCGGATCAGCTGCGGCGAGGCCGCCCGCGTCTTCTCCCTGGCCTTCGTCAACCCGGCCGTCTACGACAACGTCGGCCTGGACCGCCGCGAGGCCGTCGCCCAGGTGAAGGCGAGCGGCCACCGCCGCGAGGTCATGCAGAGCGGCGCGAAGCGGCTCACCGACTTCCTCGACGACATCGGCGTCCTGCGCGGCGTCGGCCGTAGGCTCTGGCAGAGCTCGGGGCTGTTGGCGTAGGCCCCGATCGCCCGGACACCCACCCGTCCGACGTGCGCGGGGCTACCCTGCGGTCATGACCGTACGCGCGTATCGCAGGCTGAGCGTCGAGGAGCGGCGAGCCCAACTCCTCGACGCCGCCCTCTCGCTGTTCGCGCACCGGGCACCCGAAGAGGTCTCGCTCGACGACGTCGCCGAGGCCGCCGGAGTGTCCCGCCCGCTCGTCTACCGCTACTTCCCGGGCGGCAAGCAGCAGCTCTACGAGGCCGCCCTCCGCTCGGCGGCCGACGTCCTCGAACTGTGCTTCGCCGAACCCCAGGAGGGACCCCTGACCCGGCGGCTGTCCCGGGCCCTGGACCGCTACCTCGCCTTCGTCGACGAACACGACGCCGGCTTCGCCGCCCTCCTCCAGGGCGGCAGCGTCGTCGAGACCTCCCGCACGACGGCGACGGTCGACGGCATCCGGCGGGCCGCCGCCGAGCAGATCCTCGTCCACCTGGGCGTCCCGACCCCCGGCCCCCGGCTGCGCATGATGGTCCGTACGTGGATCACGGCCGTCGAGGCCGCCTCCCTCATCTGGATCGACGAGGGCAAACAGCCCGAGGTCGAGCACCTCCGGGACTGGCTGCTGGACCAGTTCATCGCCCTGCTGACGGCCACCGCCGCCACCGACCCGGAAACCGCCGCGGCCGCCCGGGCCGCCCTCGCCCTGGAATCGCCGGACGGCCCCGTCGGGGTCCTGGCCCGCCGCGTCGTCCCCGTGGTGTCCGAGGCCGCCCACCTGCTGTGACACTGGTGGGGTGAGAAGCCAACCGACCCCGTTCGAGGGCGGCCCGATGGACGGCCGGGTCCTCCCCGTCCTCCTCGGCCCGACCGGACACCCCCCGAAGTGGTACGAGATCCCCGTCCCGGCACCGGACGGCGGCCCGCCCACGGTCCTGCTGTACGAACGCGTCCCGGCGGGCTACTCCAAGCGGCTCGGCCTCCAGAAGGGATGGAAGTACGACTTCCGCCCCACGGGCACCAAGCCGAAACCCCGCTGGCCCTGGACGAAGCCCCCCCGAACCTGATCTCCCGGGATACCTCGGGGCGGGGCGCCGCCGCGGGCTCGGGCATCGGGTCGGGCTCAGGCCGAAGCCGGGTACCTCGGGGCGGGGGCTCCGGGTGGGGACGGGCGCGCGCCGGGGTGTCTCCTCGGCCGCCGAACGTGACGAGGCGTCGGAAAGCGCGGCGGCAAGGCGTTCGGCGCCCTGCGGGGACACCCCGGCACACACCCGTCCCTACCGTCCGCCCGCTCCCGCGACGGGGGAGCCCCCGGCCAGGAACCCGGCAGGGCGCGGAGGTCGGGGCCGGGTGTGTGTCGGGGCGATCCCCGCAGGGCGCCGAACGCAGTGCCGCCCGACGTTCCGACCCCGCGTCACGTTCGGCGCCCGAGGAGACGCCCCGGCGCGCACCCGGCCCCGACCGAAGCCCGCCCCGACCGCGCCCCGCCGCCCAGGCGCGCCCCGCACTCCGGCCGAGCCTCCTGCCAGGGCCCGGCCAGGACCCGGCCGAGCCTCCGGCTAGGAACCCGGCAGGGTGAGGACCGCCAAGCCCCCACCCCCCTCCGCCTCCAGGAACTCCAGCCGCGCCCCGATCACCCCGGCCTGCCCCACCGCGATCGTCAGCCCCAGCCCGTGGCCCTTGCCACCTCCGCTGCGGAAGCGCTGCGGGCCGTGTGCCACCAGGTACGCCGGGAACCCGTCCCCGTGGTCCCGTACGGTCACCACCGGCCCGTCCACCGTCAGCACCACCGGCGCCCGCCCGTGCTTGTGGGCGTTGGCCACCAGGTTCCCGAGCACCCGTTCCAGCCTCCGCCGGTCCGTCTCCACGTGCGCGTCCCGGACGACCACCACCTCCGTGTCCGTCCCGGACGCCCGCACCACCCGGCGTACCAGCCGCCCCAGCTGGTGCAGATCGCTCTCCACCACCTCACTGCCCGAGTCCAGCCGGGAGATCTCCAGCAGGTCCTCGGTCAGCTGCCGCATCGTCCGGACCCGCTCGCGCACCAGCTCCGTCGGCCGGCTCTCGGGCAGCAGCTCCGACGCCGCCTGCAGACCCGTCAGCGGAGTGCGCAGCTCGTGCGCCACGTCCGCGGTGAACCGCCGCTCGCTCTCCAGCTTCGACTGCAGGCTCCCGGCCATGGTGTCCAGCGCCGCCGCCACCGTCGCCACCTCGTCCTGGTGCCGTGCCGGGGTCCGGGTACGCGGGTCGTTCACCCGCGCGTCGAGGTCGCCCTGGGTGATCCGCCGGGCCACCGCCGCCGTCAGGTGCAGCCGCCGGGTCACCCGGGTCACCGCGAACGCGCCCATCAGCAGCGTCCCGCCGATCGCCAGCAGCGACGACCCGATGATCGCGTTGTCCAGCCCGCTGATCGTCTGGGCGCTCTGCCCGTAGTCGACGGCCGTCGCGAGCGCCCGGCCGTCCGCCGGGCCCGCCGCCCACATGGTCGGCCGGCCCCGATGGTCCGCCACCAGCGTGCCCCGGCGTCCGCTGACGGCGAGCGCCCGCAGCTCCGGCGGCAGCCCGACGGGGTCCAGCCAGGAACCGCGCGGAAGGGGCTCGCCCGCCTCGTACGCGCGCGAGACCTCCAGCAGTTTCCCGAGAGCCTTCTCCCGCGCCGTGGCCACCGTCTGCCGGGTCACCTCCACGTGCACGAGGGCGCCCAGCACCGCCGCCAGCGAGCAGCACATCACCACGATGAAGCACGCCGACTTCCAGGTCAGCGTGGCCGTCCAGGAAGGCAGCCGCAGGCGTCGCAGAGGCCGCGAGGACCGCGAGGACCGCGCGGGTCTCACGGGTCTCACGGCCGGCCCGGCGGGGGCGCGGGCTCCCGGCTGCCCGGGCCCTGCCCGTTGCCCGGCACCCGTACGATCTGCTCGCGCGTGGGCAGCATGGTCAGCTGCTTCTCGTCCCAGGACCAGGCGGTGATCAGCTCGTATCCGTGGTTGCCGCTGGGCACCCGCAGGATCACGTCACCTCCGGCCAGTTCCACCGTGATGACGGTCTCGGTGGTCGCCATGATCCGGTTGAGCCGTCCGTCCGGGTCGGCCGTGTAGACCCGTACGGACATCATCTTGTCCGGGAACTCGATGCCGACGATCAGCTCGTCCTTGCCGTTGCCCGTGAGGTCCCGGTAGTACGGCTTGAGCACCGGGCACGCCTCCGGCTCCTCCTCGTCCTTGTCCGCGCCCTTCGCGCACTCCCGGATCGCGGCCGCCGTCCGGGGCGGCATGCCGTCCGCGCCGACCTCGGTGTTCGGATGGGCGCTCAGCTCGGCCTGGACGAGCGCCACCGGGTCGACGGCGTGCACATCCTGGTCGCGGACCGGCGGGATCCCCTTGACGTACTCGGGCGGGGCGCCACCCGGATCGGCGGGCGGTACGGACGCGCCACGACGGTCGGGCCACAGATGTACGGGCCCGCTCGCGGTCGGCGTGGAGCCGGCGCTCACCAGCCCGCCCGCGTCCCCGCAGCCCGCCAGCAGCGGAACCAGCGCGAGGAGGGGGAGCAGAGGGCGCGCGGGCACACGCAAGCGCATTCTGTTCACAGCTCCCCGTGCCCTTCTGCCCGCGCTACGTCGACGCTCGATCACGTCAACCATATGCGGTGGAACATCCGTTTTTTACCCTGAGGTCTCAGCTGTCCGTGCGTCCTCGGCGCAGCATCGCGAATCCCAGCCCGGCCGCACCGACCGCCGCGATGCCGCCCGCGGCGGCGAGCAGCAGCACGCCGTCACCCGGACCGTCCGCCAGGGTACTCAGCCGCCGCCCACCGCCGGAGCCCTCGGCGAGGGCGTGGGTGTCCCCGGTGGTCGACTTCCGCGGACCGGAGGCCGGGACGACCTGCCCGCCGCGTGCGTCACCACGGGCTTCGTCGCGGGTCCCGGTCTTGTGCCCGTCGCCCGCCAGCGTGTGGTCGGCGCCTCGGGCCGGGACGTCTCCCATCCAGGAGCTCAGCCGGCCGGAGGAGTCCAACGCGGCGTGCAGGTCCCCGGAGCCGCCGAAGGCGGTGACCCCGTCACGGCTCGTCAGCGTGGCCGCCTTGGAGCCGTCGGCCGCCAGGATCTCGGCCTGGTAGGCCCCGTTCGCCGTGCGGTACACCTTCGCCGTGGAGACCCCGTCCGCGAGCGCGAGGCTCTTGACGAGGATCGACCGCGGGGCCGCGGAGTGCGCGGACGAGGCGGCGGGCACCCCGTCGGCCAGGGCGACGGCGGTGGGCAGCGCCAGCAGACTTCCGGCGCAGGCGGTCACGGCGGCGGCGCGAACGAGAGTGCGGCGGCTGGCGGTGGTCACGGGGAAATCCTTCGATGCCGGTCAGGGCCTGGGCCATCCAGGTGGGTCAAACCTAGGGCTCGGCCGTTGCGGAGGCGCCCCGTTCGTGTAACAGCGGAGTCGCAACCCTCCGTCGGAGTCGTTACACATCCGAGGGATTGCCCTGCGGCGTCCCGGCTGCTCCCATGGACGGCGGGGGTGAGGGCGATGCGCGGACTCAAGGTACTGCCGAGCGGCCGGCCCGGCCGCGGCCGGCTGTACGTCAACCTGCCCGACGGGCAGGCGGTGGGCTGGTACGACCGACAGGCCAACCGGATCAGCGTCCTGGCGGACGACCACCGTGAGGCGATCCTGGCGGTGCTCCGCCCCTACCTGAGCGGGACGGTCGCCATCGGCCCGCCCCCGGTACCCACCGCCTCCGACCTGCGCCGTCTCGCACTGCCGCCGGACGCGGACCTGGCCCCCAACTGCCCCGGCGAGACCTTGCTCGGCGAACTGGAACACGGCTCGGCGGGCACCAGGGCCCGGCACCGGCTGCGCCAGGACCTGACCGCGCAGCAGCGGATGGGCGACTCCTTGGACGCCCTGGAAGCGGACGGCTGGCGGGCCTTGCACTGCGTCCCGTTGCCGGGCCTGGGCCGCATCGACCACCTGCTCATCGGCCCGGCGGGGGTCTTCTGCGTGCGTACGATCCCGGGCCGCCGTCAGCGCGCGGTGGTCGGTGACCTCCTGCTCACGGTGGGCCGCACGGAACCCCGCCCGGACCCCCGCTGGATCCGCCGCGCGGCGGCCTTCGCCACGGCCGCCCTGGCCGCCGAGGTCACCCCGGCGCTGGCGGTGGTCGACGCCGCGCGGGTCGAGACGGCCCCCACGGTCCGCGATATCCGCATCCTCCAAACCCCGACGGCGACCCCGACCCTCACGGCGTCCCCGACAACCCTGAAACCCCCGGAGATCGAAGCCCTCTTCGCCCGAGCCCGAGACACCACCACCTGGCTGCCCCCCACCTGAGATTCCAGCCTCGCCGGCGTTTGAGGCACGGGGTCCGGGGCGGAGCCCCGGTTTCGGGAAGGGGCGGGTAGGGGAAAGCGCCGCAGGCACCGCCCGGCTCCGGCCCGGCCTGGCACCGCCCCCTCCGCTCAGGCGGAGGTCCGCTTCCGCGGTGCAGCCGTCTTCTTCGCTGACGCCGCCGCACCGGAACCGGTCTTCTTCGCCGCGGCGGTCTTGGCCGTACTCTTCGCCGTGGTCTTGGCCGTACGCGAAGTCGACTTGCCCGTCGCCGACTTGCCACCGGCCGTGGTCGTCTTCTTCTTCGTCGCGGCCGAGGCCGCCGTCTTCTTGGCCGAGGCCGCCGTCGACTTCTTCCCGCCGACCGCCTTCGGCGCCGCAGCGCCCGTACCCGCACGAGTCCCCGCCCCCGCCCGGGCCTTCCGCCGAATCGGCGTGACCTCGGCCTCCGCCGCTCCCTCGCCCTCGCCCTCGCCCCCTGCCTCGCCCTCCCTCTCCCCGTCGGCCTCCCCCCGGGAAGCCTTCGCGGCCCGCACACTCCTCTCCAACGCCGCCATCAGGTCGATCACCTGCCCGCCGGCCGGCTCCACCACGGCCTCCGTCGGCTCGAACGCCCCACCCGACTTCGCCACGATGAGCGCCTCCACGGCCTCCCGGTAGTCGTCGTGCAGCGAAGCCATCTCCACCTCCCCCAGCGTCGCCATCAGCGCGTCCGCCAGGTCGAGTTCGGCATCCCGTACGGTCACGTCGGCGTCCGGTGCCACTCCCTCCGGCGCCCGGATCTCGTCCGGCCACAACAGCCCGTGCATCGCGATCACGTCGTCCACGACCCGCAACATGCCCAGCCGCTCCCGCCCCCGCAGCGCGTACTTGGCGATCGCGACCTTCCGGCTCCGCTTGAGCGCCTCCCGGAGCAACGTGTACGGCTTCGCCGCCGTCGCCCCGTTCGCCGCGAGGTAGTACGCCGCGTCCATCTGCAGCGGATCGATCTCCTCCGCCGGCACGAACGACATGATCTCGATCGTCTTCGCGGTCGCCAGGGGCAGCTGCGCCAGGTCCTCGTCCGTGATCGGGACGATCGACCCGTCGGCCTCCTCGTACCCCTTGCCGATCTCCGCGCTCGGCACCTCCTCCCCGTCCAGCTCGCACACCTTGCGGTACCGGACGCGCCCGCCGTCATTGACATGGATCTGGCGGAAGGAGATCGAGTGGCTCTCGGTGGCGTTCACGAGCTTGATCGGGATGCTGACCAGGCCGAAGGAGATCGCCCCGTTCCAAATGGATCGCACGGTTCCTCCTGTTTCGTGGCAGTCTCATCGTATGACGCCGATCACATTGGTGGAGGGCCGTCGCATCGCGCTCAGCAATCTCGACAAGGTCCTCTACCCGGAGACCGGCTTCACCAAGGGCGAGGTGTTGCACTACTACGCCACCGTCGCGGGCCCGCTGCTCGCCCACATCCACGACCGACCGGTGTCCTTCCTGCGCTACCCCGACGGTCCCGACGGCCAGCTGTTCTTCACCAAGAACCCGCCGCCCGGCACACCCGACTGGGTGAGGACCACCCCCGTGCCCCGCTCCGAGGACCTCTCCGCCGCCCAGGTGGTCGTCGCCGACCTGGCCACCCTCATGTGGTCCGCCAACCTCGTCGTGGAGTTCCACACCCCCCAGTGGACGGCGGGCCACCCCGCCCTCGCCGACCGGATGGTCCTCGACCTCGACCCCGGCCCGCCCGCCACCGTCGTCGAGTGCTGCGCCGCCGCGCTCTGGCTGCGCGAGCGGCTCGCCGCCGACGGCCTGCACGCCTACGCCAAGACCTCCGGCTCCAAGGGCATGCACCTGGCCGTACCGCTGGAGCCGGTCCCCTCCGAGCGGGTGTCCGCGTACGCGAAGCAGCTCGCCCAGGAGGCCGAACGCGCGCTTCCCGAGCTGATCGTGCACCGCATGGCCAAGGCGCTGCGCCCCGGCAAGGTCTTCGTCGACCACAGCCAGAACGCCGCCGCCAAGACCACCGCCGCCCCCTACACCCTGCGCGCGCGGGCCCGGCCGACCGTGTCCGCGCCCGTCTCCTGGGCGGAGGTCGAATCCTGCCGCAGCGCCTCCGCCCTGGTCTTCCTCGCCGACGACATCGCACCGCGGCTCGCCCGCGACGGGGACCTCTTCGCCCCGCTGACCGACCCCGAGCACGCCCGCCCGCTGCCCGGGACAAGGGGCGGGACCGGGAGCCGGAGCGGGGCCCGGCCGTGATCCGCGTCGCGCTGGCCGCCGCCGTACGTACCCTGCCGCGCGGGGCGGGACTGGCGTACGAGCCGAAGTTCGACGGCCACCGGCTCGTCGTGCTGCGCTCGGCGACCGACGTGACGCTCCAGGCGCGCTCCGGCCGGATCGTGACCAGCGCCTTCCCCGACCTGGCCGCCGCCGCGCTGCTGTTGCCCGCCGACACGGTCCTCGACGGCGAGGTGGTCGTCTGGCACGCCGGGCGTACGGACTTCGCCCTGGTGCAGCGGCGGGCGGCGGCCACCGCCGCCCGGGCCGCCGTCCTCGCGCAGCGCCTGCCCGCCTCCTACGCCGCCTTCGACGTGCTGGAACTGGCCGGACTGGACCTGCGCGGCCGCCCCTACGAGCGCCGCCGGGCCCTCCTCGTCGACCTGCTGCTGCCCCTGGGTCCGCCGCTGCAGCCGGTGCCGATGACCACCGATCCGGAACTGGCCGCCACCTGGTACGAGACCCTGCCCGCCAGCGGCATCGAGGGCCTCGTCGTGAAACGGCTGGACCAGGCCTACCCGGCCGGGCGGCGCGGCTGGCAGAAGCTCCGGCACACCGACGTCCGCGACGCGGCGGTGGTCGGCTACACCGGCACCCCGCGCCGGCCGCTCGCCCTGGTGCTCGTCCTGCCGGTCGGCGACGAGACCCCGCTGGTGTCGAGCCCGCTGAGCGCGGCCCTGCGGGCGGAGGTGGCGGCCGAGGTGGCCGAGCGCGGCGCGGCCTCGCCCTCCTTGGCCACGGTCACGGCGATCGGGCTCGGGGAGGTTCCCTTCCGTGCGCTCGACCCACCGCTCACGGCGGAGGTCCGGCACACCTCGGCCCGGCATCCGCCGCCGGAGGTGCTCCGGCTACGGACGGACCTCTGACCCGCGCGGGAGGCGCGGGTCAGAGGCCGTCGAAGTGGTGCGTCAGGCGTGTGCGCCGCGTCCGGCGTCCGGCGGAGACCCCGGCTGTGGATGCGGTCCCGGGCCCTCCGGCAGCTTGTATCCGGACTCCCGTTCCGCCCGGACCTCGTCCGGATGGGCGGAGGTGGTGGAGCCGAAGTTCCCGTAGCCCTGCATCTCGTGCGGCCGTAGACCCCCCTCGGGGATCTCCACCTGGTCCCGCTCCTCGCGGACCTCGTAGACCGCCCCGCCCTCCGGCAGGTGGGGCTGGCTCTCGGCGGTGGGCGGGGGTGGCTCGTGGTTCCGCACTCTCTTGCCCAGCAGGAAGCCGCCCAGCAGGAAGCCGGCGACGAGGATGCCGACGACCAGGAACCAGGCGATGTCGGCGAGGGTCGCGTCCACGCTCAGGGTCGTGTCCATACGGACCATGTTCCCGCACGCAGGTCCGAAATGCTCCGCTATGGCCTGGATGCCTTGGGCCATCCGGGGTACACGCCTGGTGCGCGTACCCGCCGAACGAGAAGGAGGCCGACCATGCCCCGCGGATCGTCCCCGAAGCGCGAGCGACAGTACGAACACATCAAGGAAGGCCTGGAGGAGCGCGGCGAGCCGGAGAAGAAGGCGAAGGAGATCGCCGCCCGGACCGTGAACAAGGAACGGGCCCGGGCCGGCGAATCCCGGACGGCGAGCAAGGAGTCACTGGAGGACATCTCCTCGTCCCGGCGCGGGGGCCTGCACTCCCACTCGGGCGCGCAGGGCCCCACGTACGAACAGCTCTACGCCGAAGCCCGGCGCCGCAACATCCACGGCCGCTCGGACATGAACAAGACGCAGCTCAAGCGCGCCCTGGGGGAGTGACGGTCCCGGCTAGGCGTTGATGGGCCCGTCGGCGTCCCGCAGGGCGCCGGCGGCCTTGCGTTCCCCGAGCGCCCCCAGGATCTCCGCGCAGATCGCCAGCGCGGTCTCCGCCGGGGTACGGGCGCCCAGGTCCAGGCCGATCGGGCCGTGCACCCGCGCCAGTTGGGCCTCGGTGACCCCGGCCGCGAGCAGCCCCTCCCGCCGCCGGGCCGTGGTCTTGCGGGAGCCCAGCGCGCCGACGTACGGCACCTCCTGGGTCAGCGCCACCCGCAGCGTCGGCACGTCGAACGACTCCTCATGGCTCAGCATGACCAGGCACGCGGCGTCCCGGCGCGCCTCCAGCACCTTGCCGGCCTCCTCCGGTCCCGTGACCAGTACGGCCTCCCAGCCCAGCAGCAGCGACTGCCGCTCGATGATCTCGGCCAGCTCGCCGCCGCCGCCGATGACCACGTACGGGGCCGACGGGAACGCCTCGACCAGCACCAGCCCCGACTCCGCGTACAGCGCGTCCCGCCCGGCCCGCCGGGTCGCCAGCAGTTCGCCCGCCCGCCGCCCGGCATCGTCACCGGGCGCGTCCGTGGCCCGTACCACCTCACTGGTGGCCTGGTCGGCGGCCTCGTTCAGCCGGGTCACCAACGCCACCCCGACCCCGTCGCCCAGCAGCTCCCACCACGCGGCCGGGATCGCGGCGAGGGGCTGCAGCAGCACCTCGGCCTGCCCGCCGCAGGTCAGCCTCGCGGCCACGGCCTCGGCCGCCCGCACGGACACCTCGCACACCCGCGCCGTGACCCCGGGCGGCAGGGCCGCGACCTCGGCGGCGAGCTCGGCGTCGAAGACCCCGCGGTAGAGCGTGCCGACACACTCCCCCTGCGGGTCGATGAGCACGGCCCCGGCCGGATCCCGCGGCCCGAACCCCTGCTCGGTCACGGGCCGGGCCAGAAACCCGGCCCGCCCCTCGGCCGCCCACCGCCGCGCCGTCTCCACCAGCTCACGCATCCGCGCCGCCCTTTCCCGATCGCCAGAGCACGCCCCAGAGCACCGGCCCAGCGGCACCGTGCGGCCTCACCTCCAACGTAGCCACGCGGCGCACCCGGCCCCACCCCCCAAATCCCACAGACCCCACCCCACCTCCCTCGTACGGACCACCGGAACCCAACGAGGAACCTGTCATGTCGAACAGCCGTTCACCCACGTGTTGTTAGAGTGATCCATCCTGATTCGTACGCCACGGACCGCAGTGCCGGGCGCGGACGGCAAACCGGTGGTCGGCCTGGCTACCAGGTCAACGTCTGGGACCGGTACAACCGGGACGAGGGCAAGGGCGTCCGCATCGGGCAGCAGTTCGGTGCAGCACTACGAACTGGGCAGCGGAGCGGCAGTGCCCGTCCCTGACGATCCCGGGCGCGCCGGCGAACGCAGCGATCCCGGTCGCCACGCCCGGGACGGCGGAGGGGAAGTCGACCGATGAGTCACTCTGAGGTTCCGGCCGGGGCCGGGGCGCGAAAGGGGTCCTGGCGGCGAAGGCTCGCCGTGGGCGCCGCGGTCTTCTCGGGCCTGTGCGTTCTCGGCGTCCTCGGCACGCTCCTGATGGTCATGTACTGGCTGCACAACCCCACCGAGAGCCAGAAGAATTGCTGCTGGGAGCAGGACGTCACGCCCGAGTGGACGGCGAACACGATGGGCTTCCAGGTACCGGAGACGGCCACCGACCGGCGGGCCGGGCTCCACACCAACGTCCAGTACGACGTCGCGCTGCTCGCTTTCACGGTCTCGACCGCTGAGGCGGACCGGTTCTTGCAGCCGCTCCTGCGAGAGGGCGCCCAGATGGCCCGCAACCGACACCCGGAGAAGCAGGGCTACACCCGCAGCGACGGCTTCGGCCACTTCGGTCTGCCCGAGCCCGAGACCTTCACGGAGGGCATGCGCGTCACCAGCGTCTGCCCTCGTGAGGCGAAGTCACCCGAGAGTGAAGCCCTCCGGCTGTGCGCGAAGATCCACGCGCACGAGTTCCAGCCCGGCACCACTCGCATCTACCTCTGGGCCGGCAGCGACGCCCCGCTCCCGAAGCCGCCGAACTGAGCGCGGACGCCACTTCAGAGGGCCGACGCGGAGTGCCGGCTCAAAGACCGATCCGCTCACTCATCACGCCGTCAGCCGGCTCCCCTTACCGGAGCACGACATGCGCCGGCCGAAATGGAAGCGCACGCAGCCCCGGCTCCATCGAACTCGCCGACACCGGCGGCGGAGACGGCCGCCTGCAAGGCCCGCTCGGCGTCGAACACCCGTGACCGCTGGTCGGATTCACCGAAGCCGTCACCGCCCAGCCGTAAGCGAGCGATCACGGCGTGCTCAGTCGAGGCGAACTACGTCAACAAATCTAACAAGCCGTGCTATCGGTCGTTGGAGGAGCTCCGCGCAAATCATCAGACCGGCAGAAGGACTTTCTGTACATCGGGGACCGCGCGGAGCTGACCAAGTATGCGGCGGCTCTCCGAGACCCCCGCAACACGGAGATGCGTGGAGTCGAAGTCGCCACCAACAACAGCGACTCCGTCGCCTACTGGCGCGTGATGATGGCCGCCTACGGTGTCAAAGGCTATGCCCGTCACGTTCCCTGATCCGTACCCCACGTCACAGGAGAGAGTAATTGGACCCGTCCGACCTTGCCCAGCTCCGGACCATGTACGTCTTCAGCCCCGCCGACGGGGAAAGCTGGGGGCTTACGTTCGAGGAATTCCGATCTCACCTGCTCGCACGAAACCCGGACGAGTTCCTTCGGCTCGTCGAAGGCCGCACGGGGCCGGTCCGTAGAGCCTCGTTGCACTTCGGGATCACGTTCGACGACGAGGTACTGGAAGGCTTCGCAGCGCTGACGCCCGAGGGGTGGCCATCAGGGACTGCACCGCCCACGCGGCCGCGAACTTCGCCGTCTGGCTCCGGGACGCAGTGGTACCACAGGACAATGCCATCACCTTCAACACCGACTGGGGGATCGAAGGACAGATCCCGGACTCCCTGCTACCCGATGTCACGCGCCCTCGGCTCGTCGCGACCTTCCTCGCCCACCTTGAGACTCTCGACCTGGACTGAGTCCGCCGTAGGCGCCACAAACCTCGCCGCGGTGCGCGAGAACGTACAGGGTGGGCGCCCAGGGCAGCGCCCCGTCGCCGAGCTCAAAGCAGCCACGAGGACAGGTGGGCGGTCCCGTCCCACGCGAACAGCGGAGAGCCACGACGAGACCGGCTCGCACCACTCGACCTCTCCCGAACCCAGCGGATCCGCGGGTGCTCCGGGAGGGCCGGTACAGGCGCGGGAAACCCGCGAGCGGCGCTACCGCGGCTTCAATACGGTCGTGGACTACGCGATCGAGTCGGGCCACCCCGACGCGGGGGCGCCCAAGGGCGGAGACCAGGTGGACCCCCGGGCCTGGACAATGCCGCACAAGGAACTCACTGCCGTCTCCGTCCAACGGATCAAGAGGACAGGAAAGGGCAACTGATCAGGTCGGCATTGCCACCGGCGTTGGAATGGCGTCCCGAGGACAGGATGGTTGGACGCGGAGGCGTGGAAGATCGACACGTTCTTCACGCGAAACCAATGCATGACAAACCCGAGCCGCAGCGTTGGTGGGTTACTGGGTGGGCCAGTTGGCCAGGCGGACGCGCGCCGCTTCAGCGATTACCGGCCAGGGGTCATCGACGAGCCGCGCGACAGCAGTCCGTGGCGAACGCGGATGGGTGGCCACGGTGTTACGGACTGCGTCGTGAGGATCGTCCGCCAACTGCTCCAGGAGTTCAGGAGCGCAGGAACCCTTACCCAGAACGCGATCCCGAACCCGCCAGTCCCCGTCCTTGATCAGCTCAGCCAGGATCTCCGGCGGGCAGGTGCGGTTATGGGCTGCCCAGAACCGCATCTCCGGATGCTCGCGGACCAGCTGCCACCACACCGTCAGTGGCATCGCTGCCCACGCCGAGCGGTCGCACTCCGCAGGGTCCTCACTCCGGCGCAGGCGTATGAACTCCTCGACGGAGGCGATCTCAGGAAAGCGGTCCACCATGGCAGGACCGTAACCCACGATGGCCCCACGCGTGCCCGGCGTGATCAGCGTGCCGGGACCAGCTGCTCGCCGTCGCGGCTCCTCGCCCCGCGCCCGTTCGCTGCCATGCGGGCGTCCACCTACCACCGAGCCTCGCAGTGACCGGCCTCGGTGGCTTCACCGCTGCCACGGCGTCCGCACGACGTCCGGCACTCGGCTCTCTGCACGTGGCTCGACAGCCGGCAGGAGATCGGCAACCCGCCGCATCGAGGAACTGCTCCGCGAGTACGAGTGAGCGCGCGGCGACCTCGGGGGTCTTGCGATATGTCGGGCCTGACCTGCACCGCTGTGGCAGTTGGCTGGACCACGAATAGGCCGCAGAATACGTCATACGGGTGCACAGAGCGGCAGTTGGCTGCGCATACGCGAAGACCCCGGCTTCAGCGTTGCCGCTGATGGCGGGGTCTTTGGGCACTTCCTGCGAAGTGCCCCCGGCAGGATTCGAACCTGCGCATACGGCTCCGGAGGCCCCGTGAGCCCGCTGCGTCTCAGCAGGTCAAGCGGTCGGAGTTCGCCTGAGGCCTGTAGTACGTCCGCGAATAGGCCGCAATCCTTTTAGACCCCGACTTCAGCCCAGATCAACGTGCGGACACAACTCACGCTTCTGATACCCGCCCGCTACGCCGGAGCCTACGGCGATCCAGAACGCCTTCGCGTCTCTCAGGTGGCCGCCAAGCGTGTGCCATGACACGTTGCCGAACTCGTCCCGCAACGCGGCGAGACCGGCCGAAGCCAAGCCACAGCCCTGATACTCCGGTGTGGTGTAAGGCTCCTCCACCCAAGCCAATCGGCACTCCGAGCAGACCCAGTAGTCGACGCTGAAAACGTCCTCGCCGTTCAGGTTCGCTGCCCGCTCCCGCCACCCGCTGCGCAGGGGTGAGGGAGCGTCCTGCCACGGGGTGTCCAGCTCCGCGTGGTGCGGCTCCTCCCGCCACCCCAGCAGCCCACGGCTAAGTCGCTGAAGCAGCCCACGCGCCGGCTCTTGTAGGTCTGCCCGTCCCACGTCGTGTGCCTGCCCAGCTAAGAGCCGTGCCGCGTCCTTGTTCGCCTCGGTCGTCATGCCCCCAGCGTTCCCTACCTCGCCAGCAGGGACCTCGGCGCCTGGAAGGTTCTGGGACTGCGCGGAGAACCACATTGGTCACCAACGAGAGCCCCCCACGACCCCACCACGGTTCAGGAAGACGCCTGCGCTGGGTGCTCTGGCCGCCCGACGTGGGGCAAGACCTACCTTGGTAGTGGGCCGATCAAGGGCGCCACGCAGCTGACCTGCGCCGACAGCCCGCAGCCGTCCGGCGCTGTCCGCCCCTGTCGTCAGTCAGGTAGACACTCAGGCCAAGCTGCCGCTGGACGCCCTATGGTGCTGGAACAGCCCACTCGGTGGACGTCAGGGAGCTCGCCGGTTGATAGACGATCTTTGTGGGTCGCTGGTCCTTCGGCACAGGAAACGGAATCTTCCCACGTAGGCAGTCGCCGGCTTTGACCACGGTGGGGACCGTCGGATACTCGGGCTTGGGCAAGTCCCCTCCGTTCAATCCGGTTGTCTGCGTCCGTGTCCCGTCGGCAAAGGCTAGCGACCAGGGTTGCTGATCACTGCTGATGTCGGATCCCTGCTTGTTGCACACCCTGACCTCGACGGCTGCCCACACGCCGTCGACGACACCGAGACCTTCCCCGGGTGGCATGACGCCTTTGACGGGCTGCTGGTAGGCCAGGACGCCGGTTGTGCCGCTCGCCGGGTCTTGTACGCTCCCTCCCCACGTGACTTCCTGGCCGATTTGAAGTGGGGCGACCGGTGTGGGTCTCGCTGGGGACGGTGTCTCAACCTTGGGCGTCGGGGTAGCGCGGCTGGCTCCGTCGGTGGAGTTCGCAGACTCCGAGCAGGCGGTGAGGCAAATGAGTAAGCACACCCCGACGGTGATGGTGCGGATCTGCATGGTCCCCCTCAGCCACTCTCCTATTGAGGGTGATCATCTCGCTTCACTGCCTCGAAGTCTCCGAGATGGAGGTATTGGCGGAGCGGGATGTCCTCGGGGCCGTCTTTGTGATTTTCCTCCGCGCAGGTCCCGCAGTACCGGATGATGGCGACCCGACGTTTGAAGGGGGCGGCAGCCATGACTGAAGTGTCAGGCTACGGCGGACAGATCGTGTTCGACGGCCAGTACATCACGATCACCCGGAAGGGCTTCCTCGCACGTGCTACGCACGGCAAGGGGGAGAAGAGACTGCATGTCTCCCAGATCAGCGCGGTGCAGTGGAAGCCTGCTGGCGCTCTGGTGAACGGCTTCATCCAGTTCTCCATCGGCGGGGCCGATCGGCAGGCTCTGAAGGGTGCCCGCACGCTCGACGCTGGCAAGGACGAGAACAGCGTCATCTTCACGAAGCAGCAGCAGCCGGAGTTCGAGAGGCTTCGCGCGGTGCTCGATCAGGCGATCGCTGCCCAGCACGCGCCCCAGGGCATGGCGCAGAACGCTCCTGTGTCGGTCGCAGATGAGCTGCTGAAGCTGCGGAGTCTGGTCGAGCAGGGACTGCTTACTCAGGGGGAGTTCGACCAGCAAAAGGCCCGCCTCCTCAGCCAGTAGAAGCCGACGTCCCTGATACCGCAGCAGCTGCTCTGCGGCTGCCATGGCCGCTCGGGCTCGCAGTGATAACAGAACGTGAGCCGGAGGCGCCTAGCGAGCCCTTGGTGAACAAGTAGGGCAGCCCGCAGCGCAGCTGCCCGTGGTGTGCAGGCCACAGGGGTGTCGCTGAGCCTTGCTAGTGATTGACGGGGATCTCGTAGACGATTTCGCACAGCGCGGCGGGAATGACGATGTTCGCTGTCTCCACGGGCTGCCCCTGGTCGCTGTAGTACGTCCGCCGGATGTGGGTCACGATGGAAGCCTTCTGAATCCCGAGGAGCGACGCTTCTTCGGCGGTCGCGTTCCGCGGCTCAGGCTGCTCGACGGCATGGCTGACCGTGACGCCGATCTCCGCCATGCGGTTCACCACGCCGATGCCGGCATGCGGCCCACCCTCCGGAAGCACAATGAGCGTGCCGCCGGTGAGTTCGTACGGCTCCCAACTCGTCGACAGCTGGACGGGCCTTCCGTCGGCGAGGAACTCGTAGACGGTCCGTACACACAGGTCGCCTTCGGCGATACCGAGCCGCGCGGCGATCTCGGCCGGTGCGGGCACCTTCGCCTCGGTCCGGCTCTCCCAGTGCCCTTGCTTGCCCAGGGCCTGCATGTCCGAACGGAACGGTGAGCCGCCGGGCTGCTCACGGGCCGAAGACCGGACCACACGTACACGCCGACGGGGCTCGGCTACGTAGGTGCCCGAACCCGCCCGGCCTTCCAGCACACCTTGCGAGATCAGGAGCTCCTGCGCCCTGCGCACCACGTTCTCGCCGACGCCGCACTCTTCGGCGATCCGCGAGCGAGATGGGAGCCGGTCGCCGGGCGTCCACTCGTGCTCAGTGATCCGCTGCCGCAGGACATCGGCGACGCGGAGATAGGGCGGCTGCTCAGGCATATGGAAAATCTAGTCCACTAGCTCTAATCTAGTTAACTAGCTTCACTCAACGTGTTGGATCGGCGACGGAGGCCTTCCTGTGCCCGCTTTGGAAGCAAGGGCAGAGGACCTCGCCGCCCGTCTATCAGCCCTCGGCTTGACCACGCGAGTGGAGCTGCACGCCACATACGCGTCGATCGAAGCGGAGGTACCGGACGCCCTCCCCGCCGAATCGTGGCGGGAGGTTCTGGAAGTGCTGGCGGAGGCCGACCGGTTCGGGCTTCTCGCCAGCAGTCTGACCGGCCGCACCCTCTGGGCCGCCGTACGCAAAGCGGTCCCCGCGACGGGCGACGTCCGGGGACCTGGCCATCAGCGTTAGGAGCTGATCAGCGTGTTCCACCGTATGAGCCCCGCTGCCGCCCCCACCAGTGGGCGGAACCACCCCACGCCTGCACCTACCCCTCGTCGGAGGAGGTCGGCCGATGCTTCCTAGCCAGCAGTCTGCGGCAAGGCATGCTCCGGCCTCGACCTACCGGTCGACCTCGTGCGCGATCGGCACGCACCCCGAGTGCGCCCATTCGACGCCGGCCACGTCACCTGTCGGTGTCCCCGTGATCTACGAGCCCTGCGACTGCCCGTGCCACACCACGGGGCCGACCGAGCGGCGGCAGGTGAACCGGTGAGCGGCTGGGCTCCCAGCGGTGCCCTCGCTGCCAACATCGAGATCACATCGGCCAGCGTGCAGCGTGGGGACATCGTCCAGATCGGCGGCCAGCCGTGCCGCGTCACCGACCTCGTGCAGTTGCCCGCCGGCGCGAAGAGGCTGTTCTTCGATACGGGCGAAGTGCTGACGATGCATGCCCGGAGCCGACTCGTTGCACTTCGGCTGACGAGGAAGTGGTGACCCGGACGTGCCTTCCCTCCGCCACACCATCGCCGAGGATCTGCGCCAGCAGATCGCCCTCCGCAGCTCGTGGTGATCCTTCGAGAGCACCTCGACACCTTCGGGACCGCTGAGGACGGCAGGCTGTTCTGCAGCGAGGCAGGGGGAGTGGTGTCCTCCTCCACCTACTACCGGGCGTGGCAGGAGGCGAGGCTCATGGCCCTGCCGCCGGCCGCCGCTGCGTCACCTCTGGCAAGTCGGCCCTACGACCTCCGGCACTCGGCGCTCTCCACGTGGCTCAACGCAGGTGTCGACCCCACCGAGGTCGCTGAGCGCGCCGGGAACAGTGTCGAAGTCCTGCTGACCCGCTACGCGAAGTGCCTCGACGGACGGCAAGAGGTCGCCAACCGGCGTATCGAGGACCTGCTGCGTGAGTACGAGTAGGACCACGTTGCGGTGTCTGGGCCCCTGGCGTCCTGTCCGGGGGCCCAGACGCATTCCGGTATTGGTAGGTCCACTTTGTTCTTCCGGCTAGCTCATCAGGTGGCCTGGGATCGCTCCGTGGCGAGTGCGTGCGCAAGGCTGTCACGCGCGCTGTTGAGCGCAGCGAGCATCTGTACCCGGGTCTGCTCGAAGTGAGGATCGACCTCGATGCCAAGGTCATGTCGCAGCATGATGCGCAGGAGATACACGCCATCGGACAGCGGGCCGCTGAACCATGTCTTGGCCCGCTGATATGCCTCGTCGGGCCGGGGACTCCTCGGCAGCTGTTTGACGGCCGAGTATCCGACTCCGAGCGATCTGTTGAGAGCTGAGGCTATCTGCAAGACATCATTCGCCAGTGCCATCTGAGCTTGGGAGTACTGTTCGGCCCACGCTTCCTTGGCAGCGTCCAGGAGCAGAGGGTCGGTGCTCTCACCACGTGCTGCAGCTTCGACAGCATCCCTGGCGGCAACCCGGTAGGCACGCGCTGCAGTGTTCAGTTGGGCGTACAGGTCGCGCTTGGCCAGCAGCGCTTGCTCAACGCGCCCTTCTTCTCGTTCACGGTCGGCACGCTGGTTCAGTTCCGCAGCCTGGGCTCGGCCGGCGCGCTGGCTGAGCATTGCCCCGCCCAGAGTGCCGCCCAGCACTCCTCCGGTGCTGATGAGAGCGACGGCCAGCGTGTTCACATCCACAGATCCCCCAAGTCGTCCGGTACATCTTCCAAGACCAGGACGCGAGAATGAAGACCAGTGTTGCTCGCCCATGAGGAGCATCGTCACCTGCGGAAATGCCTCGGGATCCTGTCCACGAATAGTCCACAGGGTCTGACATACGGGTGCACAGCACGGCAGTTGGCTGCGCATACGCGAAGACCCCGTCTCAGCTAAAGCGCTGATGGCGGGGTCTTTGGGCACTTCCTGCGAAGTGCCCCCGGCAGGATTCGAACCTGCGCACACGGCTCCGGAGGCCGTTGCTCTATCCCCTGAGCTACGGGGGCGCGTCGTCGGTGTTGCGGCGACGGGTTGAACACTACCAGCTTCGGTGGGGTGATCAGGAACGGGTTTGCGGGGGAGGAGGGGGTGGTTCGCCCGCAGGGGGTGGAAGTGGCGAAAACCCGGACGCGGGGGCCCGGGCGGACCTACTCTCGAGTTGTGCCAGGCGTCTCGGGCCGGGTGCTTGTTGTCGACGACAACAAGGTCATCCGGCATCTGATCAAGGTCAATCTCGAGCTGGAGGGCTTCGAGGTCGTGACCGCGAACGATGGTGCCGAGTGTCTCGACATCGTGCATCGGGTGTGTCCCGACGCCATCACCCTTGATGTGGTCATGCCGCGGCTCGACGGGTTCGGGGCCGCCGCGCAGTTGCGTGCCGATCCGCGGACCCGGGACGTGCCCGTCGCCATCGTCAGCGCCTGCACGCAGCAGGAGGTGGAGGCCGGGATCGTGGCCGGGGTGGACGCCTTCCTCGCGAAGCCGTTCGAGCCCACCGAGCTGGTACGGGTCGTGCGCCGGCTGATCGAGCGCAAGGATCTGCGCGACGGGAGGAAAGGCACCCCCGCCGGGCGGGGGAGGGGGAGTCCCCTTCAGTAGCCCGACGTCGGGTCCCGTTGTCCGGCGCTCTGTTCACATGGCGAAACCCTTCGACTGATGACGGTGCGTCTCCCCTAGGCTGGGTCCCGTGACCCCCGCCGACCTCTCCCGTTGCGTCGTGAGCGCCGTGCGCCACGCCGTCGAGGACGGTGAGCTGGGCGGGACCGTGCCCGCGCGGGTGGTGGTCGAGCGGACCAGGCCCGGTGGGGTCGGGGAGTACGCCACCCCCGTCGCCTTCCAGATCGCGAAGGGTGCCGGCCTGCGACCGGCCCAGGTCGCCGAGGTGCTGGCCCGCCGGTTGGGCGGGGTCGCCGGGATCGAGCGGGTCGAGATCACCGGAGCCGGGTTCCTGAATTTCTCGCTGACCTCCGTTTCCGCCGCCCGGCTGGTGCGTGACGTGCGCCCGTTGGCGGTGGTCGAGGTCCCGGATCCGCCGTCCGGCGAGCCGCGCGAGCCGCGCGAGCGGTTCGTACGGGCCGCCGTCGCGCGGATCGAGGCCGCACAGGGGGTCGGACCCGGGCCGGAGTTCCCGATCGCGCCCGTCGCCCGCCGCGACGGTGACGTGCTCGCGCGGTACGGGGTCGACGCCGTCGCCTGGGCCGTGCTCACCACCCCCGCGCGCGAGACCCCCGAGTTCTCCGACACGCTGCTCGTACAAGGGGAGGGCAACGAGCTCTTCCGGGTGCGGTACGCCCACGCCCGCGCCCACGCCCTCGTACGCAACGCCGAGCAGCTCGGCTTCCGCCCCGAGATCGGTGACGACGAGGACGCGCCCGCCCTGCTGCGCGTCCTCGCCGATCACCCCCTCGTCCTCGAAGCCGCCGCGCACCACCGCGCGCCCGAGCGGCTCGCCCGGCACCTCGTCGAGCTGGCCGACGCGCTGCTCGACTTCCAGTACCGCGTCCTGCCCCAGGGCGACGAGAAACCCTCGGCCGCCCACCGTGCCCGGCTGGCTCTTGCCGAAGCCGTCGGGACGGTGCTGGCCGGCGGCCTGGCCCTGCTCGGCATAGACGCACCGACACGCCTGTGATTCGCGAAGAGAGATACCGATGAGCCGTTCCGCGCACCCCGCCGGGCCCCGCCACGCCGACGTCCTGCCCGAGGGGCACTACTCCCCGCCGCCCGCCGACCTGAACGCGCTCGACGAGAAGGTCTGGGCCCGGACCGTCGAGCGGAACGCCGACGGGGTCGTCGCCGTCGGCGGCATCGAAGTCACCCGGCTCGCCGAGGAGTTCGGCACCCCCGCCTACTTCCTCGACGAGGAGGACTTCCGGTCCCGGTGCCGGGCCTGGGCGCACGCCTTCGGCCCCGACGCCGACGTCTTCTACGCCGGCAAGGCGTTCCTCTCCAAGGCCGTCGTGAAGTGGCTGAAGGAGGAAGGGCTGAACGTCGACGTGTGTTCCGGTGGAGAGCTCAGCACCGCCCTCGCCGCCGGGATGCCCGCCGCGCGGATCGCCTTCCACGGCAACAACAAGTCCGAGGGCGAGATCCGCCGGGCCGTCGAGGCCGGGGTCGGGCGCATCGTGCTCGACTCCTTCCAGGAGATCGCCCGCGTCGCGCACATCGCCCGTGAGCTGGGCGTACGCCAGCCCGTCCAGATCCGCGTGACGGTCGGCGTCGAGGCGCACACCCACGAGTTCATCGCCACCGCGCACGAGGACCAGAAGTTCGGCATCGCCGTGGCCGACGGGTCCGCCGCCGAGGCCGTCCGCCGGGCGCTCGGGCACGACTCGCTGGAGCTGCTCGGCGTCCACTCCCACATCGGTTCGCAGATCTTCGACATGGCCGGCTTCGAGGTCTCCGCCAAGCGCGTCGTGCGGCTGCTGGCCGACGTACGCGACGAGCACGGCGTCGAGCTGCCCGAGATCGACCTCGGCGGTGGCCTCGGCATCGCGTACACCTCGAACGACGACCCGCGCGAGCCCCACGAGATCGCCAAGGCCCTGCACGAGATCGTGGCCCGGGAGTGCGAGAGCGCCGGGCTGCGCGCCCCCCGGATCTCCGTGGAGCCCGGCCGGGCCATCGTCGGCCCGACCGCGTTCACGCTGTACGAGGTGGGGACGATCAAGCCGCTGGAGGGCCTGCGGACCTACGTCAGCGTCGACGGCGGGATGTCCGACAACATCCGCACCGCGCTGTACGACGCCGAGTACTCCATCTCGCTCGTCTCCCGTACCTCCACCACCGAGCCCATGCTCGTACGCGTGGTCGGCAAGCACTGCGAGAGCGGCGACATCGTCGTCAAGGACGCGTTCCTGCCCGCCGACCTCGCTCCCGGCGACCTGCTGGCCGTACCGGCGACCGGTGCGTACTGCCGCTCCATGGCCAGCAACTACAACCACGCGCTGCGCCCGCCCGTCGTCGCCGTGCGTGACGGACAGGCCCGAGTGATCGTCCGCCGCGAGACGGAGGAAGATCTCCTGCGTCTCGACCTCGGATGATGAAATAGGTGTCTCACTCAATGGACCGAGGATGGAAACTGCTGTCCATTGAGTGAGACTTGTTCCACCCGGCGGGCAAACCGCCCGCACGGGGACTGATGGAAGATCGAAAGGCGTAGGTCGAATGATGCGTACGCGTCCGCTGAAGGTGGCGCTGCTGGGCTGTGGAGTGGTCGGCTCAGAGGTGGCTCGCATCATGACGACGCACGCCGACGACCTCACGCAGAGGATCGGCGCGCCCGTGGAGCTCGCCGGCGTGGCCGTGCGCCGCCCTTCCAAGGTCCGCGAGGGCATCGACCCGGCGCTGATCACCACCGATGCGACCGCCCTGCTCAAACGCGGTGACATCGACATCGCCATCGAGGTCATCGGCGGCATCGAGCCCGCCCGCGCCCTCATCACCACCGCCTTCGAGCACGGCATCTCCGTGGTCTCCGCGAACAAGGCGCTGCTCGCCCAGGACGGTGCCGCACTGCACGCCGCGGCGGAGCAGCACGGTCTGGACCTCTACTACGAGGCCGCCGTCGCCGGCGCCATCCCGCTGGTCCGCCCGATGCGCGAGTCCCTCGCGGGCGACAAGATCAACCGTGTGATGGGCATCGTCAACGGCACGACGAACTTCATCCTCGACAAGATGGACTCCACCGGCGCCGGGTACCAGGAGGCGCTCGACGAGGCCACGGCCCTCGGGTACGCCGAGGCCGACCCGACCGCCGACGTCGAGGGCTACGACGCCGCCGCCAAGGCCGCGATCCTGGCCGGCATCGCCTTCCACACCCGCGTCCGCCTGGACGACGTGTACCGCGAGGGCATGACCGAGGTCAGCGCGGCCGACTTCGCCTCCGCGAAGCGGATGGGATGCACCATCAAGCTCCTCGCCATCCTGGAGCGTGCCGCCGACGGCCGGTCCGTCACCGCTCGCGTCCACCCGGCGATGATCCCGCTCAGCCACCCGCTCGCCTCCGTCCGCGAGGCGTACAACGCCGTCTTCGTCGAGGCGGAGGCCGCCGGGCGGCTCATGTTCTACGGGCCCGGCGCGGGCGGTGCGCCCACCGCGTCCGCGGTCCTCGGCGACCTCGTCGCCGTCGCCCGCAACAAGCTCGCCGAGGCAACGGGGCCCGGCGAGTCGGCGTACACCCAGCTGCCGGTCAGCCCCATGGGGGATGTCGTCACCCGCTACCACATCAGCCTCGATGTGGCGGACAAGCCGGGCGTCCTCGCCCAGGTGGCGACGACCTTCGCGGAGCACGGCGTGTCGATCGACACGGTGCGGCAGCAGGGCAAGGACGGCGAGGCCTCCCTCGTCGTCGTCACTCACCGCGCACCCGACGCCGCCCTCTCCGGGACCGTCGAGGCGCTGCGGAAGCTGGACACCGTCCGCGGTGTCGCCAGCATCATGCGTGTTGAAGGGGAGTAAGGACCCATGAGCAGCAATCGCACCCACCAGTGGCGCGGCATCATCGAGGAGTACCGGGACCGCCTGCCGGTGACGGACACGACTCCCGTGGTGACGCTCCGCGAGGGTGGCACTCCCCTCGTCCCCGCCCAGGTGCTCTCCGAGCGCACCGGTTGCGAGGTGCACCTGAAGGTCGAGGGGGCGAACCCCACCGGGTCCTTCAAGGACCGCGGCATGACCATGGCGATCACCAGGGCCAAGGAAGAGGGTGCGAAGGCGGTCATCTGCGCCTCCACCGGCAACACTTCCGCCTCCGCCGCCGCGTACGCGGTGCGCGCCGGGATGGTCTGCGCGGTGCTCGTGCCCCGCGGAAAGATCGCGCTCGGCAAGATGGGCCAGGCCCTGGTGCACGGCGCCAAGATCCTGCAGGTGGACGGCAACTTCGACGACTGCCTGAACCTGGCCCGCGCGCTCTCCGACAACTACCCGGTCGCGCTGGTCAATTCGGTCAACCCGGTGCGTATCGAGGGCCAGAAGACGGCCGCGTTCGAGATCGTCGACGCGCTCGGTGACGCCCCCGACATCCACGTGCTGCCCGTCGGCAACGCCGGCAACATCACCGCGTACTGGAAGGGCTTCAAGGAGTACAAGGCCGACGGCCTGTCCACCCGTACGCCCCGCGTGTGGGGTTTCCAGGCCTCCGGCTCCGCGCCCATCGTGCGCGGCGAGATCGTCAAGGAGCCGCACACCATCGCCACCGCGATCCGGATCGGCAACCCGGCCTCCTGGGACTACGCGCTGGCCGCGCGGGACGAGTCGGGCGGCTTCATCGACGAGGTGACGGACCGCCAGATCCTGGCCGCGTACCGGCTGTTGGCCTCCCAGGAGGGCGTCTTCGTCGAGCCCGCCTCGGCCGCCTCGGTGGCCGGTCTGCTCAAGGCCGCCGAGCTGGGCCTGGTCGACCCCGGTCAGAAGATCGTGTGCACCGTCACCGGCAACGGCCTGAAGGACCCCGACTGGGCGATCGCCGGCGCTCCGCAGCCGGTCACCGTTCCGGTGGACGCCGAAGCCGCCGCCGTGCGCCTCGGTCTCGTCTGACGGCGACACAGCAGCACAGCCGTACCGCAGTACCGCACCACCGTGTGAAGCCGGGTTCCGGAGGGCTCCCGAAGGCCGTTCGAGGCCTTCCTGGGATTCCTCCGGAACCCGGCAACTCACCCCGTACGACAACAAAAATGTGGCCGAAGTCGGTCGAAGTCGGTCGAAGTCCGCGACACGCATCGTGCGCCTCCTGTGCGCCCTATGTCGCGAGAGAACCTTCCTTCGATACGCTGTACCTACATCCGCCACCGCGCATATGACTGCGGTGCTGCCCCGAGGGCCTTCGGGTGTCGTACGTTCTCCAGTACATTCGCAGCGAGCCAGCGAAGAGCGAAGATCTCGCACAGTCACAAGGAGTGTCATCGGACGATGGCCGGTCCAGCGTTCCGCGCCGCCGCCGTACGGGTGCGCGTCCCCGCCAGCAGTGCCAACCTCGGCCCGGGCTTCGACGCCTTGGGCCTGGCCCTGGGGCTCTACGACGACGTAGTCGTCCGGGTGGCCGACTCCGGCCTGAACATCGACATCGCGGGTGAGGGCGCCGACACCCTCCCGCGGGACGAGAGCCACCTGCTCGTACGCTCCATGCGCACCGCCTTCGACCTGCTGGGCGGCCAGCCGCGCGGCCTCGAGGTCGTCTGCGCCAACCGCATCCCGCACGGCCGTGGCCTCGGCTCCTCCTCCGCCGCCATCTGCGCCGGCATCGTCGCCGCCCGCGCCGTGACGATAGGCGGCGAGACCAAGCTCGACGACGCCGCGCTGCTCGAACTCGCCACCGAGATCGAGGGCCACCCCGACAACGTCGCCGCCTGTCTGCTCGGCGGATTCACCCTCGCCTGGATGGACGGCGGCAGCGCCAAGGCGATCCGGATGGAGCCCGCCGAATCCATCGTTCCGGTGGTCTTCGTACCTTCCAAGCCGGTCCTCACCGAGACGGCCCGCGGCCTGCTGCCGCGCACCGTCCCGCACGTGGACGCGGCCGTCAACGCGGGCCGCGCGGGCCTGCTCGTGGAAGCCCTGACCAGGCGTCCCGAGCTCCTCCTGCCGGCCACCGAAGACCGGCTCCACCAGGAGTACCGGTCCCCGGCGATGCCCGAGAGCGTGGCACTCGTCAACAGGCTGCGGGCGGACGGGATCCCCGCGGTCATCTCCGGTGCGGGCCCCACGGTCCTCGCGCTGGTCGACAACGGCGCGGCCGACAAGGTCGCGCAGCTCGCGGGCGAGGGGTGGGCGGCCAACCGGCTCGCACTCGACGCCGCGGGCGCGAGCGTACTTCCGCTGGGCACCCAGGGCGGCTAGACCCGCTTTCCCGGAGTGCACAGCCGGTCAGGGGCGGGCGGCCAGGGCAGGCCGCCCGCACGGAAGGGCGCGATTGCCGGTGATTGAGAGGGGGAATATCTATTGGATCCGGTAGTGTTAGTCTCAAGTGCGCATCGGAAGCCGTCATGGCTCGGTGCTCAGTGTCCCCATCCGGGACCACATTTCTTCCGGGAGCCTCCCCGACTGCTTTGATCACTTCCAGCAGTTTCGAGCACGCTCCGGAATCGGCGTGACATTCCCACGCTTTCAGCTCGGGGGCTTCTCGCCGGAACCAGCCATGCACGTTTCTTCCGCCGTATTTCTATCGGCGGACCACCGCCCCGGCACGGTCCACACCTAGGACCGTTGTCGGACAGCACAACCGGTCGCCGAGCCAGACAGGCCGACGTCCGCTCCAGGGAAGGACCCTTCGTGAGCGACACCACCGATCTGATGGGCGCTGCCGACACCTCTGTCGACACCAGTGCCCCCGCCGCGGGCGCCGCACCCAAGCGTCGACGCACCGGCACCGGCCTTGACGGCATGGTCCTGGCCGAGCTGCAGCAGGTCGCGTCGGGCCTCGGGATCAGGGGCACCGCGCGGATGCGCAAGAGCCAGCTGATCGAGGTCATCAAGGAGGCGCAGGCGGGCAGCGGTGCCCCCAAGGCAGCCGCCTCCGCCGCCGCAGACACCGCCGAGGCCAAGCCGAAGCGCCGCGCCACCAGCAAGGCCCGTACGGGTGAGGCCGCCGCCGAGGCGCCCGCCGAGAAGCCCGCCGCGAAAGCGCAGATCGAGATCCCGGGCCAGCCTGCCAGCGAGGACGCCCCGGTCGGCGAGCGTCGCCGCCGTCGGGCCACGGCCCCCTCCGGCAGCCCGGAGGCCTCGGCCCCCGTCGCCGTCCAGGTCGAGCAGAAGACCGAGACCGCGCCCGCCGCCACCGCCCCGTCCGAGGCCAAGGCCGAGGCCGCCACCGCGGTCTCCGCCGGCCAGGCGCAGGGTCAGGAGGGCGAGGGCCGCGGCCGTCGCGACCGCCGTGACCGCGGTGACCGTGCCGAGCGCACCGACCGTCAGCGCGACCGCCGTGACCGCGGCGCCAAGGCCGACGACCAGGGCCAGGCCGGCCAGGGTCAGGGCGGCCAGGGCGGCCAGGGCGGCGGCCGTCAGGACCGCGCCGACCGCCAGCAGCAGGGCGGCCGAGGCCAGGGCCAGGGCCAGGGTCAGCAGCAGGGCCGTCAGGACCGCCAGGACAACGGCCCCCAGGACGACTTCGACGGTGAGGACGGCCGTCGTGGCCGTCGCGGCCGCTACCGCGACCGCCGTGGCCGTCGAGGCCGCGACGAGTTCGCGCCGAGCGAGCCGCAGGTCGCCGACGACGACGTCCTGATCCCCGTCGCGGGCATCCTCGACATCCTCGACAACTACGCGTTCATCCGGACCTCGGGCTACCTGCCCGGCCCCAACGACGTGTACGTCTCACTCGCCCAGGTCCGCAAGGCCGGCCTGCGCAAGGGTGACCACACCACCGGTGCCGTGCGCCAGCCCAAGGACGGCGAGCGCCGCGAGAAGTTCAACGCCCTCGTGCGTCTGGACTCGGTGAACGGCATGGCGCCCGAATCCGGCCGTGGCCGCCCGGAGTTCCAGAAGCTCACCCCGCTGTACCCGCAGGACCGGCTCCGCCTGGAGACCGACCCGGGCGTGCTGACCACCCGCATCATCGACCTCGTGTCGCCGATCGGTAAGGGTCAGCGAGGCCTGATCGTGGCCCCGCCGAAGACCGGTAAGACCATGATCATGCAGGCGATCGCCAACGCGATCACCACCAACAACCCCGAGTGCCACCTGATGGTCGTCCTGGTCGACGAGCGTCCGGAAGAGGTCACCGACATGCAGCGGTCGGTCAAGGGCGAGGTCATCTCCTCGACCTTCGACCGCCCGGCCGAGGACCACACCACCGTCGCCGAGCTGGCCATCGAGCGCGCCAAGCGTCTCGTCGAGCTGGGTCACGACGTGGTCGTCCTGCTGGACTCCATCACCCGTCTGGGCCGCGCGTACAACCTCGCGGCGCCCGCCTCCGGCCGCATCCTGTCCGGTGGTGTCGACTCGACCGCGCTGTACCCGCCGAAGCGCTTCTTCGGTGCCGCGCGCAACATCGAGGACGGCGGCTCGCTGACCATCCTGGCCACCGCGCTGGTCGACACCGGCTCGCGCATGGACGAGGTGATCTTCGAGGAGTTCAAGGGCACCGGCAACATGGAGCTCAAGCTCGACCGGAAGCTCGCCGACAAGCGCATCTTCCCGGCTGTCGACGTCGACCCGTCGGGCACCCGCAAGGAGGAGATCCTCCTCAACGCGGAGGAGCTCGCCATCGTCTGGAAGCTGCGCCGGGTGCTGCACGCGCTCGACTCGCAGCAGGCGATCGAGCTGCTGCTCGACAAGATGAAGCAGACGAAGTCCAACGCCGAGTTCCTGATGCAGATCGCGAAGACGACCCCGTCGGGCAAGAACGACGACTGACGTCCGGCTCGCGCATCACCGCGACAGCCCCCGCCGCACCCGCGGCGGGGGCTGTCGCGCGTACGGGCGCCCTGACGGGGCATACGCGCCCTTCACGGGGTGTACGTGCCCTTGCCGAGGGTTCGGCCCGGAATGGAACCCTGCGCGCCGTACACCCGTCTGTGTCAGGGGACCCGCGGGTGAACGGCGGGCCGAATCGACCAGGGGACCGGACCCAGGACTGAGGAGAGCATGACCGAGGAGAGCAAGGACCACGGCGGGCGTGCCGCGGCCCGGCGCCGACGCAAGCCGGCGAAGCGCCGCAAGGCCCTCGCCGTGGCCGCCTGGAGCGCGGCGGGGGTGGTCCTGCTCGGGGGAGCGGGCCTCGGCTTCTTCTACTTCAAGCTGAACGGGAACCTGAAGACCGTCGACATCGACCAGGCGCTCGGCACCGACCGCCCGCAGAACGTCGACAACGGCTCGATGGACATCCTCGTCCTCGGATCCGACTCCCGCGGCGGCGCCAACGGCGAATACGGCCAGGACGACGGCGGCTCCGCCCGCTCCGACACCGCGATGATCATCCACCTCTACGAGGGCCACGAGAAGGCCAGTGTCGTGTCCATACCCCGCGACACCATGATCTCCCGGCCCTCCTGCGCGACGTCGGGCGGGAAGACCGACCCCGGGGGTCAGCGCACCCAGTTCAACGAGGCGTTCACCGTCGGCGGGGCCGCCTGCGCGGTCAAGACCGTCGAGAAGATGTCGGGGATCCGCATGGATCACTACATAGAGGTCGACTTCACCGGCTTCAAGAAGATCATCGACAATCTCGGCGGCGTCGAGGTGACCACCACCAAGCCGATCAAGGACGGCTCCAGCCACCTCGACCTGGCGGCCGGCACCAACAAACTGAACGGCGAACAGGCCCTGGGCCTCGTACGCACCCGCAAGAGCGTCGGCGACGGCAGCGACCTGGGTCGAATACAGCTCCAGCAGGCCTTCATCAAGGCGCTCATCAAGCAGGTGAAGGGCATCGGGCTCTTCGACAACCCCAAGAAGCTGTTCGACATCGCCGACTCCGCGACCAGGGCGATCACCACCGACAAGCCGCTCGGTGACGTGAAATCCCTCATGGGCTTCGCCCAGGGACTCCAGGGCATCGACGCCCAGGACATGCAGATGATCACGCTGCCGGTGACCACGGACCCCCGCGACCCGAACCGCGTGGCCCCGCTCACCAAGGAGACCAAGATGGTCTGGGACGCCCTGCTGGCGGACCGGCCGATCCCCGCCGAGGCCACCGTGAACTCCGCCGGCGACAAGAGCGCCGCCGGGTCGATCGTGCAGTAGAGCCCCGCGCGGCAGGGGCCGCGGGCCCGTCCGGAATAGACGGGGACCCCTTGCCGTTGAGGGAGGCGTCCTCAGAATTTTGACAGGCAGCCCGGTCCTGGCAGACTGGTCTGTCGGCCCCGGTTCACGCAGTACGCAATTCGGCTCCTGCGACCCGGCGCCCTCCCGAATCTAGGAGACACCTTGAAGCGCGATGTTCACCCCGAGTACGTCGAGACCGCGGTCAGCTGCACCTGCGGCGCGTCGTTCACCACCCGTAGCACCCTGACCGAGGGCTCCATCCGAGCCGAGGTCTGCTCCGAGTGCCACCCGTTCTACACGGGCAAGCAGAAGATCCTCGACACCGGTGGCCGTGTGGCCCGCTTCGAGGCGCGCTTCGGCAAGGGTGCGGCCAAGAAGTAGCGCGACCCAGGCGCCGGTCTCCGGCCGCCCCCTGTCCATTCGGGGGCGGCCGGACCGGCGCCTTTGTCGTCGTTCCGGCACGTCCCCCCTGCAGTCCTTCGCACTTTTCACCCCAGGAGTCCCCCGATGTTCGAAGCGGTCGAGGAATTGGTCGGCGAACACGCCGATCTCGAGAAGAAGCTCGCCGACCCTTCGGTCCACTCGGATCAGGCCAACGCGCGCAAGCTGAACAAGCGCTACGCGGAGCTGACGCCGATCGTCGCGACCTTCCGTGCCTGGAAGCAGTCCGCCGAGGACATCGAGACGGCCAAGGAGTTCGCGGCCGACGACCCCGACTTCGCCGCCGAGGCCAAGGAACTGACCGCACAGCGCGAGGAGCTCACCGAGAAGCTCCGCCTGCTGCTCGTTCCGCGCGACCCCAGCGACGACAAGGACGTCCTCCTGGAGGTCAAGGCGGGCGCGGGCGGCGACGAGTCGGCGCTGTTCGCCGGCGACCTGCTGCGCATGTACCTGCGCTACGCCGAGCGCGTGGGCTGGAAGACCGAGATCATCGACGCCACCGAGTCCGAGCTCGGCGGCTACAAGGACGTCCAGGTCTCCGTCCGCACCAAGGGCGGCAACGGCGCCACCGAGCCCGGCCAGGGCGTGTGGGCCCGCCTGAAGTACGAGGGCGGCGTGCACCGCGTCCAGCGGGTTCCGGCCACCGAGTCCCAGGGCCGCATCCACACCTCCGCCGCCGGCGTGCTCGTCACCCCGGAGGCCGAGGAGGTCGAGGTCGAGATCAACATGAACGACCTCCGCATCGACGTGTACCGCTCGTCCGGCCCCGGCGGCCAGTCCGTCAACACCACCGACTCGGCCGTGCGCATCACGCACATCCCGACCGGTGTGGTCGCCTCCTGCCAGAACGAGAAGAGCCAGCTCCAGAACAAGGAGCAGGCCATGCGCATCCTGCGCTCGCGGCTCCTGGCCGCGGCCCAGGAAGCCGCCGAGCAGGAGGCCTCGGACGTGCGCCGCAGCCAGGTGCGCTCGGTGGACCGTTCCGAGAAGATCCGTACGTACAACTACCCGGAAAACCGGATCTCGGACCACCGGACCGGTTTCAAGGCGTACAACTTGGACCAGGTGCTCGACGGTGACCTCGACGCGGTCATCCAGGCCTGTGTCGACACGGACTCCGCGGCCAAGCTCGCGGCCGCGCACTGACCCGACCCCGCACCACCCCCCGTACGACAGCAGCCCGGAGGACCAGCGTGAACTTGCTGCTTGCCGAGGTGGCCCAGGCCACCCAGCGGCTGGCCGCCGCCGGCGTGCCCTCACCGCGCTTCGACGCGGAGGAGCTCGCCGCCTTCGTGCACGGCGTCAAACGGGGGGAACTGCACCACGTCAAGGACGCGGACTTCGACGCCCGCTACTGGGAGGCCGTCGCCCGCCGCGAGGCGCGCGAGCCGCTCCAGCACATCACCGGTCGCGCCTTCTTCCGGTACCTGGAGCTCCAGGTCGGTCCCGGGGTCTTCGTGCCCCGGCCCGAGACCGAGTCGGTCGTCGACTGGGCCATACACGCCGTGCGCGCGATGGACGTCGTCGAGCCGCTGATCGTGGACCTGTGCACCGGCTCCGGCGCCATCGCGCTGGCCATGGCCCAGGAGGTGCCGCGCTCGCGCGTGCACGCGGTCGAGCTGTCCGAGGACGCCCTGCGGTGGACCCGTAAGAACGCCGAGGGCTCCCGGGTCACCGTGCACCAGGGCGACGCCCTCAGCGCGCTGCCCGAGCTCGACGGCCAGGTCGACCTGGTCATCTCCAACCCGCCGTACATCCCGCTCACCGAGTGGGAGTACGTGGCCCCCGAGGCCCGCGACCACGACCCGGAGATGGCGCTCTTCTCCGGCGAGGACGGCCTCGACACCATCCGCGGCATCGAACGCACCGCCCACCGGCTGCTGCGACCCGGCGGCATCGTCGTCATCGAGCACGCCGACACCCAGGGCGGCCAGGTGCCGTGGATCTTCGCCGAGGAGCGGGGCTGGGCCGACGCGGCCGACCACCCGGACCTCAACAACCGCCCGCGCTTCGCGACGGCCCGCAAGGCCCTGCCGTGACCGGCGCGACGACTACCGCCACCCCCCTGCTGCACGAGGAGGCCCGCTGATGGCCCGGCGATACGACTGCAACGACGCGACGGACCGTAAGACGGGTCTGCGTGAAGCCGCATCCGCCGTGCGCCGCGGCGAGCTCGTCGTGCTGCCCACCGACACCCTGTACGGGATCGGCGCGGACGCCTTCAGCCCGGAGGCCGTCCACGACCTGCTCGCCGCCAAGGGTCGGGGTCGCGGCATGCCCACCCCGGTGCTCATCGGCTCCCCGAACACGCTCCACGGCCTCGTCACGGACTTCTCCGAGCAGGCCTGGGAGCTCGTCGACGCCTTCTGGCCGGGCGCCCTGACGCTGGTCGCCAAGCACCAGCCCTCGCTGGCGTGGGATCTGGGCGACACCCAGGGCACCGTGGCCGTACGCATGCCCCTGCACCCCGTCGCGATCGAGCTGCTGACCGAGGTCGGCCCGATGGCGGTGTCCTCGGCCAACCTGTCGGGTCACCCGGCGCCCGAGGACTGCGACGCCGCGCGCGAGATGCTCGGGGACTCCGTGTCCGTGTACCTGGACGGCGGCCCGACGCCCGGCATCCAGCCGTCGTCGATCGTCGACGTCACCGGGAAGGTTCCCGTCCTGCTGCGCGAAGGGGCACTCACCGCAGACCAGCTGCGGGAGGTCGTACCCGACCTCGAGGTCGCCCCGTGAGCCCTGAGGGGCGTGGCATAGCAGGGGGGTACCGCCCGGCGGTAGCCGGGGGAAACACTTTCCGCATACTCCACGTCAGCACCGGGAACGTGTGCCGCTCGCCCATCACCGAGCGGCTGACGAGGCATGCCCTCTCGCACCGCCTCGGCGGGCTCGTCACCGGCGACCTCATCGTGGAGAGCGCCGGCACCTGGGGCCACGAGGGCGCCCCGATGGAGGCCAACGCGGCCGCCGTGCTGGCGGACTTCGGGGCCGACGCGTCCGGTTTCACCGGGCGGGAGCTGCTGGACGAGCACGTCATACGCGCCGACCTGGTGCTGACCGCCACCCGTGACCACCGGGCCCAGGTCATCTCGATGGGCCACTCGGCGGGACTGCGCACCTTCACGCTGAAGGAGTTCACCCGACTGGTCCGTGCGATAGATCCGGCCACCCTGCCGCCGCTGGACGACGGCATGGCAGAGCGGGCCCGGGCGCTGGTACGGGCCGCCGCGGCACTGCGCGGCTGGCTGCTGGCGCCGTCGCCGGACGCGGACGAGGTGTACGACCCGTACGGGGCCCCGATCACCTTCTTCCGCTCGATCGGCGACGAGATCAATCAGGCGCTGGATCCCGTGGTGACGGCCCTGACGGGCGTGACCGCGGCACGCTGAACGTTCGCCGGCCGGAGGCCAGCGCAGCGGTACGAAGCCCGGGAGGCCCCCGGGGCCGCGTGGCGCGAGGGCCGCGTCGAGGAGGGGCCGCCGCGCGCCGGCAGGGCATCGCGGGGTCCACGGGCCTACAGTGGCTGGTAACCCGGTACCCCTGGAGCGCCGCCATGAGCGTCATCACCCAGCCCACGGACCTGCTGCGCGCGCAGGACCCGCAGATGGCCGACGTACTGGCCGGGGAGCGGCAGCGGCAGGCCGGCACCTTGCAGCTGAGCGCCGCGGAGAACTTCACCTCCGGCGCGGTACTGGCCACGCTCGGATCCGCGCTCGCCAACAAGTACGCCGAGGGCTATCCCGGCGCCCGGCACCACGGCGGGTGCGAGTACGCCGATCTGGCCGAGCGGACCGCCGTCGAGCGGGCCAAGGCGCTCTTCGGGGCCGAGCACGCGAACGTGCAGCCGCACTCCGGCTCCTCCGCCGTCCTCGCCGCGTACGCCGCGCTGCTGCGGCCCGGGGACACCGTGCTGGCGATGGGGCTCCCGTACGGCGGACACCTCACCCACGGGTCGCCGGCCAACTTCTCCGGGCGGTGGTTCGACTTCGTCGGGTACGGCGTCGACCCGGCGACGGGTCTCATCGACTACCGCCAGGTCCAGCGCCTCGCCCACACGCACCGGCCCAAGGCGATCGTGTGCGGTTCCATCTCCTACCCCCGCCATCCCGAGTACTCGGCCTTCCGGGAGATCGCCGACGAGGTCGGCGCCTACCTCATCGTGGACGCCGCCCACCCGATCGGCCTCGTGGCCGGTGGGGCCGCGCCCAGTCCCGTCCCGTACGCCGACGTCGTCTGCGCGACCACGCACAAGGTGCTGCGCGGGCCGCGCGGCGGCATGGTGCTGTGCGGCGCCGAGTACGCGGAGCGCGTCGACCGGGCCGTGTTCCCCTTCACACAGGGCGGGGCCCAGATGCACACCATCGCCGCGAAGGCCGTGGCCTTCGGCGAGGCGGCCCGGCCTGCCTTCACCACCTACGCGCACCGGGTCGTCGCCAACGCCCGGGTCCTGGCGGGCGCGCTCCAGGAGCACGGGTTCGCGGTCACCACCGGTGGCACCGACACCCATCTGATCACCGCCGATCCGGCGCCGCTGGGTGTGGACGGCCCGACCGCCCGCGGCCGCCTGGCCGCCGCCGGCATGGTGCTGGACACCTGCGTCCTCCCGTACGGGGACCAGCGCGGGGTGCGGCTGGGAACGGCCGCCGTGACCACCCAGGGGATGGGGGAGGAGGAGATGGTCCGGATCGCGGCGTTGTTCGCCGCGGCGCTCGACGGAGACGGCGTGAAAACACGTACGGAGGTCGGCGAGCTCACGACAGGATTTCCCCCTTACGGGGAGTAAGCAGGACAAGCAGGGCGTACTGGAACCGGGATACCGCCCCCTCGCGTCCTCGATGAAGGTGACATCGCAGCTAATGTGTGGGGCTGAGATGGCCGGCGATACATCTGGGGCAGCCCGTGCGTGAATATCTGCTGACGCTTTGCGTCACGGTCGCGGTGACCTACCTGCTGACCGGGCCCGTGCGGAAGTTCGCGATCGCGGCCGGGGCCATGCCGGAGATCCGTGCCCGTGACGTGCACCGAGAGCCCACGCCGCGGCTGGGCGGCATCGCCATGTTCGGCGGTCTGTGCGCGGGCCTGCTGGTCGCGGACCACCTGCGCAACCTCAACGGCGTCTTCGAGCTGTCGAACGAACCGCGCGCGCTGCTCTCCGGCGCGGCCCTGATCTGGCTGGTCGGCGTCCTCGACGACAAGTTCGAGCTCGACGCCCTGATCAAGCTCGGCGCGCAGATGATCTCCGCCGGTGTGATGGTCATGCAGGGTCTGACCATCCTGTGGATCCCCGTCCCGGGCATCGGTACGGTCCCGCTCACCCAGTGGCAGGGCAACCTGCTGACCGTCGCCCTCGTCGTGATCACCATCAACGCCGTGAACTTCGTCGACGGCCTGGACGGCCTGGCCGCCGGCATGGTCTGCATCGCCGCGGCCGCGCTCTTCCTCTACGCGTACCGGATCTGGTTCGGCTACGGCATCGAGTCGGCCGCGCCGGCGACGCTCTTCGCCGCGATCCTCATGGGCATGTGCCTGGGCTTCCTGCCGCACAACATGCACCCCGCGCGGATCTTCATGGGCGACTCCGGCTCGATGCTCATCGGCCTGGTGCTGGCCGCCTCCGCGATCTCCCTCACCGGGCAGGTGGACCCGGACGCGCTGGCCCTCTTCGCCGGTGGTGAGCGCAACGCGACGCACGCGATGCTCCCCGCCTACATCCCGCTGATCCTGCCGCTGACGGTCATCGCGATCCCGATGGCGGACCTGGTCCTGGCCATCGTCCGGCGTACGTGGAAGGGCCAGTCGCCCTTCGCAGCCGACCGCGGCCACCTCCACCACCGGCTGCTGGAACTCGGGCATTCGCACAGCCGCGCGGTCATGATCATGTACTTCTGGTCGGGGCTGATCGCGTTCGGCACGGTGGCGTATTCGGTGCATTCCGCCACCATGTGGATCGTGCTGGCGATCGTCGCGCTGAGTGCGGTCGGCCTGATCCTGCTGCTTCTGCCGCGCTTCACCCCGCGCGCCCCGCGGTGGGCGGAGGGTCTGGTTCCGCCGCGTTACCGCCATGCCGCACGCGCGGCCGAGGCCGCCGCGGAGGCGGCCGCGCAGAATGCCTCGGGTGCGGAGCCGGAGCCCGCGAGGCCGATCGCCGCGGGCGTCTCCGGCGTCAACGGAGCGACTGCCGTGGGCCCCCGTTCGCGCTTTCCCGACCGGCGTAAGGCTGAATCCACCCGCTGACGGTCGATTCGCATGTCGGACATGGATGGCCTTTACCAGACAAGCCACCTCCCTGTCGTGCACACACGCGCAGGGTCACTCTCATGTGTGACAGTCGGCACACCCAGCAGGTAAAGCTCTCATCAAATAGTTTGTGATACCGTTCACTAAACCCGGCGACAGAGCCGAAGGACCGTAGTGCGACGGTCCCTTGGCCCGAGGTCCTCTCTCGGACCGGGCTTACGCTCGTCCCGTACGAGTCCCGTTACCCCACCATCACGCGGAGCCATGCGCCATGCTGTCCGATGACGCCCGAACCCTTCTGCACACCGCCGTACCCACCGCTGCCGTCGGCGCTGTTGCCGCCATCGTCAGTGGCGTGGTCGCGGGCGGTAAGGGGGCGATCGGGGCGATCGCGGCCACGGTCGTCGTGATTCTCTTCATGGGTATCGGATTCGTCATCCTGCAGCGGACGGCACGGTCGTTGCCGCATCTGTTCCAGATGATGGGTCTGGCGCTCTACACGACCCAGATCCTGCTGCTCTTCGTCTTCGTCGCCGTGTTCAAGGACACGACGCTGTTCAATCCCAGGGCATTCGCGATCACCATCGTCGCGGCGACCCTTGCTTGGATCGCCGCGCAGACGCGCGCGCACATGAAGGCCAAGATCCTTTACGTCGAGCCCGAGTCCACCACCAAGCGTGGCAAGGGTGAGAAGCCTGAAAACACGGGGCCCTCGTCGTGAACGGTAGGGGCGGAATAAGTGCGCGTTCGAGATGCTGCTATCGTCCGGTGCCATATGCGGCATCGCGGGCGCAGGCATCTGAGCTGACGCCTGCTCAATCGCGAGGCTCACTGCCTGCAAGCCGCCCCCACATCCGTAAGACCAGTCCCGTGCCGAACCGCGGCTGTGCGCCGCGCCGACACAACGAGGTTGCCGTACCTATGCGCCACGCTGAAGGAGCCCGCGGTGAGTGCTGACCCGACGCAGGTGCTCGCCTTCGAGACCGATTGCCACATCTTCGACGGCTGTGGTTTCCCGGCTCCTGGCCTGCACTCGTTCCTGTTCGAGCCGATCTTCGGCGACATGGACGGAGCCGTCTATTTCAACAAGACGATGCTCCTGGCCCTGCTCGGATCCGTCATCATCGTCGGATTCTTCTGGGCCGCCTTCGCCAAGCCGAAGCTGGTTCCGGGGAAGCTCCAGATGGTTGCCGAAGCCGGCTACGACTTCGTGCGCCGCGGCATCGTCTACGAAACGATGGGCAAGAAGGAGGGCGAGAAGTACGTCCCCTTCATGGTCGCGACGTTCTTCTTCGTCTGGATCCTGAACCTCTGGTCGATCATTCCGCTCGCCCAGTTCCCGGTGACCTCGGTCATCGCGTACCCGGCCGGTCTGGCCCTGATCATCTACGTCATGTGGATGTCGGTCACCTTCAAGCGCCACGGTTTCGTCGGCGGCCTGAAGAACCTCACGGGCTACGACAAGTCGCTGGGTGGCATCCTGCCGCTGGTCATGCTGATCGAGTTCTTCTCGAACGTCATCGTCCGCCCCTTCACCCACGCGGTCCGTCTGTTCGCGAACATGTTCGCCGGTCACACGCTGCTGCTGCTCTTCACGATCG
The DNA here is from genome assembly GCF_041432505.1 of Streptomyces virginiae. Classification (GTDB taxonomy): domain Bacteria; phylum Actinomycetota; class Actinomycetes; order Streptomycetales; family Streptomycetaceae; genus Streptomyces; species Streptomyces virginiae_A. The sequence goes on from NZ_CP107871.1 coordinate 5,854,060, forward strand.
CCAGCTGGTACCTGCTGAACGGCATCGGCATCGCCTACGCGGGCGTGTCCTTCGTGATGGTCATCGTGATGACCGCGTTCGAGCTCTTCATCCAGGCTGTCCAGGCCTACGTCTTCGTGCTGCTGGCCTGCAGCTTCCTCCAGGGCGCCGTCGCCGAGCACCACTGACCGCCCCACCCCCAAACCACCAGTCGTCCGGTGGCCAACCCCCACCGGTCCATGAAAGAGAAGGAAGAACCGGCATGTCCGCTCTCCAGACCCTCGCTGCTGGCGTCGAAATCAAGGGCAACCTCGGCTCCATCGGTTACGGCCTCGCGGCCATCGGCCCCGGCGTCGGCGTCGGCATCATCTTCGGTAACGGCACCCAGGCCCTGGCCCGCCAGCCCGAGGCCGCCGGCCTGATCCGCGCCAACCAGATCCTCGGCTTCGCCTTCTGTGAGGCGCTCGCCCTCATCGGTCTGGTCATGCCGTTCGTCTACCCGACCTCCTGATCCCGGTAGCGAACAGACCCTTTAGTCGGAAGGCACTGATGTGAACCCTCTGGTTCAGCTCGCGGCCGAAGAGGCGGAAAACCCCCTCATCCCGCCGATCCCCGAGCTCGTCATCGGTCTGATCGCCTTCGTCATCGTCTTCGGTTTCCTCGCGAAGAAGCTCCTCCCGAACATCAACAAGGTTCTGGACGAGCGTCGCGAGGCCATCGAGGGCGGTATCGAGAAGGCTGAGGCCGCTCAGACCGAGGCCCAGAGCGTGCTGGAGCAGTACAAGGCCCAGCTCGCCGAAGCCCGGCACGAGGCCGCGCGCCTGCGCCAGGAAGCGCTGGAGCAGGGCACTGCGCTCAAGGAAGAACTGCGCGCAGAGGGCCAGCGGCAGCGTGAGGAGATCATCGCTGCCGGCCACGCCCAGATCGCGGCGGACCGTAAGGCCGCCTCTCAGGCGCTGCGTCAGGACGTTGGCAAGCTCGCCACCGACCTGGCCGGAAAGCTCGTCGGCGAGTCCCTCGAGGACCACGCCCGGCAGAGCCGCACCATCGACCGCTTCCTCAGCGAGCTTGAGGAGAAGGCCGAGGCGGCCCGATGAACGGAGCGAGCCGCGAGGCGCTGGCCTCCGCGCGTGAGCGTCTCGACGCGCTGACGGACAACACGTCCGTCGACGCGACGAAGCTCGCCGGTGAGCTGGCTGCCGTCACCGCGCTGCTCGACCGTGAGGTCTCGCTGCGTCGGGTCGTCACGGACCCGGCGCAGTCCGGCGAGGCCAAGGCCGAGCTGGCCGGTCGCCTGCTCGGCGGCCAGGTCGGCGGGGAAACCCTCGACCTGGTGTCCGGCATGGTCCGGTCCCGCTGGTCGCAGTCCCGCGACCTGGTGGACGCGCTGGAGGAGCTGGCGGCCACCGCCGACCTCACGGCCGCCCAGCGGGCGGGCGCGCTCGACAACGTCGAGGACGAGATCTTCCGCTTCGGCCGGATCGTCTCCTCGAACACCGAGCTGCGTGCCGCGCTGACCGAACGCGGTGCCACCGCCTCCGCCAAGAGCGAGCTGCTGCGCAGCCTGCTCGGCGGCAAGGCGGACACCGTCACCGAGCGCCTGGTGATCCGTCTTGTCACGCACCCGCGTGGACGTAGCCTGGAAGCGGGACTCGAGTCCCTGTCCAAGCTCGCCGCCGAGCGCCGTGACCGCATGGTCGCCACCGTGACCAGCGCGGTTCCGCTCAGCGACGTCCAGAAGGCGCGCCTCGGCGCGGTGCTGGCCAAGCTGTACGGCCGACAGATGCACCTGAACCTCGACGTGGACCCCGAGGTCCTCGGCGGGATCTCGGTGCGAGTCGGCGACGAGGTCATCGACGGCACCATCGCGGACCGCCTCGCCGAGGCGTCGCGCCGCATGGCCGGCTGACCAGCCACCAATAGAACAGAAGCATTCCTAGCGGCCCGGTTGGGCCGTGCAGAACTTGCAGAAGATTCCTGGGGGTCGCCCCCAGACCCCTAAGAAGCTTCAGGCCCAACAAGGAGAGCAGGGAACCCAGATGGCGGAGCTCACGATCCGGCCGGAGGAGATCCGGGACGCACTGGAGAACTTTGTCCAGTCGTACCAGCCGGACGCGGCCTCGCGCGAGGAGGTCGGAACGGTCAGCGTTGCCGGCGACGGCATCGCGAAGGTGGAGGGTCTGCCCTCCGCCATGGCGAACGAGCTGCTGAAGTTCGAGGACGGAACCCTCGGTCTCGCCCTCAACCTCGAGGAGCGCGAGATCGGTGCGGTCGTCCTCGGCGAGTTCAGCGGTATCGAGGAGGGCCAGCCGGTGCAGCGCACCGGTGAGGTGCTCTCGGTCGGCGTCGGCGAGGGCTACCTCGGCCGCGTCGTCGACCCGCTCGGCAACCCGATCGACGGTCTCGGCGAGATCGCGACCGAAGGCCGTCGCGCCCTGGAGCTCCAGGCTCCTGGCGTCATGGTCCGTAAGTCCGTCCACGAGCCGATGCAGACCGGCTACAAGGCCATCGACGCCATGGTGCCGGTCGGCCGCGGTCAGCGTCAGCTGATCATCGGTGACCGTCAGACGGGTAAGACCGCTCTGGCCGTCGACACGATCATCAACCAGCGCGACAACTGGCGCTCGGGCGACGTGAACAAGCAGGTTCGCTGCATCTACGTCGCCATCGGCCAGAAGGGCTCGACCATCGCGTCCGTTCGCGGCGCCCTGGAAGACGCCGGCGCGCTCGAGTACACGACGATCGTCGCCGCCCCGGCGTCCGACCCTGCCGGCTTCAAGTACCTGGCGCCGTACACCGGTTCCGCCATCGGCCAGCACTGGATGTACGCCGGCAAGCACGTCCTGATCATCTTCGACGACCTGTCGAAGCAGGCCGACGCCTACCGCGCCGTGTCGCTGCTGCTGCGCCGCCCGCCGGGCCGCGAGGCCTACCCGGGTGACGTCTTCTACCTGCACTCCCGTCTGCTGGAGCGCTGCGCGAAGCTGTCCGACGACATGGGTGCCGGTTCGATGACCGGTCTGCCGATCGTCGAGACCAAGGCGAACGACGTGTCGGCGTTCATCCCGACCAACGTCATCTCCATCACCGACGGCCAGTGCTTCCTGGAGTCCGACCTGTTCAACGCGGGCCAGCGCCCGGCGCTGAACGTCGGTATCTCGGTCTCCCGCGTCGGTGGCTCCGCCCAGCACAAGGCCATGAAGCAGGTTTCCGGCCGTCTGCGTCTGGACCTGGCCCAGTACCGCGAGCTGGAGGCGTTCGCCGCCTTCGGTTCCGACCTGGACGCCGCTTCGAAGGCCTCGCTGGAGCGCGGCAAGCGCCTGGTCGAGCTGCTGAAGCAGGGCCAGTACCAGCCGATGCCCGTCGAGGAGCAGGTCATCTCCGTCTGGGCCGGCACCACCGGCAAGATGGACGACGTCCCGGTCAACGACATCCGTCGCTTCGAGTCGGAGCTGCTGGAGCACCTGCGCCGCGAGCGCAAGGACCTCCTCACCTCCATCGCCGACGGCGGCAAGATGTCGGACGACACCCTGTCCTCCATCGCGGACGCCATCGCTTCCTTCAAGCGCCAGTTCGAGACCTCGGACGGCAAGCTCCTGGGCGAGGACGCACCGGCCGTCAACGTCTCCAAGTGACGACGGAAGGGACCTGACTCATGGGAGCGCAGCTCCGGGTCTACAAGCGTCGCATCCGTGCCATCACGGCGACCAAGAAGATCACCAAGGCGATGGAGATGATCGCCGCCTCGCGCATCGTCAAGGCGCAGCGCAAGGTGGCGGCATCGATGCCGTACGCGACCGAGCTCACCCGTGCGGTGACCGCGGTGGCGACCGGCTCGAACACCAAGCACGCCCTGACCACCGAGGTCGAGGCGCCGACCCGTGCCGCGATCGTGCTCATCACGAGCGACCGCGGTCTGGCCGGCGGCTACTCCTCGAATGCCATCAAGCAGGCGGAGCGGCTCACCGAGCGGCTGCGCGGCGAGGGCAAGGAGGTCGACACCTACATCGTCGGCCGTAAGGGTCTGGCCTACTACGGCTTCCGCGAGCGCAAGGTCGCGGATTCGTGGACCGGCTTCACCGACAGCCCGGCCTACGCCGACGCCAAGCGCGTCGCGGGGCCGCTGATCGAGGCCATCCAGCTGGAAACGGCCGAGGGTGGCGTCGACGAGCTGCACATCGTCTACACGGAATTCGTGTCGATGATGACGCAGAACCCGGTCGACGGCCGGATGCTGCCGCTCAGCCTCGATCAGGCTCCGGAGGAGACCGGTGCGAAGGGCGAGATCCTTCCGCTGTTCGACTTCGAGCCGTCGGCGGAGGACGTCCTCGACGCCCTGCTGCCGCGCTACGTCGAGAGCCGTATCTACAACGCACTGCTGCAGTCGGCCGCTTCCGAGCACGCCGCCCGCCGCCGTGCGATGAAGGCGGCGACCGACAACGCCGGAGACCTCATCAAGAGCCTCTCCCGGCTTGCCAACGCGGCCCGCCAGGCCGAAATCACCCAGGAAATCAGCGAGATCGTCGGTGGCGCGAGCGCCATGGCTGACGCGACCGCGGGGAGTGACAAGTAATGACGACCACTGTTGAGACGGCCGCCGCCACGGGCCGCGTCGCCCGGGTCATCGGCCCGGTCGTCGACGTGGAGTTCCCCGTCGACGCCATGCCCGAGATCTACAACGCGCTGAAGGTCCAGGTCGCCGACCCGGCCGAGGACGGCGCGCTCAAGACCCTGACCCTCGAGGTAGCGCAGCACCTGGGTGACGGCCTCGTCCGTACCATCTCGATGCAGCCGACCGACGGTCTGGTCCGCCAGGCCCCGGTGACCGACACGGGCGAGGGCATCACCGTCCCCGTCGGTGACTTCACCAAGGGCAAGGTGTTCAACACCCTCGGTGAGGTGCTGAACTACCCGGAGGAGAACGCCAACGTCACCGAGCGTTGGCCGATCCACCGCAAGGCGCCTCGCTTCGACGAGCTCGAGTCGAAGACCGAGATGTTCGAGACCGGCGTCAAGGTCATCGACCTTCTCACCCCGTACGTCAAGGGTGGAAAGATCGGTCTGTTCGGTGGTGCCGGTGTCGGTAAGACCGTTCTGATCCAGGAAATGATCTACCGCGTCGCCAACAACCACGACGGTGTGTCGGTGTTCGCGGGCGTCGGTGAGCGTACCCGTGAGGGCAACGACCTCATCGAGGAGATGGCCGACTCCGGCGTCATCGACAAGACGGCGCTCGTCTTCGGCCAGATGGACGAGCCCCCGGGCACCCGTCTGCGCGTCGCCCTGGCCGGTCTGACCATGGCGGAGTACTTCCGCGATGTGCAGAAGCAGGACGTGCTCTTCTTCATCGACAACATCTTCCGGTACACCCAGGCGGGTTCCGAGGTGTCGACCCTGCTCGGCCGTATGCCCTCCGCGGTGGGTTACCAGCCGAACCTGGCCGACGAGATGGGTCTCCTCCAGGAGCGCATCACCTCGACCCGTGGTCACTCGATCACCTCGATGCAGGCGATCTACGTCCCCGCGGACGACCTGACCGACCCGGCGCCGGCGACCACCTTCGCCCACCTCGACGCGACGACGGTTCTTTCCCGTCCGATCTCCGAGAAGGGCATCTACCCGGCCGTGGACCCGCTGGACTCGACGTCCCGCATCCTCGACCCGCGGTACATCGCGGCGGACCACTACGCCACCGCGATGCGCGTCAAGGGGATCCTGCAGAAGTACAAGGACCTCCAGGACATCATCGCGATCCTCGGTATCGACGAGCTGGGCGAGGAGGACAAGCTCGTTGTCCACCGTGCCCGTCGTGTCGAGCGCTTCCTGTCGCAGAACACCCACGTGGCGAAGCAGTTCACCGGTGTGGACGGTTCGGACGTTCCGCTCGACGAGTCGATCACCGCGTTCAACGCGATCTGCGACGGTGACTACGACCACTTCCCCGAGCAGGCGTTCTTCCTGTGCGGTGGCATCGAGGACCTGAAGGCCAACGCCAAGGAGCTGGGCGTCTCCTGATCCGGCGCGCTCCTCACGGAGCGCTCCGGTTCGCAGGCCGCCGGCGAACGCCGACAGCGTCTGTGGACGGAGAGGGGCGGGTGTGTCCCGTCCCTCTCCCCACGCCCATTAGAATTTGACCCAACACCCGGCCGACCCGCCGGGTGGTGACCCGAGGAGCCACCTTGGCTGCTGAGCTGCACGTCGAGCTGGTCGCGGCGGACCGCAATGTCTGGTCCGGCGAGGCCACCCTTGTTGTCGCCCGCACCACGTCCGGCGACATCGGCGTCATGCCCGGTCACCAGCCGCTTCTCGGTGTGCTGGAATCGGGCCCGGTGACCATCCGTACCAGCGACGGCAACACCGTCGTCGCCGCGGTGCACGGCGGTTTCATCTCGTTCGCGGACAACAAGCTGTCCCTGCTGGCCGAGATCGCCGAGCTCGCGGACGAGATTGACGTCCAGCGTGCGGAGCGGGCACTGGAGCGCGCGAAGTCGGAGGCCGATGCGGCCGCCGAGCGTCGCGCTGATGTCCGGCTGCGCGCCGTAACGGGCTGAACGCCCGTCGGAGTTCGATCGTTTGAGTCCCGGGGGGCGACCGCCGGGACTCAGCAGACCTCAGCCGCGGTCCGTGCTGGAATTTTCCAGACCGGGTCGCGGCTGAGGCGATGCGGGTCCTCCCCCAGACTTCGTCTGGGAGGGGCTCCGGTTCTCATGTGTATTCGATGAGCGAGGAGGTCGGTGAAGATGCTCCTCGCTCTGCTTGTGAGCGGCCTGGTCGTAATCCTGGTGGTGATCGGGCTGTTTGTCTTCGGGTTGCGCCGCAGACTCATTCAGCGGTCCGGCGGCACCTTCGACTGCAGCATGCGCTGGGGTGTGTCCGAGGAGCCCGACATCTCCGGCAAGGGCTGGGTGTACGGGGTCGCACGGTACAGCGGTGACCGGATCGAGTGGTTCCGGGTGTTCTCGTACTCCCCGCGCCCGCGCCGGCTGCTGGAGCGGTCCTCCATCGAGGTCGTCGCCCGCCGCGCCCCGGAGGGCGAGGAGGAGCTGGCGCTGCTCTCCGACGCCGTCGTGCTCGGCTGTGTCCACCAAGGGACCCGCCTGGAGCTGGCGATGAGCGAGGACGCGCTGACCGGCTTCCTGGCGTGGCTGGAGGCGGCGCCCCCCGGCCAGCGGGTGAATGTGGCCTAGCCGGACGTCTGGACGACGGGACGACGGACAACGAGAAGCCGGGGAGACGGGGGCGGACCCGTCTCCCCGGCTTCGGTCTTTACTGCAGCCCGGTGTGGACCGCGTTCGCGAGCTCACCGCCCGTGGTGTCGCCGCTGAACTCCCAGTAGAAGGCTCCCCGCAGGCCCTGCTGCTTGGCCCAGGTCATCTTCCCGGCGATGGTGGCGGGGGTGTCGTAGCTCCACCAGTTGCTGCCGCACTTGGCGTAGGCGGTGCCGGCGACGGTGCCCGTGGCCGGGCAGCTGTTCTTGAGCACCTTGTAGTCCTCGATGCCCTGCTCGTACGTGCCAGGCGCCGGTCCGGTGGCGGTGCCGCCGGGGGCCGCCTGGGTCACCCCGGTCCAGCCGCGGCCGTAGAAGCCGATGCCGAGGTTGAGCTTGGAGCCGGGAACGCCCTTGGCCTTGAGCTTGGCGATGGCGTCGGCGGAGTTGAAGCCGGCCTGCGGGATGCCGGCGTACGAGGTCAGCGGGGAGTGCGGGGCCGTCGGGCCCTGGGCCGCCCAGGCCCCGAAGAAGTCGTACGTCATGACGTTGTAGAAGTCGGTGTACTGCGCGGCGCCCGCGTAGTCGGCCTTGTCGATCTTGCCGCCGTCCGAGGCGTCGGCGGTGATGGCCGCGGTGACGAGGTTGTTCGCGCCGAACCGGGACTTCACGGCCTGCATCAGGTTCTTGAAGGCGGCCGCTCCGCTGGTGTCGCAGGACAGGCCGCAGGCGTTCGGGTACTCCCAGTCCAGGTCGATGCCGTCGAAGACGTCGGCCCAGCGCGGGTCCTCGACCAGGTTGTAGCAGGACTGGGCGAAGGCGGTCGGGTTGGCGGCGGCCTGCGGGAAGCCGCCGGACCAGGTCCAGCCGCCGAAGGACCACAGGATCTTGATGTTCGGGTACTGCTTCTTCAGCTTGCGCAGCTGGTTGAAGTTGCCGCGCAGCGGCTGGTCCCAGGTGTCGGCGACGCCGTCGACGCTCTGGTCGGCGGTGTAGGCCTTGTCGTAGTCGGCGTAGGCGTCACCGATGGTGCACTGGCCGTTCTGGACGTTGCCGAAGGCGTAGTTGATGTGGGTGATCTTGCCCGCGGTGCCGGAGGTGACCAGGTTCTTCACGTGGTAGTTGCGGCCGTAGACGCCCCAGTTGGTGAAGTAGCCGAGCTTGACCTTGCCGCCCGGGTCCGGGGGGATGACCCCGCCGGTCGTCGTCACCGTCGTCGAGCCGGAGGAGGGGCCGGTCTGGTCGATGGTGTCGCGGGCGGTGACGCTGTACGTGTAGGTCGTGCCCTTGGTCAGGCCGGAGTCGGCGTAGCTGGTCCCGGTGACCGTGGCGATCTTGCCGGAGCCCCGGTAGACGTCGTAGTTCTTGACGCCCTTGTCGTCCGTGGCCGGGGTCCAGGTCAGGGTGAGCGAGGTGTCGGCGACGTTGCTCGCGGTGGGGGTGCCGGGAGCCGTGGGGGGAGTGTCGCCGGGTTGGGTGCCGCCGTCGCAGGAGGCGCCGTTGATCTTGCAGCCGCTCGGGGCGCCGCCGCCGGCGCCGTTGAAGCCGAAGCTCGCGGTGGCCCCGGGGGCGAGGGTTCCGTTCCAGCCGAGGTTCTTGGCGGTCCAGTGGGTGCCCGAGCTGGTGACGGTGGCGTCCCAGGCCGAGGTGACCGAGGTGCCCGCCGGGTAGTCCCACTCCACGGTCCAGCTGCTGAGGGTGGTGGTGCCGGTGTTCTTCACCACCCACTTGCCCTCGAAGCCGGAGCCCCAGTCGGAGACCTTGGTGTACGTCGCCGTCGCGGAGGCGGCCGCCTGGGCCGGGCCGGCCAGGGCGACGAGGCCGGTGACGGGCAGGGCGAGTGCGGCCACGACCGCCGCGACTCGGCTGAAGAACCGGGTGCGCCTGGTGCGGGGTGGGGATGCTGTGCTCAAGGGTGATCCTCCGTAGGTCCGTCGCGGTCGTGGGGACGACTACGACATGGGGGTGGGACCTGCGCCGCCCGTGAGCACGCTTTGTCATGGCACGCTCACCACAGTGTTGCGGCGAGCGTAGAAAGGTCTGGACCAACCGTCAAGAGGTCCAGACCGGTGCGCGCCGACCCGCCTATATCCCCAACTCCTGCGCCAGTACCGCCGCTTGGAGTCGGCTGCGCAGCTCCAGCTTGCCCAGCAGCCTGCTGATGTGCGTCTTGGCCGTCGCCTCCGCCATCTCCAGGCGCACCGCGATCTCCGCGTTCGACAGGCCTTCACCCAAGGCGCTCAGGACCTCCCGCTCCCGCCGGGTGAGCGAGGCGACCGCGGCGGCCCGCTCCGGCGCCGGGGCCGGCCGCGTCGGACGGGGCGTCGCGAACTCCGCGATGAGCCGGCGGGTCACCGCCGGGGAGATGAGCCCCTCGCCGCGCGCGACGGTCCGTACCGCCTCGATCAGCTCCGCGGCGTCCGCGTTCTTCAGCAGGAAGCCCACGGCCCCCGCCCGTAGCGCCCCGAAGACGTACTCGTCGAGGTCGAAGGTGGTCAGCACCAGGACGTCCGCCAGCCCCTCCGAGACCACCTGACGGGTCGCGGACACCCCGTCGAGCCGGGGCATCTGCACGTCCATGAGGACGAGATCAGGCCGTAGCTCCCGGGCCAGGCGTACCGCCTCCTCCCCGTCGGCCGCCTCGCCCACCACCTCGATGTCGCCCGCGCTGCGCAGGATGAGCACCAGCCCGGCCCGGACCGCGCCCTGATCCTCCGCCACCACCACCCGAATGGTCATGCCTCCACCGCTTTCTCCTCCGCGGGCAGTGTCGCCCGTACCTGCCAGACGGCACCGGACCGCCCCGCCGTGAACTCTCCGCCCAGCAGCTCCGTCCGCTCCCGCATACCGATCAGCCCGGCCCCCGAACCCGGGGCGCGCGGGCCCGGCCGCTCCCCGAAGGGAGAGTCCACCCCCACGGTCAGCAGCCCGTCGGCGTGTGCCACGCGGACCGTGACCGTGCCCGGGGCGGCGTGCTTGAGGGCATTGGTCAGCGACTCCTGGACGATCCGGTACGCGGCCAGCTCCACGGGAGCCGCCGCCGGCTCCCCGGACGGCCGGTCGTCGTGGAGCACGAACGTCAGCCCGCTCGCCGAGCCGTTGGTCCTGGCCTGCCCGAGCAGGGCGTCAAGGCCGCCCAAGGAGGGCACGGCGACCGGCTCCTGATCGCCGCCCGCATCCCGCAGCAGCCCGATCAGACGGCGCATTTCGGCCAGTCCCTGCACGCTGTTCTCGCGGATCACCCCGAGCGCGTCCCGGCTGGTGTCGGCCTTGTCGATGGAGAGCGCGGCGGTGGAGTGGATGGCGATGGCGGAGAGGTGGTTGGCCACCATGTCGTGGAGCTCCCGGGCCATCCGGGCGCGCTCGGCGGCCACGGCCTGACTACGGTCCATCTCGGCCAGCAGGGCGGTCTGCTCGGCGCGCAGCCGGGCGGCCACGGCGGCCTCGCGGTGGTTGCGCAAGGTGGCGCCGGTCAGGGCCGGGGCGAAGCTCACGATGCCGGTGACGACGCCGATCAGCAGGGCCTGCGGGGTGCGCAGCCAGGCCACCGAGACGACGGTGGCCACGACGGTGATCAGGCCGGTGGTGACCGGGAGCCGCCGGGCCATGGCCGGTTTCCCGTAGACGACGGCGGCGTACATCAGGTCGGTGAAGATCACGACGGTGGCGAGGCTGCCGACCGTGAACTGGTCGGCGATCACCCCGACGGTGCCCACGATCAGCGTCAGGTTCGGCTTGGTGCGGCGCAGCAGCTCCATCGAGCCGAGCGCGACCAGCGGGACCAGGGCGGCCCAGGCGGGCAGCATGTTCCGGTTGGGGCTGCTGTAGACACCGAGCGACCAGAACAGCGTGCCCGCGAGCACGCTGACCACCGCGAGGAGGATGTCGTCACGGTGGGGGCGCAGGTCGTGGATCTTCATGGTCACGGGCCCATCCAACAGGGTGCGCGGGGTCCGGCGCCTCGGCGGAGAGGGCGAGGTCGCGGTACATCGAACGATGCAGGTCCGGATGGTCAATGGAGACGACGCGCGGGACCCGGCCGGACGGGAGCCTGGATACGGAACGGAGAACCCGAGCGGACGGAGAGTCCCATGATCGTCGCGCTGATCATCGCTTGCGAGGTCGGCTTCTGGGTACTGCTGGCGGCCGGACTGGCCCTGCGCTACCTCGCGAAGATGCCCAGGCTGGGGGCGGCGGTCCTGCTCTGCGAGCCGCTGATGGAGTTGGTCCTGCTGGTGGTCACCACGCTCGACCTCAAGAACGGCGCCGAGCCGGACTGGAAGCACGGACTGGCCGCCCTGTACATCGGCTACACCGTCGCCTACGGCCACTACACGATCAAGTGGCTCGACGGGCACGCCGCGTACCGGCTGGCCGGGGGACCGAAGCCGGCCGGCGCCGGGTACGGGAAGGAGCGGGCCCGGCACGAGTGGAAGCTCTGGATCCGTACGGTGATCGCCGCCGCCGTCGCCCTGACGCTGCTGCAGCTGGCGATCTGGTACGTGGGCGACGCGGGTGACGTCAGCTCGCTCCAGGGCTGGCAGTTCGCCGCCCTGCGCGTGGTCGGCATCCACGCCCTGGTCGCCGTGGCCTACACGATCTGGCCGAGCAAGGCCCCGCGGGCCGCGGAGAAGGCCCCGGCGGACGCCGCCGAGGACCGGTCCTCCCTGACCGGGCGCTAGCGCTCAGCGCTCGCCGCCCGGCACCCACAGCACGTCCCCGACCTCCTTGTTGGCCACCCGGGCCAGGATGAACAGGAGGTCGGAGAGGCGGTTCAGGTAGGTGGCGGTCAGCGGGTTCATCACCTCGCCGTGCACCTCCAGCGCCGCCCACGTGGAGCGCTCGGCGCGCCGGACCACCGTGCAGGCCTGGTGCAGCAGGGCCGCGCCGGGGGTGCCGCCGGGGAGGATGAAGCTGCGCAGCTTCTCCACCTGCTCCAGGAAGTGGTCGCAGTCCGCCTCCAGCTTGTCCACGTAGAACTGCTCCACGCGCAGCGGCGGGTACTGCGGGTTCTCGACCACCGGGGTGCACAGGTCGGCGCCGACGTCGAAGAGGTCGTTCTGCACGCGGACCAGGACCTTCACCACGTCCGCCGACAGCCCGCCGAGCGCGATCGCCGTCCCGATGGCCGCGTTGGCCTCGTTGGCGTCGGCGTACGCGGAGATCCGCAGGTCGGTCTTGGCGGTGCGGCTCATGTCGCCGAGGGCGGTCGTGCCCTGGTCGCCGGTACGGGTGTAGATGCGCGTGAGGTTCACCATGCGGCCAGGGTAGACGGGCCCGCGGGGGAAATTCCGGGCGAGGTCGCCGCTGCTCACGTACGGTCCGGTGGGGCCGTGGCCCCGGAGGGGAGCGGCGAAGTGGCCGACGTGTACTACATCTGGCGGCTCGCCGAGGCCGCCCAGCAGATCGATCTCCTGGCGGGCTTCCTCGCCACCCGGGACGCGGACGGCCCGGCAGCCCTGCGCGCCTCGGCCGAGAACGCCCGGGCCGGGCGTGCGGCCGTGGCCGCCGGGCGCCTGCGGGAGGCCCTGGACCGCATCGACGACCTGCGCGAACACGCAGCCCGTTGGGCGGGGCACCCGCACCACCCGGGCGAGCCGACCGCCTTCGAGCACGACGCGAGGGTCTGGGACTACGCCAAGGACATGCTGCGCGCACAGCTCCCGTCGCAGGAGGCGAAGGTCTTCGCCGCGCGCCGGATCCTGGGCGCGATCCACCACCTGCGGCGGGAGATCCGCGCGCGCCCGGAGGCGGACGCGCAGGCCCGGGCGGACGCCCTTCACCTCGCGGGACGCGCCGCCATGGCCGTCGAGATCGGCCACCTCGGCGCCGCGCGCAAGGAGCTGAAGCGGCTGCGCGCACTGGCCGAGAGGTACGCCGAGGACGAGGGCGGGTGAACTGGACGGCGGGGGAGGGTTGCTGGGCCGTACCGGTGTGATGTCCGTCATCTGAGACGTGACGCGTGTTACTTCACGGTCACACCGCACCGCCCGGGCGCTAGTCTCCGCCGGAGTGGCTACGTGACTGTGCCGTATGGAAACGAGGGGTGTGTAGTGGCTGGGAAGCTCGCCGTCATCGGTGCCGGACTCATGGGATCCGGAATCGCGCAGGTCTCCGCTCAGGCGGGTTGGGACGTCGTGCTCCGCGATGTCACCGAGGCCGCGCTGACCCGTGGCACGGACGGAATCAAGGCCTCCTACGACAAGTTCGTCTCCAAGGGCAAGATGACGGCCGAGGACGCCCAGGCGGCCCTCGCGCGCATCACCACCACCACGGACCTCGACGCGGTCGCCGACGTCGACATCGTGGTGGAGGCGGCCTTCGAGAAGATCGAGATCAAGCACGAGATCTTCCGCGCCCTGGACAAGATCGTCCGCGAGGACACGATCCTCGCCTCCAACACCTCCGCCATCCCGATCACGAAGATCGCGGCCGTGACGGAGCGTCCGGAGCGGGTCGTCGGCGCGCACTTCTTCTCGCCCGTCCCGATGATGCAGCTGTGCGAGCTCGTACGCGGCTACAAGACCAGCGACGAAACCCTCGCCACCACCCGGGCGTTCGCCGAGTCCGTCGGCAAGACCTGCATCGTCGTCAACCGCGACGTCGCCGGCTTCGTGACGACCCGTCTGATCTCCGCGCTGGTCGTCGAGGCCGCGAAGCTGTACGAATCGGGCGTCGCCTCCGCCGAGGACATCGACATCGCCTGCAAGCTCGGCTTCGGGCACGCGATGGGCCCGCTGGCCACCGCCGACCTCACGGGCGTCGACATCCTGCTGCACGCCACCAGCAACATCTACACCGAGTCCCAGGACGAGAAGTTCGCCCCGCCGGAGCTCATGCGGCGGATGGTGGACGCCGGGGACATCGGCCGCAAGAGCGGCCAGGGCTTCTACAAGCACTGAGGCCTGGCCCTGCCACGGAGCACCACCGTTCGAATGCCGTCACCCCCCAGGGTGAATTAGGTATCGGTTCGCTCACGGTCGGCAACTTCCCTGCCCGTGCGGCAGTCAGTTGCAGTGAGAGTTGCCGACCACGGACCAGTCGGACCATACGTACGCAGTACCGCCGGGAGTACACATGCACATCAGGGGCGACCACGCCGAACTCGCAGTCGGGGGCCGCCTCGACGTGCGCAGCGCGGCGGACGCCCGTACGGTCCTCCACTCCGCCCTCGACGACGGGCAGGGCGATCTCGTCCTCGACCTCACCGGGCTCGACTCCTGGGACGCGACCGGCCTCGGCGTGATCATGGGAGCGCACCGCCGGGCCGGCCGGACCGGCCGCCGCCTGGTCCTGCGCGGCGTGCCCCCGCAGATGCAGCGACTGCTCGTCGCGACCCGGCTGCACCGGATCCTCGCGATCGAGGGCGGCCTGGAAGCGGAGTCCCTGCCCCGCGTCTGACCGACAAGCCGCCGGCCTCCGGGTTCCCTGTGGAAACGTAACGGTCCGGTGGTGATCGCACCCCTGCGGTTTCCCGCACGCCCGGCCACGGTCTAGGGTTCGGGCGGAAACCGGACCGGTGGCGACAGCGGGTGCGCCACGGCCGGGAGGTACGACGGCGAGGCGCGCGGCCCGCGATCGGGGGACTGGGTCATGGACCGTACACAGGGGCGGACCGAGCAGCACGAGCAGCCCACGGGCGGCTCCGCACCCGCGGCGCCCACCGCGCCCGCGACACCCGGGACACCCGCGGCGGCCGGACCCGCGCGGGTCGTCAGCCTGACCGCGGGCGGGTTCGCCCTCACCGTCAACCCGGTCGACGGCAGCGAGATCGAACCGCTGCGCCCCGGCACCGAACCGGCCCTCCCCGCCAAGCGCGACGCGGCCGCCCGCGCGGCCCGCACCGCCGCCGCCCGGCCGCCCGTACTGCCGGGCCCCGCCGCCCTCGTCCGCCCTCTGCAGGCGCGCGAGGAGGAGCGGGAGCGCCTTGTCCGGCTGCTGGGCCGGGGCCGATCCGTACGGCTGACCGGACCCTCGGGATCCGGCCGCAGCGCCCTCCTCGACGCGGTCGCCGACCGGTGCGCGGGCCTGGCGCCCGACGGCGTCGTACGGCTCAGCGGATTCGGGCAGCAGCAGCCCGGGGAACTGCTCCACGCCCTCTACGCGACCGTGTACGAGGCCGAGCGGGAGCGCCCCGGCCGGATCGAGCTCCTGGCCCGCGTGCGGGAGATAGGCGCCGTCGTCCTCCTGGACGACCTGGAGATGGGCGGAACCGCCCTCGACGAACTGATGCGCGCCACCCCCGA
This sequence comes from Streptomyces virginiae, assembly GCF_041432505.1. Classification (GTDB taxonomy): domain Bacteria; phylum Actinomycetota; class Actinomycetes; order Streptomycetales; family Streptomycetaceae; genus Streptomyces; species Streptomyces virginiae_A. Next base: position 5,869,492 of record NZ_CP107871.1, read on the forward strand.
ATGCGCCTACCTGCTGGCCGCGACCCCCGACACCCGGGCCCCCTCCGACGACTCGCACATCGAGGAGGTCTTCCTCGGCGGACTCGGCAAGGCCGACTGCCTGGAACTGCTGGAAGCGGGCGTCGGACGGCCGCTGACGGACGAGGAATCCGCCTGGGCGGGGGACCTGCGCTTCGCCTCCGAGGGGCTGCCCCTGCGCTTCGTACAGGCCGCAGCGCTCTTGCGGCAGCGGGACGAGCTCAACCACAGCGACGAGGACGACGAGGAGGAGGAGCCCGGCGTCTTCGAGGAACGCCCCCGCGACGCCGTGCACGTGCCGCTGCCGACCCTCGCCGAAGGCGCAGCCCCCGCGGAGTTGCTCGCCTCGCGGGTCAGCGAGTCGGCGCGCGCGGCCCTGCGGATCGCGTGCGCGCTGGGCGGCGAGCTGCCGCACCACGCGCACCTGCCCGCGCTGGTGGGGGACACCCACGCCGACACGGCCGTGGCGGAGCTGCTGGCCTGCGGGCTGCTGACGCCCGTCGGGACCCGGTACCGGCTGGCCGCGGGCGTCGCCCGGCAGCTGGAGGAGGTCGGGTACGGGGACACCGCCTCGGAGGAGGCCCGTACGGCCGCCCGGCACTACGCCTGGTGGACCGGGCACGCCTCGGTGGTCCCGGAGCGGGTCGCGGCCGAGGCGGACGCGGTGCTCGCGGCGCTGGCCGGCGCGGACGTGGTCGCGGCGGTGCTGCTGGCGCGCACGGCGGCCCCGGCGTTCGCGGCCTCGCTGCACTGGGAGGCCTGGGAGCGGGTGCTGCGCTCGGGAGCGGAGGCGGCGCGCAAGGCCGGCGAGGTCGCCGAGCAGGCGTACTTCCACCACGAGCTCGGTGTGCTGGCCCTGTGCGAGGAGCGCCTGGACCGGGCGCGCGCCGAGCTGGAGACCTCGATCGGGCTGCGCGGCGCCCTGGCCGACAAGCGGGGCACCGTCGCGGGACGGCGGGCGCTGGCGCTGGTCGTCGACCGGGAGACGGCGGGGGCGGCCGTGTCACCCCCGCTGCGGCTGGAGGCACCGGCACCGGGCGCCCCGGCGGCGGCTCCGGAAGCCGTGACGGTGGCCACCCCGACCACCCCGACCACCCCGACCACCCCGGCCGAACGTGGCGCCGCCGCACCGCGGGTGGCTCCGTCCCCCTCGCCGGCTTCGTCCGCTTCGTCCACCGCGTCCGCCGCGGACTCCCGGGCGGCCTCCGAGGCGTCCACGACCCGGGTGCCCCCGGTGGCTCCGGCGGTCCCGGTCTCCGCCGAGGCGGTGACGCGGATGACCCCGGTCGTCCCGGTGACCGCCCGCTCGGAGACGCCCACCACCCTGTCCGAGGTCTTCGAGGACGCCTTCCCACTGGATCCGAAGCCCGCACCGCCCACCGCCCCCCGTCCCACCGCCGCACCCGCCCCGGCCCCCGGCCGTCGCCGGCTCGTGCTGCTGGCCGGCGCGGGCGCGCTGGCCGTGGTGGCGCTGGGCACCGTCGTCAGCCTGGCACTGAGCTCGTCGGACAGCGGACCGCCGGCGCAGGGACCGGCGGTGACCTCCACCCCCACCGTCACGGCGCCCGACCCGACCGTGGCCAACAGCGGGAACGATCCTGCACCGGAGCCGCCCGTGTCGGCCCCGCCGACCGCGACCCCGGAGCCCGGCCAGAGCGCCGCGCCGACCCCGGGCCGCAGCCCCGTCCGGACCCCGTCGCGCCGCCCGTCCTCGACGCCGCCGAACTCCGCGCCGCCGACGGCCGTTTCGCCCTCGCCGACCGGTGCCCAGCCCACGCCCACCGTGACGGAGACCGTCACGCCGTCGCCTTCGGCGACCACCACCCAGACGGGTACCACCACCCCGGCCGGCTCACCGGCCACCGGCGGGTGAACGACGACGGCTCCGTCCCGAGGGACGGAGCCGTGGTGCGGGGTGGAGCGGAGGATCAGAACAGGCGGAGCTTGTCGTCCTCGATGCCGCGCATCGCGTTGTAGTCCAGGACCACGCAGTCCATGCCGCGGTCCGTCGCCAGGACCTTCGCCTGCGGCTTGATCTCCTGGGCCGCGAAGACACCCCGGACCGGGGCCAGGTGCGGGTCGCGGTTGAGGAGTTCGAGGTAGCGCGTCAGCTGCTCGACACCGTCGATCTCACCGCGGCGCTTGATCTCCACGGCCACCGTCGCGCCCGACGCGTCCCGACACAGGATGTCCACCGGGCCGATCGCCGTCATGTACTCGCGCCGGATCAGCGTGTAGCCCTCGCCCAGCGTCTCGATGCGGTCCGCCAGGAGTTCCTGGAGGTGTGCCTCGACGCCGTCCTTGATGAGTCCCGGGTCGGTGCCCAGCTCGTGGGAGGAGTCGTGGAGGACTTCCTCCATGGTGATGATGAGCTTCTCGCCCGCCTTGTTGATGACCGTCCAGATGTTGGCCTCATCGCCGCTCCCCTCCTTGAGGGTGCACGGCGGCGACATCCAGTTGAGCGGTTTGTACGCTCGGTCGTCCGCGTGGATCGAGACACTGCCGTCAGCCTTCACGAGGATCAGACGGGGTGCCGAGGGCAGATGGGCGGTGAGCCGGCCCGCGTAGTCGACGGAGCAGCGGGCAATGACGAGACGCATGGTCGGCAACGCTACTCGACGAGAAGGCCTTCACGCGATTCGCCCCTGAAAGCCCCGTTCGCCGATGGCGCGTTGTATGCGCATTCTCCTGGTGCGTCACCGATGGGACGCCTACCGTGGTGAGCGGGAGGTTGTCGAGCGTGCACTCTGCGTCGCGACCTCCTTCCCTGCCCGTAAGACTCCGGCAACCCGAACAGCCGGGGTCGCGAGAGGAGAACCCATGTCGCTCGACGTCTCACCGGCCCTACTCGAACAGGCCGAGCGAGGCGAGGTCGACGAAGCCGCTTTCGTCGACTGCGTCCGGACCTCCCTGCCCTTCGCGTGGGAGATGATCAGCTCGTTGGTGGCTCAGCTGAAGGTGGACGGCGGACAGTTCGCCGACAACCAGACGCCGCCGCCGGACGAGCAGGCGCGAGGGCAGCTGCTGCGCGCCCTCGCGAGTGACGCGATACGCGGTGCGCTGCAGCGGCACTTCGGAGTGCGCCTGGCATTCCAGAACTGTCACCGGGTGGCGGTCTTCCCGCTGGATCCCTCGGTCGACGACCGGCTGGCCAAGTTCACTTCGATCCGCGGTCAGCTGCTCAACCAGTCGCCCGAGCTGCGGGACTGCTAGGCACACACGGCCGTGTCCTGGCCGCCTCTTTCGGATCATGTCCGGGCCCTCCGGCGTGATCCGAAAGAAACGGCCCAGGTAGGACCGGCGGATCTCAGCCGAGACGGGGAAGGACCTCGGCGCCGAGTCGTCGTACGTTCTCCTCCGTCGCGGCGAGATCTCCGGAGCCCTCCGTCAGGAGGGCGAAGCGCGTGATGCCCGTCCGTGCCGACGTGGCCGCCAGCCGGTCCGCCGCCACCTCCGGGGTGCCCACCGGGTGCAGGTCGCAGAGCAGTTCCGTGTAGGCGACCGGATCCCGCATCGCGCGCACCCGGCCGTCCACCGTCACATGCGCGTCGAGACCCTGCCTGAGCCAGCCCGGCATCGCCTTCAGCAGGGTCTCGCGCGCGTCCGCCGTACGGTCGGCGATCTGGCACACCCCGGCCGAGACGTGTCCCGCGTCCTCCACGCGTTCGCGCGGGTGGCCCGCAGCCAGCGCCGTGCTGCGCCACAGCGCGACCATCTCGGCCTTGCTCTCGTCCCCGCAGTGCATCCCGAGGAGCATCGGCAGCCCCCGCTCCGCGGCCATCCGGACCGAGGCCGCCGAGGTGCAGGCCACGATGACCTCGGGCCCCGCCGTGTCCCCGTCCAGGGCCTCCGAGGGGCGCGGTACGACGGCCACCTCGCGGAATTCGTACCGCTCGCCGAAGGCCCCGACCCGGGCCTCCGTCAGCCAGCGCCGCAGCAGGTCCAAGGCCTCCGGGAAGCCGTTCTCGTAACTGTCCAGGCCGCCCCCGAAGACCTCCAGGTCCACCCATGGCCCGCCGCGGCCCACCCCGAGGGTGAACCTGCCGCCCGAGGTCACGTGCAGCAGGGCCGCCTGTTCCCCGAGCGCCACCGGGTGCGTGCTCGGCAGCACGCTCACCGCGGTGCCCACCCGCAGCCGCCGGGTCCGGCCCAGCAGCAGGGCCGCCAGGGTCACCGCCGAGGGGCAGACCCCGTACGGGACGAAGTGGTGCTCGGCGAGCCACACCGAGTCGAGTCCGGCCTCCTCGGCCACCTCGGCGGTCCGCACCGCCCGGTGCAGTGCCTCTCCCTGTCCCTGGCCCGGGAACTGGGCCGCCAGTACAAACGCTCCTACGCGCATCGCCTTCATCCTCCTCGCGGCTGACGCGGCCTCCCCCAGGTGGACCGGTTCTTCCTATGGCAACAACGTCTGACACGTGCCAAAGGCACGGGCTGACAGGAAAGTTATTGGGATTGTCGGGCCATTCCTCTTCGCGCGACCGCCTTCATCGGCAACCCTGCGGGTACCCGGCCTCGCTGCGCGTAGTCTGGAAGAAAGTCACTGCCGTCCGCCCATCCGTGAGGTATACGTGTCACCGCGCAACAACCGCCCCAGGGGCGGCGAGACCCCGGACGAACGCCCCAGCACCGGCCTCGACCGTTACGGGCTGGAGCGCACGGAGGAGTACCAGGGGGAGGACTGGAAGGTCCGGCACGTCGCGGGCGCGAGCGCGGCGGGCAAGCGCTACCGCTGCCCCGGCTGCGACCAGGAGATCCCCTCCGGTACCCCGCACCTGGTGGCCTGGCCCGAGTACGGCGGCGTGGACGACCGCCGGCACTGGCACAAGGCCTGCTGGAACGCGAAGGACCGCCGCACCTCGAAGGTGCAGCGGTCCCGTAACGCTCCCCGGTACTGACCGGTCCGAGGCCGATCCGCAGGGGACGGCCTACACGTCCCGGCGGCCGACGATCACGTACGAGGCGATCACCGCGCCGCCGGTGACCAGCACGATGAGCATCAGCTGCGAGACGGTGCTCGGCTCCGGGCCCACGTCGCCGCCCTGCGGCAGACCGAACAGCGTCATCAGTGCCACCGGCACGTTGTGGCGCAGGATGAGCTCGCCGGCGGACGCGACGGCCTCCCACATGCTGAGCATGGCCCCGATCACCGGCGGCAGCGTGACCAGGCCCAGCATCACGGCGATCGCCCCGGCCGAGTGCCGCACCAGCGCGCCGATCGCGAGCGCCAGCACGCCGAGCAGGGTGACGTAGCCGCAGCCGAGCAGCGCTCCGAACCATTCACCGGCCGCGTGCGGGCCGGACGCGGTGCCGCCGCGCATGACCGCCGCGGTGACCCCGACCACGAACACCGACAGCGCGGTGACGGCGAAGGCCACCATGCTGAAGACGAGGTACTTGGCGGTGAGCACCCGGTACCGGTCCGGGGCGGCGGTGAAGGTGGTCCGCACGAGCCCGGTGCCGTGCTCCGAGCTGATGGTCAGCACCCCGAGGACGATCACCGCGAGCTGGCCGACCAGCAGGCCGATGAGCGCGGGCGTGGTGAAGTTGATCTGCGTGTAGTCCACGTCCGTGGTCTGCGAGACGACGGTCAGACCGACGCCGACCACGGTCAGCACGAGCGCAGCCAGCGTCCACAGGGTGGAGCGGAGCGAGACCAGCTTGGTCCACTCCGAGGCCATGGCGTGCCCCAGGTGCGGCCGCGGCGTGGCGAGGGAGGAGCTGTAGCTCCCGGACTGCTCCGCCGTCGTGGTCGTCGGGGTCATCGGGTGTCCTCGGGGGTGCGCGGGGTGGTGTTCCTGGTGGTGCTCGCGAGCTCGCCCGGCTTGCCGGGCATCAGGAAGGGCTGCCCGCCCGCCCCGGGCGGCGGGGGAGCGTAGAAGCCGGTCTGCGGGACCTCGGGATCCGTCTCCGCCTCCGCCTCGTCCTCCCAGGCCGGGAGGGAGAGCGGCTCCGGCTCCCACAGCTCGGCCCGCGGGTCGTCGGTGGAGGTGTACTCGACGGTGGACTGGGTCATCCGCATGTACGCCTCCTCCAGCGAGGCCCGGTGCGGTGACAGCTCCCACAGCCGTACGCCCGCCTCGTGCGCGAGGTCGGAGATGCGCGGCAGCTCCAGCCCGGTCACACGCAGTGCTCCGTCGGGCTCCTGGAGGACCCGCCCGCCCGCTTTGGTGAGGGCCTTACCCAGCGTGTCCCAGCCATCTGGATCGGTGTCGGCCGTCCGCACCCGAGCGAATCCGGCCGAGTTGTGCGCGATGAACTCCTGGGTTCCCATGTCGGCCAGCAGCCGCCCCCGACCGATCACGATCAGGTGGTCGGCGGTCAGCGCCATCTCGCTCATCAGGTGCGAGGAGACGAAGACGGTGCGGCCCTCGGAGGCGAGCCGGCGCATGAGGTTGCGGACCCAGAGGATGCCCTCGGGGTCGAGCCCGTTGACCGGCTCGTCGAACAGGAGCACCTGCGGGTCGCCGAGCAGCGCGGTGGCGATGCCGAGCCGCTGGCCCATACCGAGCGAGAAGCCCTTCGTACGCTGCCGGGCGGCGTCCTGGAGGCCGACCACGGCCAGCACCTCGTCCACCCGCTTCTCCGGGATCCCGGAGAGCTGGGCGATGGAGAGCAGGTGGGCGCGGGCCCGGCGGCCGCCGTGCACGGCCTTCGCGTCGAGCAGGGCCCCGACGTGCCGCTGGGCGTTCGGCAGCTCCCGGAAGGGTTGGCCGTTGATCGTGACATGACCGGACGTGGGCCGGTCCAGACCGACGATCATGCGCATGGTGGTGGACTTCCCGGAGCCGTTGGGCCCCAGGAAGCCGGTGACGTGACCCGGCTTGACCTGGAAGGACAGCTGGTCGACGGCGGTCTTGGCGCCGAAGCGCTTGGTCAGGCCGACTGCCTCGATCATCTTGCTGCCCCTTACCAGGCCGGGACGACTTTCGCCCGCGTAAGGGTTAAGAGGATAACGAGGTTCCTGCGGTTCCGTCCCGGGCCGGATCCCTGAGCTGCCCCTGAGTCCGACCCGGGGATCACCCGTAGTACGCGGGCGTGAGGTCAGGCGTCCCTCTTGCGGAGGATGGCGTAGCCCCCGAGTACCGCGGCCAGCGTCCACAGAACCATGATCCCGAAGCCGCCCCACGGACCGTAGGGGGTCTCGGGGGCGTCGAACGCGTTGGGAACGACCTGCATGATCCTTCCACCGGCGTTGCTCGGCAGGTACTGGCCGACCGTCCGGGTCGCGTCGAAACCGACGAGCAGGTTCGAGACGATCAGGAAGAACGGGACCAGGACGCTGATCGCGGCGACCGAACTGCGCAGCATGGCCGCCACCCCCATGCAGAAGAGGGCGAGCAGCGCCAGGTACAGTCCGGCGCCGGTCACGGCGCGCAGCACGTGCTCCTCGCCGATCCCGATGCCGAGATCACCGAGCAGCGCCTGGGTGAGGAAGAACGACACGAAACTGGTCAGCAGTCCCACGACCAGGGCCAGCGCCGTCGCCACCGCCATCTTGCCGAGCAGGAAGTGCTCCCGGCGGGGTACGGCGGCCAGCGAGGTGCGGATCATGCCCGTGCTGTATTCGGTGCTCACGACCAGCACACCGAAGACGATCATGGCCAGCTGTCCGAGCTGCATCGAACCGAGGCTCATCGCCGTGGGGTCGAAGGTGGCCCGCTGGGCCGCCGGTAGGCCGTCCGGGTCGAACGTGGCGCTGAACAGCGCGGCGAACCCGACGGTGACGAGGAAGACGAGGGCGAGGGTCCAGCTGGTGGAGGCGACCGTGCGGATCTTGGTCCACTCGGACTGCAGGACGGCGGTGAAGGCCATGGTCACTCACCGGCCTTGCGGGTCGCCTCGAAGCCGGCGCCCCAGGCGGGGACGTCGGCCGGCCGGGCCGGGTTGTCGGCGGCCATGCCCGGTGCGTGGGCGTGGTACTCGACGGAGTCCGCCGTCATCCGCATGAACGCTTCCTCCAGTGACGCCCGTTGCGGGCTGAGTTCGTGCAACACGATCTGGTGCTGGGCGGCCAGCTCGCCGAGCTGCTCCGCACCGGCGCCGTCGATCTCCAGGGTTCCGGTGGCGGGAACGCTCACCGCGTTGATCCCGGCCTCGTGCAGGAGGTCCTTCAACCGCTCCTGCTGCGGCGAGCGCAGCCGTACGTAGCTGCGCGAGTTCTGCTGGATGAAATCGGCCATCGGCAGGTCGGCCAGCAGCTTTCCCTGCCCGATGACGACCAAATGGTCCGCGGTCAGCGCCATTTCGCTCATCAGGTGGGAGGAGACGAAGATCGTCCTTCCCTCCGCAGCCAGGCCCTTCATCAGATTGCGGATCCAGAGAATTCCCTCGGGGTCCAGGCCGTTGACCGGCTCGTCGAACATCAGGATTTCCGGATCGCCCAACAATGCAGAGGCGATTCCCAGCCGTTGGCTCATTCCGAGCGAAAATCCTTTGGACTTCTTCTTCGCCACGGCCGTCAGGCCGACCAGGTCCAGCACCTCGTCCACCCGTTGCCGCGGGATCCGGTTCGACTGCGCCAGACAGAGAAGGTTGTTGTACGCACTTCGGCCACCGTGCATGGCCTTCGCGTCCAGCAGCGCCCCGACGTGCTTCAGTGGCTCCGACAGGTCCCGATAGTGCTTCCCGTACACCCGCACCGTGCCGCTGGTCGGGTTGTCGAGGTCGAGCATCATGCGCATCGTCGTCGACTTGCCTGCGCCGTTCGGGCCCAGGAAGCCGGTCACCACCCCCGGTCGGATCTGGAAGCTGAGGTGGTCCACGGCAGTGGTCGTGCCGAATCGTTTGGTAAGGCCCTCAAGCTCGATCATGCGGACACGCTAGAACGCCCGAGGGCCCTACGCCACCTCAAAAGGGTGACATAGGGCCCTCGATCGGGCGCACGACGGGTGCCGCGTGCTACCCGCCGGTAATCAGCGGCTCTGCTGAGCCGGGACGCCGCGGGTGACGGGCTCGTCGTCCACGATCGGGTTGGCCGCCGCGACGGCCGCACCGGTGAGGGTCGCCAGCATCTCGCGGACGTTGGTCAGCTGCGCGTTGATCGAGTCGCGGCGGTTGGTGAGCGCCGCCAGCTCGCGCTCGGACTCGCTGCGGATGCGGTCCGCCTTGGCGTTGGCGTCGGCCACGATGTCCTCGGCCTGGCGCTGCGCGGTCTCCACGGTCTGACGGGCCCGGCGCTCCGCGTCCGTACGCAGCTTCTCGGCCTCCAGGCGCAGCTGCTCGGCGCGGTGCTCGATCTCCGCGAGACGCTTCTCGGCCTTGGCCTGACGGGAGGCGAGGTCGCGCTCGGACTGCTCGCGGCGCTTGGCCAGGTTGGTCTCGAAGTCCGCGGCGGCCTGGGCGGCCTTGGCGCGGGTCTCCTCGAAGAGGGCGTCGGCCTCCTCGCGCTTGGAGGCCGCGTCCTTCTGGGCCTCGGCGCGCAGGGTCGAAGCGTCGCCCTTGGCCTTCTCGACGATGCGGACGCCCTCGTCCTCCGCCTTCGACTTGCGGTCGGCGGCGAACGACTCGGCGTCGTTGCGCACCTGCTGGGCGGCCGACTCGGCGAGCTCACGGTGCTGCTCGGCCGCGCGACGGGCCTCCTCGCGCAGGTCCTTCGCCTCCTCCTCGGCCAGCCGCAGGATCTTCTCGACCCGGGCGCCGAGGCCGGCGTACGACGGCTCGGCGTCGGTCACCTGGGCCTGGGCGTTCTGCGTCTCGAGGTGCAACTCCTCGATCCGCTTTTCCAGAGAGTTGATACGTCCAAGGGCGCTGTCGCGGTCGGAGACCAGCTTGGTAATGCGGTCGTCCACCTGACCACGGTCGTAACCACGCCGCACGAGCTCGAAGCCGAAGGGGGAGGAAGTGTCGCTCATGGGGTTCCTGTCGAATGAGACCGATGAGGTGCTACGTGAGGTGTTAGGGGAATCCTAGGCGCCCAGACGGCGTGTCATCGAGTCAATCCGCGTTTGATCTGGACAATGACACCCCTTTTGAGTGGCAAGACAGCAGAACGCTTGTCACCCGTTCGCCTGAACCTTCATCAGGTGCACACACCCCGGAGCATTTGGCTACCCCTCCGACGACTTGCCACCCGAACGAGTGGAGCCTGCGGAGACCCCGGCCTTGGCACTCCCCGCGCCCTGGCCGCCCACCGTGGGCTTTCCGCCACCCGAAGGCGCCTCGAATGATTCCAACGCCTCAAGCACGTCCTGGACACGGGAGATCTCCCCCTGAATGTCCTGCCGCCTGCGGACGAGGACCTCCAGCTCACGGCGGCCCTCCTCGACGAGGCGCTCGGCCTCCGCCTTGGCCTCCGCCAGGGCGCTCTCGGCCTCCCGGGCCAGCTCCGCCTTCTTCTGCTCGGCCTCCTTGAGCAGCGCCTCCGCCTTGCGGACCGCGGCGATGCGCACCTTGCTCGCCTCGCTGCTCGCGTCCGACACGAGTTCCTTGGCCTTCGCCTCGGCCTCGACGCTCTGCTCCGTCGCCGCGCGCACCAGCTTGTCCACGCGCTCGCCGGCCGACTTCATCTGCTCGGCCGACTCCCGGCGGGCCCGCTCGTGCAGCTCCTCGACCTCGCCCTCGACACGGCCGCGCAGCTCCTCCGCCCGTTCTCTTATGGCAGCGGCGTCCGTGCGCGCGCCGACCAGCAGCTCGTCCGCGTCCGTACGGGCCTTCTCCACCATGGAGTTGCCCTCGACGGTGGCCTCCGAGGTGATCCGCACGGCCTCCTTGCGGGCCGCGTCGACCATCGCGTCGGCCTGCTCCTCGGCCGCCGTGGTGGCGGCGAGGGCCTGCTTCTGCGCATCGGCCGTGAGCTTCTCGGCCTCCGCCGAGGCCTCGGTGATGAGCCGGTCGACCTGCTCCGCGGCCTCGCTACGGCGCTTGTTGGCCGCCTCGCGCGCCTCGTCCAGCAGCCGCTCGGACTCGGTACGGGCCTCGGCACGGGTGCGCTCCGCCGCGGCCGCGGCCTGCGCCTTGACCCGCTCGGCCTCCGACCGGGTGCGGGTCGCGTGCTCCTGTGCCGAGGACAGCGCCTCCGACGCTTCGGCGCGCAGCCGCTCCGCCTCGCCGGCCGCCTCGCCGACGGTGCGCTCGTTGTCCTTGCGGGTCTGCTCGGTGAGCTTCTCCGTCTCGGACACGGCCTCCGTGACGAGCCGGTCCGCCTGCTCGGCCGCCTCGGTGCGCAGCCGGTTCGCCTCGGCGCGCGCCTCGTCCAGCGTCTGCTCGGCGTCGCGCTCGGCGCCCGCCAGCGTCTCGTTCGCCGCGACCGTGACCCGGTCCGCCTCGGCGGTGGCCTCGCCGATGATCCGGCCACCCTCCGCGCGGGCGTCGTCCAGCACCGCGGCCGCCTCGGCGCGCACCCGGTCGGCCTCCGCCGCCGCCTCGGCGACGGTGGCCTCGTTGGCCACACGGGTCTCGTCGATCAGGCGGTCGCCCTCGGCACGCGAGTCGACCATGATCCGCGCGGCGTCGCGCTCGGCGCCGGCCAGCGTCTCGGCCGCCTGCGTCTTGAGCCGGTTCGCCGCGGTGGTGAGCCGCTCGGCCTCCACCGACGCCTCGCCCACGGTGGCCGCGTTCGCGGCGCGGGTCTCCTCGGTGAGCCGGTCGGCCTCCGCGGAGGCCTCGGTGATGAGCCGGTCGATCTGCTCCGCTGCCTCGGTCCGCAGCCGGTTGCCCTCGGCCCGTGCCTCGTCCAGGATGCCCGCGGCCTCGATACGACTGGCCTCGGCGATCTCGGCCGCCTCGGTGGTGATCCGCTCGGCCTCGGCCGTCGCCTCGTCGACCGTGGCCGCGTTCGCCGCCAGGGTCTCCTCGGTGAGCCGCTCGGCCTCCGCCGTCGCCTCGGCCGTGATCCGGGCGCCCTCGGCGCGCGCGGCCTCCAGGGACTCCGCCGCCTCGCCGCGGATCCGGTTCGCGTCGTCCCGGGCGTCCGCCCGGGTCCGGGCCGCGTCCCGCTCGGAGGCGGCCAGCGCGTCCGTGGCCTCCGTACGCACCCGCTGCGCGTACTCGGCGGTGTCGCCACGCAGCTGCTCGGCCTCGGCGATGGCCTCGGCGACCGTGCGCTCCGCCAGCGCCTTCGCCGCGTCCGTCTCGGACCGCGCCTCGCTACGGACCCGGTTGGCGTCCTCGGTGGCCCGCTCCCGTTCCGCGTAGGCGTCGGCGCGGACCCGGCCGGCCTCTTCCTCGGCCTCCGACCTCGTACGCTCCGCCGCGTGCTCGGCGGCGTTGCGCAGCCCGGTGATCTCCTCCTCGGCCTGCTCGTGCAGCCCGGCCACGGAATCCCGTACCTGCTGGGCGGTGGCCTCCGCCGCCGACACGACCTCCGACGCGCGCCGCTCGGCCTCCTCGGTCAGCCAGACCGCCTCGGCCTGTGCCTCCTCGGAGCGCTTGCGGGCCTGAGCCAGCAGTTCCTCGCTCTGCTCGCGCGCCTGGGCCCGCTCGCTGTCCGCGTCGGTCCGCGCCGACGCCAGGGTCTCCTCGGCCTCCCGGCGACGCCGGGCGGCCTCCTCCTGCGCGGCGGCCAGCGCCTCCGCGGCCTCCGCGGCGACCCGCTCGGCCGCGGCCTTGGCCTCGGCGCGCAGCCGGTCCGCGGTCTCCTGGGCCTCGGAGCGCACCCGCTCCGCCTCGGCCTCGGCCTCACCGCGCAGCCGCACGGCGGACTGCTCGGCCTCGGCGCGCACCCGGCCGGCGTCCTGCGCCGCCTCGGTGCGCAGCTGGTCGGCCTCGGTCTCCGCCTGCGTCTGCAGGGTGCGGATCCGCTCCGCCGACTCGGCGCGCAGCCGGTCGTTCTCCTCCGTGGTCTCCCGGCGGATGTTCTCCGCCGTGCCGCGGGCTTCCCGCAGCGTCTGCTCGGCCGTCGTCAGCCGGGTCTCGGCCTCCGTGTGCAGCCGTACGAGCTCCTCGTCGGCCTTCGCGCGCTTGGCGGCCAGTGCTTGCTCGGTCTCCTGGCGCCGGGCGACCGCCGCGGCGTCGGCCTCGGCGCGTACGCCCTCGGCCTGCTCCTCGGCCTCGGCGCGCAGCCGTTCGGCCTCCGCGCGGGTCCGTTCCAGGGTCTCCTCGGCCTGCTTGCGCAGCGTGCCGGCCCGCTCGACGGCCTCGGCGCGCACCCGCTCGCTCTCGGCGGTCGCGCCGCCGCGCAGCTCGTCCGCGTCCGACTTGGCCTTGCCGAGCAGCTCCTCGGCGGTCCGGGCCGCCTCCTCGATCTGCTGGACGGCCTCGCGGCGGGCCTCGCCGCGGATCCGCTCGCCCTCGGCGACGGCCTCGGCGCGCAGCTGCTCGGCCTCGCCGCGCAGCCGTCGGGCCTCCGACTGGAGCTCGACCGTGCGGGCCCGGTACTCCTCGGTGTCGTCCTTCGCGGCGCCCTTGAGCTCGTCGGCCGTGGTCGCCGCCTGCAGGCGCAGCCGGTCGGCCTCGGCCTCCGCCTCGCGACGGATCCGCTCGGCCTCCTCGGACGCGGCCCGGGTGGTGGCCCGGGCGTCCTCCGAGGCCTTGTTCAGTACGTCCTCGGCCGTGCGGGCGGCCTTCGCCAGCTGGGCCGCCATGTCCTCGGCCGCCGCCGTACGGGCGCTCTCGCCGGCCTCGGCGCGCAGCCGCTCGGCCTCGGTGCGGGCGTCGGCCAGGGCCTGTTCGGCCTCCACCTTGAGGGCTTCGGCCTCCTTGGTGGCCTCGCCGACCAGCCGGGCGACCTGCTCCTTGGCGGTGCGGGTGCGCTGCTCGTTGACGGATTCCGCCGACGTCAGCTGCCGGGTGGCGCTCTCCTTCGCCTCGGCGAGGAGCTTCTCCGCCTCGGCGCGGGCCTCGCGCAGCGCGGAGTCGGCCTCCTGCACCCGGGATTCGGCCAGCCGGCCCAGGTCCAGGGTCTGCTGACGGGTGTGCTCGGCCTCGGCGCTCGTGGTGGAGCGCAGCCGCTCCGCGTGCTCGCTGGCCTCCTGGGCCTGCGAGGAGGCGGCGGTCAGCAGCCGCTCGGCCTCCTTGCGGGCACGCAGCAGGGTGGCCTCGGCCTCCCCGCGGGCGGCCTCGGCGTCCGCGGCCATCCGGCGCCGGGTCTCCTCGGCGACCCGGGCGGCCTCGGCGCGGGCGGCGTTCAGGGACTGCTCGGCCTCGGCGCGGGACTCCTCCATGAGCCGGCGAGCCTGGGCCTCGGTACGGGCCCGCAACTGCTCGGCCCAGGCCACGTTCTCGTTGACGTGGGCCTCGACGGTCTGGCGCCGCTCGCCCAGCTCCTGATCCAGGCGCTGACGGCGGTTGACGGCCTCGGCGTGCAGCTCGGCCTGCAGGCGCGCCTGGTGCTCGGCGTGCTCCTGGAGGATGCGCTGGGTCTGGGCCCGGGCGTCACGAAGCTCGCGCTCGGCGTCCGAACGCATCTGGTCGGCCTGGATCTGGGCATTACGGAGCAGCTGCTCCGCCTGGTATCCCATGTCCGCGCCGTCGTAGGCGGGGCGGGACGCCAGCGCGCGTCGTACCTCGTGAAGCTTGGCGCGCAGCACCTCGACCTGGTATCCCAAGTCTTCAGCGTGCTGGACGGCCTTCCCGCGCTCCTTCTTCAGCCGCTCCATCTCGGCCTCGAAGCGCGAGAGATGGTCGGCCTCGGCCTGATGGCTCTCCTGGCTTTCGTAGCCCCGCACAGCGCGGTCCCATCCGTCCCCTGGTCGCAAGCTCACTCCCAATGAGCATCGCTCGCCCGCTGAACGACGCCCCCGGGGGAATGGTGTCAGATACCGGGGCAGGGATCACAGGCCCCGACCCCGTCTCCGCACCGAACCCCGGCCGAGCCATGGCCACTCTACCGGCCGGGGAATCGGGCCATCAGTGGTCCGTCAGTGCTCGGGGTTCGAGGTGACCAGTTCGGTGAGAACGCCGTGGCAGTCCTTGGGGTGCAGGAAGGTGATGGAGGACCCCATGGATCCCGTGCGGGGCTGGTCGTAGAGGACGCGGACGCCCTTGCCGCGGATGGCCTCGGAGTCCCCCTGGACGTCCTCGGTGCCGAAGGCGATGTGGTGGACGCCCTCGCCGTTCTTGGCCAGCCATTTGCCGACGGCGGAGTCCTCGCGGGTGGGCTCCAGGAGCTGGAGGTAGGAGGCGCCGCCGTCGGACGTCTCGTTGATCTTCAACATGGCCTCGCGGACACCCTGCTCCTCGTTGACCTCGGAGTGGAACACCTCGAAGCCGTACGTGGCACGGTAGAACTCGACAGTCTTGTCCAGGTCGAAGCAGGCGATCCCGATGTGGTCGATTCTTGTCAGCATGGTGACAGTGCACCGCCGAAGGGGGTCGTCACGCAACGTGCGCGCGATCACACCGGCACCCGGGTGACCGCTGAGGTACCGCCCAGTACATTCACGTAAACCCTCGTTCACTCCTCATCCAAGGGGCTGTGCCTCATGTCCGGATCGAACAACACCACTTCTGTGATCGTCGCCGGGGCCCGCACGCCCATGGGACGGCTGCTCGGCTCGCTGAAGTCCTTCTCGGGTGCCGACCTCGGCGGCTTCGCCATCAAGTCCGCGCTGGACCGGGCCGGGATCTCCGGCGACCAGGTGCAGTACGTGATCATGGGCCAGGTGCTGCAGGCCGGCGCGGGCCAGATCCCCGCCCGCCAGGCCGCCGTCAAGGCCGGCATCCCGATGAACGTGCCCGCCCTGACCATCAACAAGGTGTGTCTCTCGGGTCTGGACGCGATCGCGCTGGCCGACCAGCTGATCCGCGCCGGTGAGTTCGACATCGTGGTCGCGGGCGGTCAGGAGTCCATGACCAACGCCCCGCACCTGCTGCCCAAGACCCGCGAGGGCTACAAGTACGGCGCCGTCGAGATGCTGGACGCGATGGCCTACGACGGTCTCACCGACGCCTTCGAGAACATCGCGATGGGCGAGTCCACCGAGAAGCACAACACCCGCCTGGGCATCGAGCGCGCCCCGCAGGACGAGTTCGCCGCCGCCTCGCACCAGCGGGCCGCGGCCGCGCAGAAGAACGGCGTCTTCGAGGCCGAGATCGTCCCCGTGGAGATCCCGCAGCGCAAGGGCGACCCGGTGATCTTCTCGACCGACGAGGGCATCCGTCCCGAGACCACCGTGGAGTCCCTCGGCAAGCTGCGTCCGGCCTTCGCCAAGGACGGCACGATCACCGCCGGTACCTCCTCGCAGATCAGCGACGGCGCCGCCGCCGTGGTCGTGATGAGCAAGGCGAAGGCCGAGGAGCTCGGCCTGGAGTGGATCGCCGAGATCGGCGCCCACGGCAACGTGGCCGGTCCCGACAACTCGCTCCAGTCGCAGCCGTCGAACGCGATCCTGCACGCCCTGAAGAAGGAGGGCCTGGAGGTCTCCGACCTGGACCTCATCGAGATCAACGAGGCCTTCGCCGCGGTCGCCGTGCAGTCAATGAAGGACCTCGGCGTGACCCCGGAAAAGGTGAACGTCAACGGTGGCGCCATCGCCCTGGGGCACCCGATCGGCATGTCCGGCGCCCGTGTGGTGCTGCACCTGGCGCTGGAGCTGAAGCGCCGTGGCGGCGGCGTCGGCGCGGCCGCGCTGTGCGGTGGCGGCGGCCAGGGCGACGCGCTGATCGTCCGCGTCGCCAAGTAGGCGGAGCCGGGCCGCCGGGTCCCCGACGCGGGCGCCCCGGCGGCCCTCTTCCCCGGGCCTGGCGGACGCCCCCTTCCCGGGCCCGGTGGCCCTCCGACATCCCGTACGAGAACCGAGGAGCGCAGCACGTATGACGGCGGTGGACGTCCCCCAGCTGGTGGCCCAGGCCCGTGAGGGCCGACCGAGAGCGGTGGCCCGGCTGATCTCGCTGGTCGAGGGCGCGTCCCCGCAGCTGCGCGAGGTGATGGCCGCGCTGGCGCCGCTGACGGGCGGGGCGTACGTGGTGGGGCTGACGGGGTCGCCGGGCGTCGGCAAGTCGACCTCGACCTCGGCGCTCGTCTCCGCGTACCGCAAGGCCGGCAAGCGGGTCGGCGTCCTGGCCGTGGACCCGTCCTCGCCCTTCTCGGGCGGGGCGCTGCTCGGCGACCGGGTGCGGATGTCGGACCACGCCTCGGACCCGGGGGTCTACATCCGCTCCATGGCCACCCGCGGCCACCTGGGCGGCCTCGCCTGGGCCGCCCCGCAGGCGATCCGGGTGCTGGACGCGGCCGGCTGCGAGGTGATCCTGGTCGAGACGGTCGGGGTCGGGCAGTCGGAGGTGGAGATCGCCTCGCAGGCCGACACCTCGGTGGTGCTGCTGGCCCCCGGGATGGGCGACGGGATCCAGGCCGCGAAGGCGGGCATCCTGGAGATCGGCGACGTCTACGTGGTCAACAAGGCGGACCGGGACGGCGCGGACGCCACGGCCCGGGAGCTGAACCACATGCTGGGCCTGGGCGAGGCTCGGGGCCGGGACGACTGGCGGCCGCCGATCGTCAAGACGGTCGCGGCTCGCGGCCAGGGCATCGACGAGCTGGTCGAGGCACTGGAGAAGCACCGGGCGTGGATGGACGAGCGCGGCGTGCTGGCCCAGCGGCGGGCCGGCCGGGCGGCTCGGGAGGTCGAGACGATCGCCGTGACCGCGCTGCGGGCGCGGATGGCGGACGTGCACGGTGACGCGCACCTGGACGCGTTGGCCGCCCGGGTGGCCGTGGGCGAGCTGGACCCTTACGCGGCGGCGGACGCGCTGCTGGAGACGCTGACGGAGGGCTGAGGCCCCGCCGGGACCCATGGCTCGGCGGGGAGCGCGTGCGGCGCTCCCCGCCGGTGGCCGGGGGTCAGGAGTTGTCGTCGGAGTCCGAGTCGGAGTCGGAGTCGGTCTGTGCGGTGACCTTGCCGGTTGTCGGGTCCACCGACGCGTCCCAGGTCTTGCCGTCGGAGCCTCTGACCTCGACGTGCCAGTACGGGGTCTTGCCGCTGTCGTCGTCGGAGTCCCACTCGACGGTCCACGTCGTGCCCGGGTGGGCGGCCACGGCGGCCTTGGCGGCCTGCGCGGCAGTGATCTTGGCCGCGAGCAGGCCCTTGTGTTCGCCCGGGTTCTCGTCCTTGTCCACGTTCTCCCGGGAGACCTTGCCCGTGGCGGCGTCGACCTCCAGCTCGGCGTGGCCCTTGCCGTCCTTGGTGATCACGTCCACGTGCCAGATGTTGCCGTCCCTGTCGAGGGACTCGACCACGCCCGGATAGTCCTTGAGGGCGGCGGCGATGGCCTGCTCGGCCGAGACGTCGGCTCGGGCGGCGGCGGACGCGGGGGCGGTTCTCGCCGAGTCGGCGGACGCCGTGGCGGCGGTCGCCAAGGGAGCCGCGGTCAGCAGGACCACGGACGCGGCGGCTGAGACGAACACGTTGCGCTTCATAGGCTGGACCTCCTCAGGCCGGCCCGACGGGCAAGGGCCGGCAGCGAGCGTTCCCAGCCATTGTCGGGCCGACGGCCGTCCGGGGCGCGGCGAGCCCGTGAGGCCCGCGGTTCCCGGACGGCCCAGGCCTCAGACCTTGCCGCGGTTGTCGCGCAGGTGCTCCGCGACCGGGGTCAGCGAGGAGCGCAGCGCCGCCAGGGCCTCCGGCGGCAGCAGGTCGATGAAGTGCCGGCGGACGGACGCCACGTGGTGCGGGGCGACCCGACGCATCGTCTCCATGCCCTCGTCCGTGAGCACCGCGTACAGGCCGCGGCGGTCGGACTCGCAGTTCACCCGGCGGACCAGGCCGGCCGTCTCCATGCGCGTGATCTGGTGCGACAGTCGGCTCTTGGACTGCAGCGTGGCGGTCGCGAGATCGCTCATCCGCAGCCGGTGGTCCGGCGACTCCGAGAGGTTCACGAGGATCTCGTAGTCGTTGTTGGTGAGTCCGAAGGGCTGGAGATCCTTTTCCAGCTGGTGCATCAGCAGCCTGCTGACGTCCAGGTGGGTGCGCCAGGCGCACTGCTCGGCATCGGTCAGCCAGCGGGTGCCCCCGGACGGACTCTGGGGGAGGGGGGCCGTGTCGGTCTCCATGGTCTCCATGAATGAACTCTACCTAAAAAGTTGAATTACGTACAAAAATCCGAGGTCCGAGGATCACAGTCCGAGGCGGCGCTGGAGATCACCCAGCTGTCCCGGCATCCGCGGCACACCCAGCTGCCCCATCGGACCCTGACCGGCCCCCGGAACGCCCTGCGCGTTGCCCGTGGCCGCCCCGGCGCCGACCGCGCCGATCGCCTGCTCCGCCATCAGCATCTCCGACGACTGCAGCAGCACCGTCCCCGCGCCGACGAACTCGAACTGGTGCTCCTCGCCCGAGCTGCCCCCGATGCCGGTCAGCGAGCGCAGCCCGCCCATCACGCCCGTCATGTAGCCGTGGTCGTAGTGGTGGCACGGCGAAGGGCAGTCGGCCCAGCCCACCAGCGCCTGCGGGTCCACGCGCAGCGGCGGCTCCATGAACACCACCGGTCCGTTGGACGCCGCCACGAACTTCCCGGTTCCGATCAGCGTCAGGAAGCCCGGGACGATCGACTGCTTGAGGGCGAGCGAGGGCTGGTACGCGAGCAGGTTGCCCGACCGGATCGTCAGGTTGCCGTTGTCCAGGTCGTACGAGTTCACGTCGAAGGCCCGGTCGGCCAGCAGCATCTTGCCCGAGCCCTCGGCGACCACCCAGTCACTGGCGTGCAGCGGCGAGTGGAAGCTGGTGCGCAGCAGCCGGTCGAAGCGGCCGTTGCCGATGCCGTTGAACTCGATGTGCCCGTAGTACGAGATCATCTTGCCCTTCTGCAGGAACCACTGGCTCCCCTTGAGCTCCACGCAGAAGGTGTACGCGTTCACGTTGTCGTCGGAGGGCAGCGTGTACGGGTCGTAAACCGTCGGGCCGCCCGGTCCGCCGGTCACAGGGCCAAAGTTCACAGCTTCTCCTCGGAGGCCTGTACGTACACCGCGCCCTGACCGGACAGCTCCAGCTGGAACGCCTCGCCCGAGCCGCGCCCCACCATGTCCCGCCAGCCGAGGGCGGTGGAGAGCTTGTTGCGCACGTCACCGTGGTGGGCGACGTACGCCTGCGGGTCCACGTGGATCGGGCGCTGCGGGGTGATCGGCAGCTCGATGACCCCGCCGTGGGCCATCACGGCGACGGAGCCGTGGCCCTTGAGGGTGGTGGTGAAGAGGCCCTGGCCGGTCACCTGGCCGCGGACCATGCCCATGACCCCGCCCTGGGAGCCCATGAACATCGTGCCCTGCTGGAGGGTGCCGTCGAAGGCGAGCAGCCGGTCCGCCTCGACGTAGAGGGTCTCGCCGGTCAGGTTGATCACCTGGATGTGGTGGCCGCCGTGGCCGAACATCACGGTGCCGCTGCCCTCGACCGCCATCAGCGGGGTCTGCTCGTTCGCCACCCGGCGTCCGATCATGCCCATGACCCCGCCCTGACCGCCCGTCAGGCTCGGGGTGAAGGAGACCTCGCCGCGGTACGCGAGCATGGCGCCGCGCTGGCTGAACATCTTCTGACCCGGGATCACCTGGGCCTCGACCATCTTCGAGTTGATCTCGCGGAACGGCATCAGATGTCGCCCCCGACGGTGTTGCGCTCGCTGGGCTGCACGTAGACCAGGCCCTCGCCCTCGAAGCGGATCTGGAACGCCTCGCCGGAGCCCTCGCCGATGAGTGTGCGGAAGTTCACACCGGACTGGAAGGACTGCTGGAGGTTGCCCGTGTGCGCGATGTACGCGCCGGGGTCGACGGACAGCGGGTACTGGGCGCTCACGCGCAGCACCACGGCCGGCCCGTCGGACATGATCGCGGCCTGGCCCGAGCCCTCGACGGTCGTGGTGAAGAGGCCGTTGCCGGTCGTCGCGCCGCGCAGGCCGGTGAAGGTGGTGCCGGTCCGCAGACCGGCGTCGGTGCACAGCAGGTTGCTGGACTCGACGTAGAGCTTCTCACCGCGCAGGGAGACCAGGTTGATCTCGCTCGCGCGGTCGGCGAAGAAGCAGGTGCCGTGCCCCTGCACTTCCATCACTGTCATCTGTTCGCCGGTCAGCCGGCGGGTCACCATGCCGCGGAGGCCTTCGCCGCCGCCGGTCATCTTCTTGAAGGCCATCTGCCCGTCGTACGCGACCATGGAGCCGTTCTTCGCTTTCACGGCATCCCCGGTCAGGTCGACGGCCAGCACCTTGCTGCCTTGGAGTCGGAACTGAGCCACGGGAAGACGTTATCGGCACCGGGCGACCCCGAACAGGGCCCTGTGGACGATATATGCCACACCCGGGAGATATGGGGGCGACCGGGCCCGGCCCTCGCGGGCCCAGGAGCGGGACGGGGCCGGGTCAAGATCCCGTAAAGCGGCTGAGACACTGGGAAGGACCCTGGCCTCCACCCCGAAGGTTCCACGTGGACATCAAGACCGCCTCCGCCCTGCACCGGCTCCGCCTCGTCTCCGTACCGGAGGCGCTGTCGTTCCCGGCCCTGCTGATCTTCGGTTCGCTGCTGAGCCGGGTCTCGGACATCGACTACCTGCTGATGCCGCTGGGCTTCCTGCACGCGATCCTGTTCATGATCTACGGGGTGCTGCTGCTGGACGTCTGGTACAAGGCGAAGTGGCCTTTCAAGAAGGTCCTGTTCTTCTTCGTCCTCTCCGTGGTGCCCCTGGGCGGCCTCTACGGCGACAAGCTGCTCAAGCGGGAAGAGGCGGACAGCGTGGTGGCGGCCCGCGTCGCGCGTGAGGCGGCCCAGGCGTGATCGTCGCGTTCTCGGTGACCCCGCTGGGGGTCGGTGAAGAGGTCGGCGAGTACGTCGCCGACGCGGTCCGGGTGGTCCGCGAGTCCGGGCTGCCGAACCGCACCGACGCGATGTTCACCACCGTGGAAGGTGAGTGGGACGAGGTCATGGACGTGGTCCGGCGCGCGGTGGCCGTCGTGGAGGAACGGGCGCCGCGCGTCTCCTTCATCCTCAAGGCCGACATCCGTCCCGGGGTCCACGACGGGATCACCTCCAAGGTCGAGACGGTGGAGCGGCACCTGGCCGAGGGCTGAACCGCCCTCACCCGCCCGACATCCGCCGATACTTCCGAAAGCGCCCCCGGCCCACAGGCCGGGGGCGCTTTCGCATGCCCGCGTGCCCGGGCCGACCTCGTTTGAGCGATCGCTCAATTTCTCCTAGGGTGCCGGTTGAGCGATCGCTCAACACGACGAACGGGGGGTGGGAATGGGTCTCTACGTCGAGACGCGGATCCGGGCCGGCATGGACGAACTCTGGGAGCGCAGCCAGGACCCGGCCCAGCACCGGCGGTGGGACCTGCGGTTCACCTCCATCGGTTACCTCCCGCGCGCCGAGGGCGAGCCCCAGCGGTTCCGGTACGCGACCCGCGTACTGCCGTTCCTCTCCGTCGACGGGACCGGGATCTCCGCCGGGGAACGCCACCGCCCCGACGGCACCCGGGTGTCGGCCCTGCGGTTCGCCTCGGAGCACCCGCTGTCGCTGCTCGCCGAGGGCAGCGGCTACTGGCGCTACGTCCCCGACGCCGACGGGATCCGCTTCCTCACCGGCTACGACTACCGGCCGCGCTGGGGTCGTTTCGGGGCCCTCGCCGACCGGCTGGTCCTGCGCCCCCTCATGGGCTGGGCCACCGCATGGTCCTTCGACCGGTTGCGGCTGTGGTGCGAGCGCGGGACCACCCCGGGCCGCGCCCTGGCCCGCGCGATCGGCGAGAGCGCCCTGCGCGCCCTGCTGTCGGTGGCCGCCCTGCTGTACGCGCCGCTGCCGATCGCCCTGTTCGTCCTGGCCGCCGCACTGCTGGTGCCCCCGCTGCCCGGCACCCCGGCCGCCCGCCGCTGCCTGCGCACCCCGCCCGGGCGGACCCCGGCCTCCGCGCCCCGCCTGCTGAGCACCCTGGAGCTGTCATGACCTCCATCTTCCGGGCCCACATGGGCGCCGAGTTCGACCGTCTGCACCCGCAGATCCAGCGCCGCTTCTCGGTGGGGCTCACGAGCGGCGAGGGCTGTGTCGGCCGCGGCACCATGGAGCGGATATGGCACGGCCCCGGTTATGTGAAGCCCTTCCTCCGGCTCGGCGGAACACGGAACATCCTGGTGCCGCGCGAGGGGCGCGACGTCCCCTTCGTCATCGAGAACCTCCCCTACCTCGACTCCTTCGGCCGCGAGACCGTCACCTTCGTCCGGACCTTCCAGCTGCCCGACGGGCCGCACCGGTTCGACGCCACCATGGTCCACAGCCCCGAACGCGACTGCGTCCTCGACTACCTGGGCACCCACCAGCACCTCGCCAGCGACCTCCACATGAGCGCCGAGCCCGACGGCTCGCTGCTCATCCGCTCCGGCGAACACCGCTTCCGTGAGGGCCCCGTCGACGTCCGCGTGCCCGACCTGATCGGCGGCGACGCCGAGGTCCGCGAGTCCTTCGACGACGCCACCGGCCGGTTCCGGATCCGGGTGCGCGTGGTCAACCGCCGCTTCGGACCGCTCTTCGGCTACGAGGGCTCCTTCACCGCGGAGTACGTCGACGCCCGCGAACAGTGGGCGACCGGCCTGTGCGGCGACCTGCGGCCGGTCCGCGAGGAGGCCCGGGCATGAGCGCCGCCACCAAGGAGAAGCTGCTCGAAGGAGCCCTGCGCACCCTGGCCGAGCAGGGCGTCGCCAAGGCCTCCGCACGCACCGTCGCGGCCACCGCCGGGGTGGGGCAGGGCCTGATCTTCTACCACTTCGGCTCCGTGGACGAGCTGCTCGCCGCGGCCTGCCGGTACGGCGCCGAGCAGCGCGTGGCCCGCTACCGCGACCGCCTCGCCGCCCTGGGCAGCCTCGCCGAACTGCTGGAGTTCGCCCGCGCCATGCACGAGGAGGAACGGGCCGCCGGGAACGTCGCCCTGCTCGGGCAGCTGCTGGCCGCCGGGCAGACCTCGCCCGTCCTCGCCGCCGCCACCGCCGACGGGCTCGGACTGTGGATCGAGGAGCTGGAGAAGGTCCTCACCCGGCTGCTGGCGGCGACCCCGCTGGAGGGGTACGCCGACCCGGCCGGGCTGGCCCGGGCCACGGCCGCCTCCTTCATCGGCATCGAGCTGTACGAAGGGGTCGACCCGCAGGGCGCCGGCAGCGCGCTCGCCGCGCTGGAACAGCTCGCCGGACTGGCCACGATGCTGGAAGGTCTCGGCTCCCTGAGCCAGCGCGTGGTGCGGCACGGCCTGCGGCGCGGCACCCGCTGAACCGGGCCGCACCGCCCGCGCCGCCGGAGCCACCCGCGCGCATCACCCGTACGGCCTACGGCGCCCGATCCGCGGAAGGACCGCCCGGTCGGCCGAGCCCCGTTCGACACGACCGAAGCTGTCACCTTTCGTAGGGATATCGGCCTCGGGATCGAGCATCGGGAGGGACCGTGGCGCCGGAAAGCTTCGACTACGAGACGCACAGCCGCCTCGCCGGTCCCCTCGCGCGACCGACCCCCGGCCCCGACGGCGTGTACCGGGTGGAGTACCGCTCCCTGCTCTCGCGCGAGGAGGTCCGCACCCGAATACGGGCGATCGCCCTCATGACCCTCGCCCCGGTGGCCGCGGCCGGACTGCTGCTCTACCTGGTCTGGCCCAGTCACTGGACCGTCCGGGAGGGCGCAGCCCGTTGGCTGGTCGTCCTCGATGCCACGATGCTCTGCTCCATCGCGCTGATCATGCTTTTCACCCTGGTCAACGTGGTGTCGATCGCCCACGCCACGATGGTCGCCCGCGACCCCGTCCCCGTACCGGCCGAGCCCGGCACCCGCGTCGCGTTCCTGACGACCTACGTCCCCGGCAAGGAACCCCTCGCCATGGTGCGGGCCACGCTCCAGGGCGCGCGGCGCGTGCGCCACGACGGGCCGCTGGACATATGGCTGCTGGACGAGGGCGACGACCCCGAGGCCCGGGCGCTGTGCGCGCGGCTCGGTGTACGGCATTTCACCCGCAAGGGCGTGCCCGAGTGGAACACGGCCCAAGGCCCCCACCGGGCGAGGACCAAGCACGGCAACTACAACTCCTGGCTGCTGCGGCACGGCGACGACTACGAGTTCTTCGCCTCCGTCGACACCGACCACGTCCCGCTCGCGAACTACCTGGAGCGGATGCTCGGATTCTTCCGCGACCCCGACGTCGCCTTCGTCGTCGGCCCCCAGGTCTACGGCAACTACACCGAGGCCGTCACCAAGGCCGCCGAATCCCAGCAGTACCTCTTCCACGCCCTGATCCAGCGCGCCGGCAACCGGTACGGCGCCCCGATGTTCGTCGGCACCAACAACGCCGTCCGGATCAGCGCCCTGCGGCAGATCGGCGGGCTCTACGACTCCATCACCGAGGACATGGCCACCGGCTTCGAGCTCCACCGCAGCAGGAACCCGGCCACGGGGCGGTTCTGGCGCTCCGTCTACACCCCCGACGTACTCGCCGTCGGCGAGGGCCCCGCCTCCTGGACCGACCTCTTCACCCAGCAGCTGCGCTGGTCGCGCGGCACCTACGAGACCTTGTTCAAGCAGTACCGCAAGAGCCTGTTCACGATGCCCGCCGGGCGCCGGCTCAACTACACGTTGATGCTCGTCTACTACCCGATGACCGCGGTGAACTGGCTGCTCGGCATCCTCAGCTGCGCCCTCTTCCTCTGGTTCGGCGCCTCCGGCACCCAGGTCTCCTCCAAGGTCTGGCTGATGCTCTACGCCGACGCGGCCGCCCTCCAGGTGGGCCTCTACCTGTGGAACCGCCGCCACAACGTCTCGCCCCACGAACCGGCGGGCTCCGGCGGCGTCGCGGGCATGGCCCTGTCCGCGGTCTGCGCGCCCGTCTACCTCAGGTCGCTCGGCTCGGCGGTGCTGCGCACCGAGGGCCGTTTCGTCGTCACCCCCAAGGGCGGGGACGCCAGCCCCGACCGGTTGGCGACCTTCCGCATCCACCTCTTCTGGGCCGCCGTCCTGATCGCCTCGCTGCTCGCGTCCGTCCGCTTCGAGCACACGCACGTCGCCATGCGCGTCTGGGCGGTGCTGGCCCTGGCCATCGCACTCGCCCCGCTCGCCGTGTGGTGCGTGACGCGCGGCCGACCGGGGTCCGGGGGCGGGACGGAACCGGGCTCCGAGCCGGGTGAGGAGCCGGCGTACGTCCAAGCGACAGGAGGGAACTGAGCATGGACTACCGGCCTTCGAAGAAGTTCAAGAAGACCGCCCTGGGCGCCGCGGCCGTGCTGGTGCTCGTCGCGCTCAACGCGCCCGCCGCGCTCTCCTTCGCCGAGGACAAGTACCACTCGTACAAGATCGGGCAGACCAGCTACCGGATCCAGTACGGGTCGTGGGGCCTGGTCGGGCTCCCCGAGGAGTACCGGATCAACGCCATGCACGCGGCCCTGCTGCACACGGGGAAGGTGCTGCTCATCGCCGGTAGCGGCAACAACCAGAAGAACTTCGACAAGGGCACCTTCGAGACCGTCCTGTGGAATCCCGAGGACAACAGCTTCAAGAAGATCCCGACCCCGGAGGACTTCTTCTGCGCCGGGCACAGCCAGCTGCCCGACGGGCGCCTGCTGGTGGCCGGCGGCACCGCCCGCTACGAGGTCCTGCACGGGAAGGTCACCCGGGCGGGCGGCCGGATGCGGGTCAAGAACGAGAACCCCGACAAGACCGTCAAGCTGCGCAAGGGCACCCGGTTCCGGTCCCCGTCCGGGGTGGAGTACGAGGCGAAGTTCGACGTGGTCGTGCCGAAGGCCAGGAAGAACTTCGAGATCACCTACGGGCGCGGCGGAAAGGCGATGCCCTGGCGGACCACCGTGGTCGCCGCCGAGTCACGGGTCTTCGTGGAGGCGGTGAAGCCCGGCGCCGCGGGGCTGACGACGGAGGCCGCGCAGTACGAGGTGGTCGGGCTGACCGGCAAGGACGCCGACAACGTCTACGGGCTCGCGGAGCGACTGAGCGCCGACAAACAGGACTTCCAGGGCATCAAGTCGGCGTACGAGTTCGACCCGGAGGCGGAGAAGTACCTCCGCGTCGACCCGATGAGCGACGCCCGCTGGTATCCGACGCTCGTGACCCTGGAGGACGGGCGGGTGCTCGCGGTCTCCGGCCTCAACGACGTGGGCGACGTGGTGCCCGGCGACAACGAGTACTACGACCCGCAGACCAAGAAGTGGTCGAAGGCTCCCTTCCACTACTTCCCGACCTATCCCGCGCTCTTCCTCATGCAGGGCGGCAAGCTCCTCTACACCGGCTCCAACGCGGGCTACGGCCCCAAGACCAAGGGGCGCGAGCCGGGTGTGTGGGACCTGGCGACCAACACGTTCGAGAAGGTGGGCGGGCTCGCCGAGCCGGACCGCATGGAGACCTCCTCCTCGCTCCTGCTGGCGCCCGCCCAGGACCAGAAGGTGATGGTCCTCGGCGGCGGCGGGGTCGGCGAGTCCAAGCTCTCCTCCGGCCGGACCGCGATCATCGACCTGAAGGAGGAGAACCCGGTCTTCCGGTCCTCGGCGCGGCTGCCCCGCGCCACCCGCTATCTGAGCAGCGTGCTGCTGCCGGACGACTCGGTCTTCACCACGGGCGGTTCCGCCGACTACCGCGGCCGCGGTGCCAGCGACATCCACAAGGCGCAGTTCTACTACCCGCGCACCGACTCCTTCGTGGCCGCCGCGGACCCGACCGTGGGCCGCAACTACCACTCCGAGGCGCTGCTGTTGCCGGACGGGCGGGTGGCGACCTTCGGCTCGGACCCGCTCTTCGCCGACAAGGACAACACCAGGCTGGGCAAGTTCGAGCACCGGATGGAGGTGTACTCGCCCCCGTACCTCTACCGGGACCCGGCCCGGCGGCCGGTCCTGGGCGACGGGCCCGAAGCGTTCGACGCGGCCGGGCGGGCCACCTTCGCCACCGCGGACCCGGAGCGGATCGCGCGGGCCCGCCTGATGCGACCGAGCGCGGTCACGCACACCACGGACGTGGAGCAGCGTTCGATCGAGCTCGGGCTGACCAAGGCGGACCGCTCGGTCACGGTCGAGGTGCCCCAGGACCCGACGCTGGTGCCGCCGGGCTGGTACATGCTGTTCGTGACCGACGCGGACGGGACGCCGTCGGTGGCGAAGTGGCTCCAGGTCAAGGCCCCGCGGCCGGCGGCCCCGTAGGGGGTGTCCGGGCCGCGTCCGGTCATTCGCGGGCGCGGCGGGCCAGCCCCAGGGCGTAGTCCGGCCACCAGGTGCCGGCCGACGGGCCGCCGCGGCAGGTCCCGTCGGACTCGCCGGGCCGCTTGACCCAGAGGTACGCGTCGACGAGCGGGTCGCCCGTCCGGTCGGTCGGCGGCGCCCCGAGGGCGCGGCCCGGCGGATTGCACCAGGCCTGGGCGCGGTCGCCGGGCAGTGGGCCGTCGCCGTTGCGGCTGGTGTCGATGACGAAGTGCTTGCCGCTGGTGCCCTGGGAGATCTTCGCGCCGTAGGCCCGGGCGGCCGCGTCGGGCTGGAAGTTGGAGACGTTGAGGGCGAAGCCGTCGGCGCGGGCGAGGCCCGCCTTGAAGAGGGGGTCGACGAGGTCCATCGGGTTGGGGATCCAGGCCGGGTTGCCGGCGTCCAGATAGACCTTGGTGTTGCGGTTCTTCTTCAGCCGGTCGACGGCCTCGGAGAGCAGTTGGTAGCGCTCGGCGTGGTGCTCGGGCCGGGTGCACCCGTCGATGATGTGCGCGATCGCGTCGGGCTCCAGGACGACGACGGCCTTGGTGTCCTCGATGTTGTCGGCGAAGGCGCCGATCCAGCTCCGGTAGGCGCGGGCGTCCGGGGCGCCGCCGGCCGAGTGCTGCCCGCAGTCCCGGTAGGGGATGTTGTACGCGGCGAGCAGCAGGGTCCGCCCGGTGGCCCGGGCCCCCGCCCGGGCCCGGCGGATCTCGGGACCGGGGTCGTCACCCGGCCCCCACAGGGTGAGCGGGCGGTCCGCGATCCGGCGCAGCACCTGGGCGTCGCTGTTGCGGCCGGCGGCCTCCCACGCGGCGACCTGCCGGGCGGCGTCGCTGTGCGGGTCCACCCAGAACGGGGACTCCTCGGCCGCGACGATGGGGGAGGGCGCCACGGGCGAGGCGGCGGGGGTGCCCGACTCGGGCGCGGGTTCACCGCCGCAGGCGGGGGCCGCGGCGAGGAGCGCGAGGAGGCCGAGGACGGGGGCGGTGGTGCGAAAACGCGGCCTGCGAGCGGCGGGGGGCATCCGGCTTCCTCGGGACGAAGGGTCGGGCAGCGGAGCAAGATACCGGGATATGTTGACATGTCGGGCAGTAGGCATGGCTGTGCGACACCGGGCGGCGGCGGGGCCACGGAGGCGGGCCGGGCGGGCGAGGTCCGGCGGGCCGGGCTCAGGGGGCGGGGTCGCCCGTGGTGAGGGCGATCGCCAGCGGGGTGCGCTCATAGCGGACCTGGTGGCCGTGACGGGCGGAGATGAGCAGTCCCGCCGCGTGCAGGACCCCCAGATGGGCCGAGACCGTGGACGGGGCCAGACCGAGCCGGTGGGCCAGCGCCGTGGTGGAGGCCGGCTCCTCCAGCGCGCACAGCACCTCGGCCCGGGCCCGGCCCAGCAGCCGGGCGAGCGCGTCCGGGGTGTTCTCCTGGGCCGGGGTCCACAGGGCGCCGACGCCACGCGCCGGATAGACGATGGTGGGCTGCCAGGGCGGGTCGAAGCCGCCCGCGATCCCCGGCCAGATGAAGGCGCTCGGCATCAGCAGCAGCCCCTGGCCGCCCAGGACGCGCTCGTGGTGACTGGGCCGCTCGATGGTCAGGGTGAGGGTGGCGGGATCCCAGGCGAGGCCCGGGTGCAGACCGTCGAAGAGCGACTGGAGCCCGCCGGCGGCCAGGCGCCGCGAGTGGAAGAGGATGTCCGCCTCCAGCAGGGCCCGCAGCCGCGGCCAGTGCGGCTCGATCAGCAGGCTCCAGGCCCGCTCCATCAGATCGGCCAGTTCGTGTACGGCCCGCGCCGGATCGGCGAGGAGGTGGCGGCCCGTATCGCTGTCGAGGGCGCCGGGCGTGCAGGCCAGCGACTTGCGCATGTCCTCGTGCGCCGCGGCCGGGTCCGCCCCGCGGATCAGCGCGAGCTCCTCCGCGAAGGAGACCCCCGGTCCGCTCGGCGGCGGGCCGATGAAGTCCGCGCTGTGCCCGCGGTGCGGCATCAGCAGCCACAACGGCCGCAGGTCCAACCCGTCGGCAGCGGCGCGGATCCCCCGCAGCCAGGGCAGGTGGTAGCCCTGCCGTTCCGTGAGCTTCAGGGTGCGGACCGCCTCCATCGTCTCCCACGCGGGCGACAGCGCGAACCGGCACCGCAGCAGATCCTCGTGCCCGAAGTAGTGGTGCAACCCCATCCCGGTGCTCCCTCCCCTTCCCCCGGACTTCCGCCGAGACAAGGACCGACAAGGACCGACAGGACTGACAGGACTGACAGGACTGACAGGACTGACAAGGACTCTGCCTCAACATTCGGCCACAGGCGAATCTCTGGGGCGCCGGCCCCGGGCCCGGGACGCTGGGCCCATGCCAGCCGACACCCAGGCGCCCGGGCGGTCCGCACCGCCCCCGGGCTACCGCTCCGTGTTCCGGGTCCGTGAGTTCCGTACCGTCTTCGCCGCACATCTGCTGTCCGTGTTCGGCGTGGTCGTCGCCGAGATCTCGCTGTCCGTCCTCGTCTACCGCACCACCGGCTCACCCCTGATGAGCGCGCTCACCTTCGCCCTCGGCTTCCTCCCGTACGTCCTCGGCGGCACCCTCCTCGCCGGGATCGCCGACCGCCACCCCGCCCGCCGGGTGCTCGTCACCTGCGACCTCGTCTGCGCGCTCTGCGCCGCCGCCATGGTGGCGCCGGGCACGCCCGTCGCCGTGCTCCTCGTCCTGCGCTGCGCCATGGCCTTCGTCGCGCCGCTGTTCCAGGGCACGCGCAACGCCTCCCTCTCCGACATCCTCGGCACCGGCGACGCCTTCGTCCTGGGCCGCTCGCTGCTGCGCATGGTGGCCCAGAGCGCCCAGCTCATCGGCTTCGGCCTCGGTGGGCTGCTGCTCACCGTGCTCGCGCCACGCGCCGCCATCGCCCTCACCGCCGCCGGCTTCCTCGGCTCCGCGCTGCTGCTGCGGCTGGGCACGCGCAGCCGACCCGCCCGCGGCGGCGCCCGTACCTCCCCGCTCGCCGGACTGCGCGCCGTCCTCGGCCGCCGCCGGCTGCGGGCGCTGATGCTGCTGTTCTGGCTGCCGCCCGTCTTCCTCGTCGTCCCCGAGGCGCTGCTCGCCCCGTACGCGGACGGCATCGGCGTCGGCACCGCCGCGCTGGGCCTGATGATGTGCGCCATGCCCGTCGGCACCATCGCCGGGGAACTCTGGGCGGGCTCCGCCCTCACCGCCCGCACGCGCTCGCGGATCGTGATCCCGCTCGCCTCCGCCGGGCTGCTGCCGCTCCTGCTCTTCGCCCTGCGGCCGGGCCTGCCCGTGGTCCTCGCCGCCCTGCTGCTCGCCGGGCTGGCCCACGCCTACACCCTCGGGCTGGACCAGTGGTACGTCGACGCCGTCCCCGACGAGCTGCGGGGCCGGGCCATGACCTTGCTCAGCACCGGCCTGATGACCCTCCAGGGAGTCGGCATGGCCCTGGCCGGGCTGGCGGCCGAATTCCGCCCGGTGCACGAGGTGGTCACCGGCGCCGGGGTCCTCGGAACCGGGGTCGTCCTGCTGCTCCTGGCCGAACTCCGGTCCGCCGTCCGGCAGGAGGAACGACTGAGGGATGAGACGGCCCTCGCCGTGAAGTGACCTCCCGGTAGGGTCGGACGCGTGCCCAAGCCGCTCAGCCTTCCCTTCGATCCCATCGCCCGCGCCGACGAGCTCTGGCAGCAGCGCTGGGGACCCGTGCCCTCGATGGCCGCGATCACCTCGATCATGCGCGCGCACCAGATCCTGCTCGGCGAGGTCGACGCGGTCGTCAAGCCGTACGGGCTCACCTTCGCCCGGTACGAGGCACTGGTGCTGCTCACCTTCTCCAAGGCCGGCGAACTGCCGATGTCCAAGATCGGCGAGCGGCTGATGGTCCACCCGACGTCGGTGACCAACACCGTGGACCGGCTGGTGAGGTCCGGACTGGTCGCCAAGCGGCCCAACCCGAACGACGGCCGCGGCACCCTCGCCTCCATCACGGAGAAGGGCCGCGAGGTCGTCGAGGCCGCCACGAAGGCCCTGATGGCCGTCGACTTCGGCCTCGGCGCGTACGACGCCGAGGAGTGCGGGGAGATCTTCGCGCTGCTGCGCCCGCTGCGGGTGGCCGCGGCGGACTTCCAGGACTAGGCCGTCTCTTTCGGATCATGCCGGGCCCCGGGGCCGCGTCAAGATCGAGCAAAACGGACGGCTAGGCTCGTCGGCATGAAACGAAGCGTGCTGACCCGCTACCGCGCCATGGCCTACGTGACCGCGGTCATGCTCCTGATCCTCTGTGCCTGCATGGTGGCGAAGTACGGCTTCGACACCGGCGCCGACCTGACCTTCGTGGTCTCGCAGGCCCACGGTGTGCTCTTCATGATCTATCTGGTCTTCGCCTTCGACCTGAGCTCCAAGGCCAGGTGGTCCTTCGGCAAGATGCTCTGGGTCATGCTCAGCGGAACGATTCCGGTGGCAGCCTTCTTCGTCGAGCGCAAGGTCCGCGCCGAGGTCGAACCGCTGGTCGACGACTCGCTCGCGACCGCCAAGGCCTGATCTCCGCCGCGTACGAGGCGAGCGTCACCCACCCCCGGGGCGACTCCCCGGGGGTTTGCCATCGACATTTACTAGGACGTCCTAGTAAATTCATGGGTATGGACGCTGACGCCATCGAGGAAGGCCGCCGTCGCTGGCAGGCCCGCTATGACAAGGCCCGCAAGCGCGAGGCAGACTTCACCACGCTCTCCGGCGACGAGGTCGAACCGGTCTACGGTCCCCGCCCCGGCGACGCGTACGAGGGCTTCGAGCGCATCGGGTGGCCGGGCGAGTACCCGTACACCCGCGGGCTCCACGCCACCGGGTACCGCGGGCGGACCTGGACCATCCGGCAGTTCGCCGGGTTCGGGAACGCCGAGCAGACCAACGAGCGCTACAAGATGATCCTGGCCGCCGGCGGCGGCGGGCTCTCCGTCGCCTTCGACATGCCGACCCTCATGGGGCGTGACTCCGACGACCCCCGCTCCCTGGGCGAGGTGGGCCACTGCGGGGTCGCCATCGACTCCGCCGCCGACATGGAGATCCTGTTCAAGGACATCCCGCTCGGTGACGTCACGACCTCGATGACGATCTCGGGTCCGGCCGTCCCCGCCTTCTGCATGTACCTGGTCGCCGCCGAACGGCAGGGCGTGGACCCCGCCGTCCTCAACGGCACGCTCCAGACCGATATCTTCAAGGAGTACATCGCCCAGAAGGAGTGGCTCTTCGAACCCGAGCCGCACCTTCGCCTCATCGGCGACCTCATGGAGTACTGCACGAAGGGCATCCCGGCCTACAAGCCGCTGTCCGTCTCCGGCTACCACATCCGCGAGGCCGGGGCCACGGCCGCGCAGGAGCTCGCGTACACCCTGGCCGACGGCTTCGGCTACGTGGAGCTGGGCCTCTCGCGCGGCATGGACGTCGACGCCTTCGCCCCCGGCCTGTCCTTCTTCTTCGACGCGCACCTCGACTTCTTCGAGGAGATCGCCAAGTTCCGCGCCGCGCGCCGGATCTGGGCCCGCTGGATGAAGGAGGTCTACGGGGCGAAGAGCGAGAAGTCCATGTGGCTGCGCTTCCACACCCAGACCGCCGGTGTCTCCCTGACCGCGCAGCAGCCGTACAACAACGTCGTGCGCACCGCTGTGGAGGCCCTCGCGGCCGTGCTCGGCGGCACGAACTCCCTGCACACCAACGCCCTGGACGAGACCCTCGCCCTGCCGAGCGAGCAGGCGGCCGAGATCGCCCTGCGCACGCAGCAGGTGCTGATGGAGGAGACCGGCGTCGCCAACGTGGCGGACCCGCTGGGCGGTTCCTGGTTCGTGGAGCAGCTCACCGACCGCATCGAGGCCGAGGCCGAGAAGATCTTCGAGCAGATCAAGGAGCGCGGCCTGCGCGCCCACCCGGACGGGCAGCACCCGATCGGGCCGATCACCTCGGGCATCCTGCGCGGCATCGAGGACGGCTGGTTCACCGGGGAGATCGCCGAGTCGGCCTTCCAGTACCAGCGGTCCCTGGAGAAGGGCGACAAGCGCGTCGTCGGCGTCAACGTGCACCACGGGTCGGTCACCGGGGACCTGGAGATCCTCCGGGTCAGCCACGAGGTGGAGACCGTCCAGGTGCGGGAGCTCGCGGCCCGCAAGGCCCGCCGCGACGACGTCAAGGTCGACGCGGCACTGAAGGCGATGCTGGACGCCGCCCGGGACGGGGCGAACATGATCCCGGCCATGCTGGACGCGGTGCGGGCCGAGGCCACGATGGGCGAGATCTGCAACGTCCTGCGCGACGAGTGGGGCACGTACACCGAGCCCCCGGGCTTCTGACCCACCGCCCGTAAAGGTGTGGAACGGCCGGTCATGGCGACCCTACGGTGGCCCCATGACCGGCCTTCCCGTTTCCGTGCCCGGTGTCAGCGCTCGCGTGGTGATGCAGATCGGCTGCGGCCCGTACGCGTACATCGTCGTCGACTTCGAACCGCCCGGCGCCGACGGTGCGTCGGAGTTCCTGCACACCGTGCGGGAGGAGCGGCTGCCGCACGAGTTCCTGCCCGCGGTGTTCGAGGGGATCCAGGAGGGGCTGGGCGGGGTGACGGCCCGGGTGCGCGTCACGGACGGCGGCTTCCACGAGGTCGACTCCAGGGACGACGGCTACCGGTTGGCCGGGCTGTACGCGGGCCGGGCCGCGCTCGCGGGCGCCGGACTGGGGCCGCCGCCCGAGAACCAGGGCCGACGGATCAAGGTGAGTTGGCCCGGAAAGCCCCGCCCGACGGCGCAGACGTAGTCGGGACGCGTCAGGCCGCCGCCGGGCCCCGGAGGCCGTGCATCAGGAGGGCCGTGAAGGTGGCCACCCAGACCTCGTCCACCGGTTCGGAGCTCACCAGGGCGCGGTGCACGACCGTGCCGGCAATCACGTCGAAGATCAGGTCCGTGGTGCGGCCCGCGAGGGTCTCGTCCTCCTCGTACGGGAGTTCGCCGCGGGCCTGGGCCCGCTCGCGACCCAGTACGACGAGACGTTTCTGCCGGTCCACGATCGCCGACCGGATCCGGTCGCGCAGGGCCTCGTCCCGGGTGGACTCGGCGACGACCGCCATCAGGGCGGTACGGGCCTCCGGCCGCCGCAGCAGTTCCGCGAACTGCAGCACCACGCCTTCGATGTCCGCTTCGAGGGAGCCGCGGTCCGGGAGTTCGAGCGCGTCGAAGAGTTCCGCGACGGCGTCCACGACCAGCTCGTTCTTGCCGGCCCAGCGCCGGTAGAGGGTGGTCTTGGCGACCCCCGCGCGGGCGGACACGTCGCCCATCGTCAGCTTCGACCAGCCCAGTTCGACCAGCGCGTCCCGGGTCGCGGCGAGGATCGCGGCGTCCGCGGCGGCGCTGCGGGGACGACCGGTGCGGCCGGGGCTGGGGTTGCGCATGGCCGAGACCATACCCGTCGGTAGCCATACCGGCCGCTGTGGTTCAGATCACGGGCCCGCGAGGGGAGCGGTGGGCCGCCGGGGGAGTTACGCTACGGCTCGTAGCGTAAGAGCGACAACCACGCGAAGAGCTACAGGCGCCAGGTGGGGACCCGGCGCCGTTCAGCATCACGATCGCGACAGTACGGCGGCACGGCCAATTCACGCGATCTTTTTCGTCGGCGCGCGCACACGGGGGAGGATGTACGCATGCAGCCCAGAAACATGTCCATGAGCGGCGTCGTCGACCTCGCCGCGGTGAAGGCGGCCGGCGAGGCCAAGGCCAAGGCCGAGCAGGCCCGCGCCGAAGCGGCGAAGCGGGCCGGCGAGGCCGGCGAGGCGGGTCCGTCCGCCGGTGCCGTGCCGCCGTCGGCGCTCGTCATCGACGTAGACGAGGCCGGTTTCGAACGCGATGTGCTCCAGCTCTCGGCAGAGGTTCCGGTCGTCCTGGACTTCTGGGCCGAGTGGTGCCAGCCGTGCAAGCAGCTCAGCCCGCTGCTGGAACGCCTGATCACCGAGGCCGACGGTCGCCTCGTGCTCGCCAAGATCGACGTCGACGCCAACCAGATGCTCATGCAGCAGTTCCAGATCCAGGGGATCCCGGCCGTCTTCGCCGTGGTCGCCGGTCAGGTCCTGCCGCTGTTCCAGGGCGTGGTCCCGGAGCAGCAGATCCGTGAGACCTTCGCCCAGCTCGTCCAGGTCGCCGAGGAGCGCTTCGGGATCATCGGCATCGAGGTGGACCCGGCCGCGGAGGGCGCCGCTCCGGCCGCCTCGGCCGCGGACGACGAGATCCCGGCCGGCCCGTACGACGCCCTGCTGGAGGCGGCCGTCGTCGCGCTCGACGCCGGTGACCTCGGTGGCGCGGTCCAGGCCTACAAGAACGTGCTCGCGGACGACCCGGGCAACACGGAGGCCGCGTTGGGCCTGGCCCAGGCCGAGCTCCTCGCCCGGGTCCAGCACATGAACCCGCAGGCGGTGCGGGCCGCGGCGGCCGAGAACCCGCGCGACCCGGCGGCGCAGATCGCCGCGGCCGACCTCGACCTGGTCGGCGGCCACGTGGAGGACGCCTTCGGGCGCCTGGTGGACACCGTCCGGGTCACGTTCGGTGAGGACCGGGACGTCGTGCGGCTGCGGCTGCTGGAGCTGTTCGAGGTCATCGGCGCGGACGACCCGCGGGTCTCCGCGGCGCGTACGGCGCTCGCCCGGGTGCTCTTCTAGGCCGGCTCCGGACCGGCTTCGCGGCCGCTCCGGGCCCCTCGACGCGCCCCTCACGGACATCGCCGGGTCACCGGCGATTTGTTGACACGTAGATAAACGGCGGCCGCGCTTTGCCAAAACTTGGCAATCGCGGCCGCTGTTACTCGCAGTAAATCGAACCCTGTGATCTGTCCGGTGTGTTCGTCATTCGACCGTTCTGTCGTGGCCCTGGGTAACACCCTGTGTTGCTGCCCGACGGCGGCGGGTCGTACCTAGGTTATCTGGCCGTTACCCGCCAGTAACGAACCCCCTTGTGCCCCGGCCTGGAATGGACCACGATCGGCGACGCTCGGTCCTTCCCGCAGAGCCGCTCACTCGGAGCCGCGGTGAAGGGTCCCCACCGAGCCGGCCTGTGGCAGTGGCACCGGCCGTGGGACAGGGGGGTCTCCGCCACTCCGGCGGGGCCTGTCCTCCAGGTTGCGCGAACGCGTGGCCCAGTGGTTGTCGCTCGGGGGTGATCGCCGGTGTATCGGACGTGGCTCAGCCGCGGCCCGGCCGCCTGCGCTCCTTCCCGAGGACGTAGCACTTCTCCCATCCCAGGACGGGCACGGCCCGGACCGGAGATGTACGTCCGAGAAGGAGGAACGAAATGAGTTCTCAGGTTCGTGGTGGGACCAGATGGAAGCGCTTCGCGCTCGTCATGGTGCCGAGCATCGCGGCCACGGCCGCGGTCGGTGTGGGTCTGGCGCAGGGTGCCCTTGCGGCGTCCTTCAGCGTCTCCGGCCAGGACTTCAAGGTCTCGGCCGACGAGCTCGTGGGTGAGAACCTCATCCAGTACGGCGGTATCGCCGAGGGTCACGACCTCAAGGGCAACGCCCAGCACCACCCGGTCACCATCTCCGGGTTCAGCAACGCCAAGATCACCAACATGTGCCAGTCCCTGGTCACCCCGACTCCGCTGGGCAACATCACGCTCCAGCTGAAGACCGGTCACAAGGGCACCCCGGCCGAGGCGACCAACATCTACCTGGATGTGGCCGAGCTCGACACCAACGCCGAGTTCACCAACCTGGACATCGGTGTCGCGGTCGGCGACCCGAGCCACAAGACCAAGCCGCAGGCCGGCACGGTCGCCAGCCCGTACGCCTTCTCGCAGCGCGCGGACAAGGCGATCCTGCGGGACGTCAAGCAGAAGGCGTGGGCGACCACGGCGGGCACCTTCAAGCTGCCCAACCTGAAGCTGCGCCTGCTCGGTGGCGACCAGCCGTGCTACCAGGACATCAAGGACTGATCGGTCCCCGTGTCTGACCGGACGGGCGGGTGGTGGCAGCCGTTGCCCCCGCCCGTCCGGGCTCCACAGAGTTCTCACGTACCACCCGTTTCCAGGGAGCTGTTGTCCATGAACCCCCAGGCCCCGGTTTACGTTCGCGCAGAAGACGACGCCTGGCCCACCGTGGCGTACTACCACTTCCATGCCTGGCGTGGCCGCCGTCCCTTCTGGGCCGGGTTGTTCACGCTCCTCGGTGGCTTCCCGATCGCATACTTCCCTTACGCGGACCTCCGGCTGGGCAACGTCAGTCTCGCGATGGCCACCACGGGCGGGGCGGGCGCACTGATCATCGGTGTACTGCTCATCACGCTCGGCCTGGCGCTCTGGTTCCAGGCGACCATCCGCGTCTTCGCCGGCGTGGCTGCGATCCTGCTGGCCCTGGTCTCCATCCCGGTGTCCAACCTCGGCGGCTTCTTCGTCGGCTTCCTCCTCTCCATGGTCGGCGGCGCTCTCGCACTGGCCTGGGCGCCGGGTCAGCCGGTCGAGGAGGGCGAGCAGTCGACGGACGCGCAGCCGATGGTCGAGCGGCAGCCGGGTGTGGTCGGCCTGAGCAAGGCGGAGGCGACGGCGGGCATGGGTGTCCAGGGCATTCCTGGTCCCCATGGGACGGAAACGGCACACGCGAGCGAGACGACTGCCCACGCCGATGGCGGGAGGAACAGTGCGGGGTGACGAGACGCAGCGGGGCGTGGCCCCTGGCGCAGAGTCCCGTGTAGTGAAGGGGCCGCGCCACGCGGCGCCCAGGAAGTCGCTGCTGAACAAGATCCAGATACCCGTCGGCAAGACGATGGCGCTCGCGGCGATGCCGACGGCCGTGTTCGTCGGGATGGGTATGGCGCCGAAGCTTGCGGTGGCCGACGACAAGGAGATCCCCTTCGCGCCCGGCCCGTGTGTGACGCGGTCCGACGAACCCGCGGAGACCGAGTCGAAGTCCCCGTCGCCGACGCCGTCCACGACGCCTTCGCCGAGTACGTCGCCCAGCGCGACGCCCTCTCCGTCGGCGTCCGCGTCCACGAAGGAGAAGGCGAAGCCGAGCACCTCCCCGTCGGCGGCCAAGCCCCCGGTGACGAACGAGAAGGCCGCGGCTCCGGCCCCGGCCACGACGCCGGCTCCGGAACCGACCAAGTCCACCAACCCGCTGGACCCGCTGGGCGTCGGCGACGCGCTCAAGAACCTCGTCGACGAGCTCGGCAGGCCCCTCAAGGACGCGACGGCGAAGGCGACCCCGACGCCCGCGCCCACCCCGTCGGGCGCTGCCACGACGGCCCCGACCCCGGACCCGGCCGCGGACGCGATCCGCGACGCGGCGAAGAAGGCCGGTGTCGACGTCAAGGAGCTGTCCGAGGAGGTCAAGAAGACCGAGAAGGACCCCAAGAACGAGACGGGCGAGGACAAGGCCAAGGACGACGAGGCCAAGGACGACAAGGACGAGGACAAGGCCAAGGACGAGGAGACGAAGGACCCGGACGGGAAGCAGCCCTTCCCGTGCCCGACCTACGACGCCAAGGCCCTGGCCGACGCCGAGCTGGAGCAGGGCGTCCCGCTCCTGCCCGACGAGCCCTGGTACCTCGACAGCTCGCTGCTGACCCTCTACGGCCTGGACTACCACGGCATCGTCGAGGTGAAGACGGCCGGCGGCAAGACCAAGAAGGTCCTGAAGTTCACCGCGGACTCGCTGGACATCAAGGACCTGTACCAGACGGTCGGCAAGTCGGGGAACGTCGCCCACCTGAAGTCGCGTCCGGGCTCCACGTCCAAGATCCGCGGCGGCACGGTGACGATGTACACCGAGAGCCTCAAGGGGAACCTGTTCGGTCTGATCCCGATCGAGTTCACCCCGAACAGCCCGCCGCCCCTGAACGTCCCCTTCGCGTTCTTCACGAACGTCAAGGTCGTCCAGGCCGGCCAGTTCGGCGGCACGCTCACCGTACCGGGCCTGAAGAACTACATCGGCCCGCCGGAGTAGCGGTCCCGCACGGACGAGAGGCCTGCTCCCGACCGGGAGCGGGCCTCAGTCATGCGTGCGGTGCTCAGGGGTCGAACCGGGGCAGGACCTCGGTCTTCATCCCGTACTCGTCGAAGATGCCCACCAGTGCGCGGGTCATCGCTTCCACACCGGGTTCGCGGACGATCACCAGATCCTTGACCTGGAGGTAGGAGCCACCGGCGCACTCACCGGTGGCCGTCCAACTGTCCATGACCCGGGCGACCTCGTCGAGGGTCAGGACCGTGGCACTCCACCGCGTGCCGTCGGGCGCGGTGACGAGCGCGTCGGTGTTCTCCACGGTCAGGGGATCGTCCTCGTCGCCGAGGATGTACGTGATGGAGAACCGGGGTGTCTCCACGATGTGGAGGGGATCGTCAGCCATATCGCTTCTTCAGTGTTGCGATGACGGCCGGCTCGCCGTCCTTGTCGGTCATTCCGACGATATCGAAGACTTCTCCGGCCCGGCGGAAGAAGACCCTCGCGCCGCTCGTGGCCCGCAGGTACATGACTCCCTTGGCTCCCTTCAGGTTTTTGGTGCCCATGCCCTGCGGGAGCTGGGTGACCGGCCCCGAAGGGGGGTTGTCCTTGAGCTTGGCCTCAAGTGCGTTGAAGTCCCGGGCCACGTCCTGGTTCTTCGCGGAAGACCGCATGATCGCGAGGAGGCCGGGGTCGTTCTTGAATGACGTCGTGGGGCAGAGCTTCTTCGGAGGGGTCGGCCCGGCCGAGGGAACCGCCGCGGGGCTCAGGAACGAGTGCTTGGCGGGAGCGCTCTGCGGGGCGCTGCCCAGCGCCCCGCCGATGAGACATTCGAGGGCCGGCTGGCCCTTTTTGAGAGTGTCGACGAGCTTGCGCAGACGCTCCAGGGTGAAGCGGGCCCGGTCCATGCCGTCCAGGAAGACGTTGACGCCCTTCCCGACCTTGTAGATGATCTTGGCGACAGCGGGGATCTTCGATACGGCCACGCCGACCATCACGACGTTGACCAGGGTCCACAGGCAGCTCTCGACGTCGCGCTGGCCGAAGCACTTCTTGGCATCCGTGTAGCCGAGTTCGTCGAGCAGGATCTGCCCGCCGTTCTCGATCACCCAGTTGAGCACGTCCTGGCCCGCGAGCCTCTTCGCCTCACGGAACTCGTCGACGCACGACTGCCCGCAGTTCGCCAGCAGCAGGGCCTCTTCGTCCTGCGAGAGGTCCCCTCCCGTGTTGAACGGGGGAGCCTCGACAACGGCCTTGCGCGCTTCCTCCTGCCTCTTGCGGAACTCCTCCTCGGCGCGGTCGGCAGCCGATTCGGCGTCTTTCGCGTCCTGGACGGCGTTGGCGGCGGCCTTCTCGGCGCCCACGGCATCCTTTTCGGACCGGGTCGCCGCGGCATCGGCGGACGCGTGGGCGCCCGCCGCGCTCTTCTCCGCCTCGGTGGCCTCGTCGTTGGCGCCGAGCGCCGCGTCGGAGGCGTCCTTGGCGGCGCTCTTCGCGAAGAGGGCGTCGGTGCCCGTCTGGGTGCTGTACTCCTTCGTCTTGTCGTCCGCCTTCTTGGCGGCGTCGGCGGCCCGAGCGGCTTCCGCTGCCGAGGCGCGGGCGGCTGCCATGGACTTCAGCGCGGCCGCCGTGTCGGCTGCCGCCGCGGCCGCCGCCTGGGCGGCGAGCTTGGAATCGCCGGCCGCCTTGTCGGCGAGGGCTTTGGCGGTCGCCGCTGCCTTGGTGGCCTCGTCGGCCTTGGCGGTGGCGGCCGCTGCCTGCTGTTCGGCGTGGGTTTTGGCGGACTGACCGGCCAACGCGGCGAAAGCGGCCGCCGAGTCGGTCTCACGGTAGGCCGTGCCGATGCCGATGGCGATGGCGATGGCGATGGCGGTGTTGGCGGGCTGGACGGCCTGGGCCGCGGAGTCGCGTGCGGCGGTGGCCGCCATGGAGGTGGCGTAGGCGTGTCCGGCGGTGACGGCCGACCACGCGGCCGTCTTGACGGCCTCGGTACGGGCGGCCGCGGCGTTGCTCATGGCTTCGAGCGAAGCGGTTTGGGCCTTCTTGGCTGCAGTCTCGGCCTTGGTGGCGTTGACCGATGCGGCCTCGGCCGCGTCGATGGCGTCCGCCGCGGCGGCGTGTGACGTGAGGGAGGCGGCGAAGCTGGTCTCCCAAGCGGACCACGCCTTGTCGGCAGATGCCCGGGACCGCTCGGCGGCGCCGTCGGCGCGGGTGGAAGCGGCACGGGCGTTGACCGAAGCGGTCTTCGCGGTCTCGGCCTCGGTGCGCGCACGACCGGCCGCACCGGCCGCATCGTTCGCGGCGGCCCGGGCGGCCGTCGCTGCCTCCCGGGTCTCCGCCGCCGCAGGAGTGCCGACGGCTGTCGCGGCGGCGGCGTCCAGCGCCGCGGCGCGGGACGCGGTGGCGTTCTTCTCGACCTCGGCGGCCTCGGCCTTCTCACGTGCCTCGGCGGCCTCGCCCTCGGCATCGAGAGCCAGACCGAATTTGTCGTGCGCGGTCGTCGCCTGTGCCTCGGCTTCGGTGCGCGCCCGGCCCGCGGCGTCGCGTTCGGTCGCGGCGCGCCGTTCGGCGGCCTGGGCCTTGCCGCGTTCGGTGGCGGCGTTCTGCCGCTCCTTGACGGCGGTGGCCTTCTCCTTCTCGGCCTTCGCACGCTCGGCCTTGGCCGTCTCGGCGGCCTTGCGAGCGGTCTCCTGCGCGGTCTCGGCCTTGGTCTGCGCGGCCTTGGCCTTGGTGGCGTTGTCCGCGGCCTCCTTGGCCTGGGCCGCGGCCGAAGCGGCGGCGGCCTTGGCCTGGGCGGCGGCCTCCTGGGCGGCGACGCGGCGGAACTCGGTGTTCAGCGCGTGCGACTGGGTCTGGGCCAGCGCGTACAGGGTCTTGCTGTCCTCGACGGTCGCCTTCGCGGCGTTCGACGCGGTCAGTGAGGCCTTGGCGGCGGCCTCGGCGGCGGCGGCCGACGCCTTCGCGACCTGGACGGACTGCTGTGCGAACAGCAGTCCGCGGCCGCGGGGGGTCTTGGCGGCGTCGGCGATGGTCCACGCCGAGTTCTGGGAGGTGTTGGCCTTGTCGGCCGCCGTCTTGGCGGCGGCCGAGGCGGTCGCGGCGATCTTCGCCTGGTCGGCGGCCTTGGTACGGACCGCCCCCAGGTCCTTGGTGGCCTGGGTGAAGACGGATGCCGCGGGTCGGCCCGAGGCGTTCGAGGGCTGGGTGCCCCAGTACTTCTGCCAGGTCAGGATCTGGTCGGCGAGCCAAGCCTGTCCGAGCGACTCGATCATGGCCTCGGTGGCCTTGCGGGCCTCCGTGGACGCGGCGACCTCGGCGTTGACGATCTCGTTGCGCGGCGTGCTCTGAGCGGCGTACTCCTGCTCCCACTCCACATGCGCGGTCACGACGATCGGAGACATGACGCGATAGAAGTCGAGCGGATTGCGACTGTCGCACGCGCCCCAGGCGGCCTTCAGCGCCTCGACCTCGAGACGGAACTCGACCGAGTCCTCGGCAGGCGACTCCTTCATGTAGCCGCCGAGCCGCAGGTAGCGGCCGACGTCGCTCGCCGTGGGGGAGCGGTAGTTGCTGCTCTCCGCGTCCCGCAGCAGGTCCTTCGTGACGAAGTCGTGGTTGAAGTCCTGGCCCTTGAGGTCGGCGGCGAGCGCTTTCGCCTTGTGGACGGAGGCCTTGGACGCCACGGCGTGGCCGTCGCCGCCCAACTGGTGGTAGAGGTCGCGCTGCGGGCCCAGGGTGAAGGCGACGACGTCCTTGTCGAACTGCGGGGCGTACTGCGGGATGCCCGCCCCGGTGCCGG
Source organism: Streptomyces virginiae (assembly GCF_041432505.1). Lineage (GTDB taxonomy): Bacteria > Actinomycetota > Actinomycetes > Streptomycetales > Streptomycetaceae > Streptomyces > Streptomyces virginiae_A. The sequence goes on from NZ_CP107871.1 coordinate 5,913,302, forward strand.
ACTACCAGTACGGGTTGTTCGAGGCTTCCCAGCGCTGGCGGCGCTCGGCGGACGCGACGGGGGAGCCCTCGTAGGAGTCCCGGTCCTTGACCATCGCCTGGCGCAGCGGGTCCATGCCCGTGACCGGGTCTGTCGCCGTGGCGAGGGCCGCCGGGCTGCCCGTGAGGGCCTTGGCGGCGGCGCCCTTCATCTCCGGGCCGCCGATGTGGAGGGCGAATCCGCCCGCACAACGGTCGAGACGGGCTTGCTCGCCGAGGCTGATCGGCAGGTAGGGCGGGTTGGTGTCCGGCGGTATCTCGACCGCCGACGCCGGAGCGGCGTTGATGAGGCCGGCCAGCAGGGCTGCGCTGGTGGCCAGGGCGGTGCCGGCGAGGCCGCGCCGCACGGCGGCTCGGACGGCAGGGCTTCTCCCCCGCAAGAGTGTGGATCTGCGCACGTATTCGCCTGTCCTTCGAAACGAAATGGGCAGCCCGAAGGAAGGCATGTGGACGTGTGCGCGCTGGTCAGGCGCGAGTGATGAGTGGTGTGCCTTCCCCCAAGGCGTGACATGACAGTTTCATGATCGGGATTACCGTCGGTAGCTCATTTCCGGCCAGGTTACCGAGAAGTAAGAAACGCACAGGAGATCCACAGATTCCGTCGGTCGGAACACACCGAGGGCGGTGCCCCGGATCCTGAAAGGGATCCGGGGCACCGCCCTCGGTCTCTGTGCGGCAGAGTGCGAGCGGGCCCGTGGCGTCAGGCCTGGGTGTCGCCCAGGTGGTGGACGCGGACCATGTTGGTGGTGCCGGGGACGCCGGGGGGCGAGCCGGCGGTGATGACCATGGTGTCGCCCTGGTTGTAGCGGTTCAGCTTGAGCAGCTCGCCGTCGACCAGGTCGACCATCGCGTCCGTGGTGTCCACGTGCGGGACGATGTAGGACTCGACGCCCCAGCTCAGCGTGAGCTGGTTGCGGGTGTTGACGTCCGTGGTGAAGGCCAGGATCGGCTGGGTCACGCGGTAGCGCGACAGGCGGCGGGCGGTGTCGCCCGACTGGGTGAAGGCGATGAGCGACTGGGCGTCGAGGAAGTCCGCGATCTCGCACGCCGCGCGGGCGACGGAGCCGCCCTGGGTACGGGGCTTCTTGCCCTGGACCAGCGGCTGGAGGCCCTTGGAGAGGAGCTCCTCCTCGGCCGCCGTGACGATCTTCGACATCGTCTTGACGGTCTCGATCGGGTACGCGCCGACCGAGGACTCGGCCGACAGCATGACCGCGTCCGCGCCGTCGAGGATCGCGTTGGCGACATCGGACGCCTCCGCGCGCGTCGGGCGGGAGTTGGTGATCATCGACTCCATCATCTGGGTCGCGACGATCACCGGCTTGGCGTTGCGGCGGCACATCTCGATGAGCCGCTTCTGGACCATCGGGACCTTCTCGAGCGGATACTCGACGGCCAGGTCACCACGGGCCACCATGACCGCGTCGAAGGCGTCGACCACGGCCGCCATGTTCTCGACGGCCTGCGGCTTCTCCACCTTGGCGATGACCGGGACCCGGCGGCCCTCCTCGTCCATCACCTTGTGGACGTCCTTGACGTCGTTGGCGTCGCGGACGAAGGACAGGGCGACCATGTCGCAGCCCATCCGCAGGGCGAAGCGGAGGTCGTCGACGTCCTTCTCCGACAGGGCGGGGACGTTCACGGCGGCACCCGGCAGGTTGATGCCCTTGTGGTCCGAGATGACACCGCCCTCGATGACGATGGTCCGGACCCGGGGGCCCTCGACCTCGGTCACCCGGAGCTCGACGTTTCCGTCGTTGATCAGGATCTGGTCACCCTTGGCGACATCGCCCGGGAGGCCCTTGTAGGTGGTGCCGCAGATGGACTTGTCACCCGGGACGTCCTCGGTGGTGATGGTGAACTCGTCACCGCGCACCAGCTCGACGGGACCCTCGGCGAAGGTCTCCAGACGGATCTTCGGGCCCTGGAGGTCGGCGAGGACGCCGACGGCGCGCCCGGTGTCCTCGGAGACCTGCCGGACGCGGTCGTACCGCTCCTGGTGTTCTGCCTGGGACCCGTGGCTGAAGTTGAATCGGGCCACGTTCATACCTGCCTCGATGAGCGCTTTCAGCTGCTCATACGAGTCGACGGCGGGGCCCAGCGTGCAGACAATTTTGGAACGGCGCATGACTGGATCCTATCGGTTTGTTTCGTAGCGGAATATTCCGTCTGGCGGAAACTCCAAGTGACTAGCGAGTAACCAGCTCGTACGCCTGGGTGGCGATCTCCAGTTCCTCATCCGTCGGGACCACCGCCACCGCCACCCGGGCCTCCTCCGCCGAGATCAGCCGGGGCTCGGCGGACCGCACGGCATTGGCCCGCGGATCCAGCACCAGGCCCAGCGCGGCCAGGCCGTCGATCGCGGCCTCGCGGACCTGGTGGGCGTTCTCGCCCACACCGGCCGTGAAGGTCACCGCGTCCACCCGCCCGAGCACCGCCGTGTAGGCCCCGATGTACTTCTTCAGCCGGTGGACGTACGTGGCGAAGGCGAGGCTCGCCGCCTCGTCGCCCTCGCCCGCACGCCGCAGCACCTCGCGCATGTCGTTGTCGCCGCACATGCCCAGCAGACCGCTCTTCTTGTTCAGGAGCGAATCGATCTCATCCACCGAGAAGCCGGCCACCCGCGCCAGGTGGAAGACGACCGCCGGGTCGACATCGCCCGAACGGGTTCCCATGACCAGCCCCTCCAGCGGGGTCAGGCCCATGGAGGTCTCCACGCAGACCCCGCCCCGCACGGCCGAGGCGGAGGCGCCGTTGCCCAGGTGCAGCACGATCACGTTCACGTCCTCCACCGGCCTGCCGAGCAGCCGGGCCGTCGCCCGCGAGACGTAGGCGTGGGAGGTGCCGTGGAAGCCGTACCGCCGGATGGCGTACGCGTCGGCGACCTGGGCGTCGATCGCGTACCGCGCCACGTGCTCCGGCATCGTCGAGTGGAAGGCCGTGTCGAAGACGGCGACCTGGGGGAGGTCCGCGCGCAGCTCCCGCGCGACCTCGATGCCCGTCACGTTCGCCGGGTTGTGCAGCGGGGCCAGCGGGATCAGGCTCCGGATCTCCGCCAGCACCTCGTCGTCGATCACGGTCGGCCGGGTGAAGCGCGTCCCGCCGTGCACCACCCGGTGCCCCACCGCCGCCAGTTCGGGCGAGTCCAGTCCCATCCCGTCCGCGGCGAGCTCGGCGGCCACGGCCTTCAGCGCGGCCCCGTGGTCCGCGATCGGACCGACCTGCTCGCGCCTGCCGCCGGCCGCGCCCGGACCCACGAGCGGCTCGTGCACCAGCCGGGAGGTCTCCTCACCGATGCGCTCCACCAGGCCGGAGGCGAGCCGGGACCGGTCCGCCATGTCTAGGAGCTGGTACTTGACCGACGAGGAGCCGGAGTTGAGGACGAGTACGCGCGATGCGGTCACGATGAGGGTCTTTCCTGGTCGCGGGCGGTGGGGGAGGAGGGGCGGGGGCTGGGCGGGGTGGATCGGGTGGATCAGGCGGTGGGCGCGGTCGCGGGCCCGGGCGAGCCCTGCGCCTGGATCGCCGTGATGGCCACGGTGGTGACGATGTCCTGGACCAGCGCACCGCGCGAGAGGTCGTTGACCGGCTTGCGCAGCCCCTGCAGGACCGGGCCCACCGCCACCGCGCCCGCCGAACGCTGCACGGCCTTGTACGTGTTGTTGCCGGTGTTGAGGTCGGGGAAGATCAGCACCGTCGCGCGGCCGGCCACCTGGGACCCGGGCAGCTTGGTCGCCGCGACCGAGGGCTCCACGGCCGCGTCGTACTGGATCGGCCCCTCGATCTGCAGGTCCGGGCGCTGCGCACGGACCAGTTCGGTGGCCTTGCGGACCTTGTCGACGTCCGCGCCGCTGCCGGAGGTGCCGGTCGAGTACGAGAGCATCGCGATCCGCGGCTCGACACCGAAGGCGGCCGCGGTGGTCGCCGACTGGACGGCGATGTCGGCGAGCTGCTCGGCGTTCGGGTCCGGGTTGACCGCGCAGTCGCCGTAGACGAGGACCCGGTCGGCCAGGCACATGAAGAAGACCGAAGAGACGATGGACGCCTCCGGCTTGGTCTTGATGATCTCGAAGGCCGGGCGGATGGTCGCCGCGGTGGAGTGTACGGACCCCGAGACCATGCCGTCGGCCAGGCCCCGCTGGACCATCAGGGTGCCGAAGTAGTTGACGTCCGTGACCACGTCGCCCGCCAGCTCGACGGTCATCCCCTTGTGGGCGCGGACCTGGGCGTAGTACTCGGAGAAACCTTCCCGCAGCGGGGAGGTCGCCGGGTCGATCAGCTGCGCGCCCGAGATGTCGACGCCGAGGTCGGCGGCCTTCTTCAGGATCGCCTGCTCGTCGCCCAGCAGGGTCAGGTCGCAGACCCCCCGGCGCAGCACCACGTCCGCGGCGCGCAGCACCCGCTCCTCGGTGCCCTCGGGCAGAACGACGCGGCGGCGGTCCGAGCGGGCCCGCTCCAGCAGCTCGTGCTCGAACATCATCGGGGTGACGCGCTCCGAGCGGGCCACCGACAGCAGACCGCGCAGCTCGCCCGTGTCCACGTGCCGCTCGAACAGGCCGAGCGCGGTCTCCAGCTTGCGCGGGGTCGCGGAGTTCAACCGACTCTGCAGCGAGAAGAGTTCGGTGGCGGTCGGGAAGCTGTTGCCGGCCACCGACACCACCGGCGTGCCCGGCGCCAGCTTCGAGGCCAGCGTCAGGATGTCCTGGCTCGGGCGCTCGTTCAGCGTCAGCAGCACACCGGCGATCGGCGGGGTGCCGGAGGTGTGCGCGGCCAGTGCGCCGATGACCAGGTCGGAGCGGTCTCCCGGGGTGACGACCAGGCAGCCGGGGGTCAGGGCGTTCAGGAAGTTCGGCAGCATGGCGCCGCCGAAGACGAAGTCCAGGGCGTCGCGGGCCAGCCCGGCCTCGTCGCCGAGGAGGACCTCGCCGCCGAGCGCCCGGGTGATCTGGGCGACGGTCGGGGCGGAGAGCGACTTGTCGTCCGGCAGCACGTAGCAGGGCACGGGCAGCCGGGCGGCCAGCCGCTCGGCTATGACGTCGCGGTCCTCGGCGGCCACCCGGTTCACGACCATCGCGACCACGTGGCAGCCCAGGGTCTCGTAGGCGCGGTAGGCGTTGCGGGCCTCGGCGCGCACGGCCTCGGCCTGGTGCTTGGTGCCGCCCACCACGGGGACGACGACCGCGCCCAGCTCGTTGGCGAGGCGGGCGTTGAGCGCCAGCTCGTCGGGGAGATTGGTCTCCGCGTAGTCGGTGCCGAGGACGAGCATGACCTCGTAGTCGCGGGCCACCCGGTGGTAGCTGTCGACCAGCCGCGAGACCAGCTCGTCGGTGCCCTTCTCGGCCAGGATCGCCGAGGCCTCCTGGTAGGACATGCCGTAGGCCGCCGCGGCGTCCTGATCGATCCGGTAGCGGGCCTTGAGGAGGTCGAAGAGCCGGTCCGGTGCGTCGTGCAGCAGCGGACGGTAGACGCCGACCCGGCCTGTCTGCCGGGTCAGCAGCTCCATGATGCCCAGCTCGACGACCTGTCGGCCGTCCCCCCGCTCGATACCGGTCACGTACACGCTGCGCGTCACGCCCGCTCTCCGTCCCATGCTGTGAAGGTCATGCTTTGAAATGTCACTTTGATCTGGCTCGACCTCTTGACAATACCTCTGTCAATGGCTAGGGCGCCCCCCGGGAAAAGGCCCGGTCGGGAGGGTCGAGAGGGCTCCGTGGCCCGGCCGCCGAAAACGCGCGGCCCCCCGAGCCCGTGGAACAATCGGACAGGCTTCACCATTACGCCCTTCATATGTACGGCAGGAGACACAGCACGATGCGTATCGGAGTTCTCACCGCAGGCGGCGACTGTCCGGGCCTCAACGCTGTCATCCGGTCGGTCGTACACCGTGCCGTGGTCGGGCACGGAGACGAGGTCATCGGTTTCGAGGACGGCTTCAAGGGCCTCCTCGACGGCCACTTCCGCCCCCTCGACATCAATGCCGTCAGTGGCATCCTCGCCCGCGGCGGCACGATCCTCGGTTCGGCGCGCATGGAACGCGCCCGTCTCCACGAAGCCGCCGAGAATGCCCAGGAGCTGGCGACGCGCTACGGCATCGACGCCCTCATCCCGATCGGCGGCGAAGGCACCCTGACCGCCTCCCGGATGCTGTCGGACGCCGGGATGCCCGTGGTCGGCGTACCGAAGACCATCGACAACGACATCTCCTCCACCGACCGCACCTTCGGCTTCGACACCGCCGTCATGGTCGCCACCGAGGCGATCGACCGCCTCAAGACCACCGCCGAATCGCACCAGCGCGTGATGGTCGTCGAGGTCATGGGCCGGCACGCGGGTTGGATCGCCCTGGAGTCCGGCATGGCCGGCGGCGCGCACGGGATCTGCCTGCCGGAACGCCCCTTCGAGGTGGACGCCCTGGTGAAGATGGTGGAGGAACGCTTCTCCCGCGGCAAGAAGTTCGCCGTGATCTGCGTCGCCGAGGGCGCGCACCCGGCCGAGGGCTCCATGCCGTACGAGAAGGGCGCGATCGACGCCTACGGACACGAGCGCTTCGCCGGCATCGGCAACCGCCTCGCCACCGAGCTGGAGCACCGCCTGGGCAAGGAGGCCCGCCCGGTCATCCTCGGCCACGTCCAGCGCGGCGGCACCCCCACCGCCTACGACCGCGTCCTCGCGACCCGCTTCGGCTGGCACGCCGTGGAAGCGGTGCACCGCGGCGAATACGGCAACATGACCGCCCTGCGCGGCACCGACATCGTGATGGCCCCGCTCGCCCACGCGGTCACCGAGCTGAAGACCGTTCCCGAGAACCGTATGTACGAGGCCGAATCGGTCTTCTGACCCCGGCCCGGGCGGGACCGTCGGCCTCTCCTGCCCGGCCGGTGGTGGTCCGCTCGCTCGATGTCCGCCCGATGCCGTCGTCCTACGCCGCACCGCCCGCGAGGTCCCAGAACCGGTCCACGATCTCGGCGAGGAACTCCCGGCCCGCGTCCCCGCTCCCGGCCTCGCCCTGGCCGCCGCCCCAGCTGAGCGTCGCCACCATCCGCGACTGGTAGTCGCCGTGCAGCCGCTCCAGCACCGACTCCAGATGGTGCTTGGGGATCGGCAGCAGTTTGCCCAGCGGCTTCACGTACGCCTGCCAGCGCGTGGTCACCGCACTGCGCAGCAGCTCGGCGAGCTCCTCGTGCTTGCCGGTCGCCGTCACGAACTGAGCCAGTGTCAGACCCAGCACCGTGGCCAGGGCGGCGGACTGCCGTTCGTTGCCCCGCCAGCGCCCGGTGTCCTCCATCTTCTGGTACGCACTCGTCTCCAGCCCGATCCGCCGGGCCAGGTCGTCCGCGCCGAGCCCCCGCGCCACCCGGTGCTCTCGCAGGGTGACCGGATCGGCGAGCAGTTCGCCGGGCGAGCACCACAGAACGCCCGCGAGCGCCGTGAGCTCGGCGGAGGAAGGTGATATCTCGCCACGCTCCCAGGCCATCACGGTCTCGGGCGCGACGACGAGTCCGTACTGGGCACGCAGGCCGTAGGCGACATGTCCGGGAGCCATGCCCAGGGCCGCGCGCAGGCGACGCGCGGCGGGGGCATTGAAAGGTGGGCTGGAGTGCACACCGCACACCGTAGAAGTGGCCAGGCTGCGGCGCCTACAGACCAAACAAACAAGCCCATACCTCGTAGGAACGTCCTATGAAGTTAAGGCCTTTCGCCGGTTTTCCGTGCGACTGTCCGGTAATCGGTGAGCCCGAAGATCCTTTCCCTGCGTACGGTTCCAGCCAACGGCCGCCGACGCAATACCCCTCACAGTCTTCGCACAATGTGAACCGGAAGGCCATTTTCTGCGTGATCCTTTCCGGGCCCTCGCGCACGGGGGTGGCGAGGGCCCCGCCCCGCTCTCCCTGTCTCTCCCGCCCTTGCCTTGACGTCGGCGTCAAGGAATACGGTCGCCCCATGCGCATCGGCGAACTGGCGGAGCGGGCCGGGACCAGCACCCGGACGCTCAGGTACTACGAGTCGCGCGGGCTGCTCCCCGCACGGCGGGACGGCAACGGCCACCGGACCTACGACGAGGACGACCTGCGGCTGCTGCGTCAGATCCGCATGCTCCAGGACTTCGGCTTCGAGCTGGAGGAGACCCGGCCCTTCGTGGACTGCCTGCGCGCCGGCCACCCGGCCGGGGACTCCTGCCCCGCCTCGCTCGCCGTCTACCGGCGCAAGCTCGTCGAGCTGGACGGCCTGATCGGCCGGCTGACCGACGTGCGCGATCAGCTCGGACGGCAGTTGGCCGACGCGGAACTGGCGGCCGGCGTAGCGGCCGTGCCGAAGTGCGAGATGACCGGATGACCGATGACCGGATGGACGAGAGGGACGGCGACATGAAGGCTCAGGGTGTGGCGCAGGTGACCGACGCCGATTTCGAGGCCGAGGTGCTCGGGGAGCGGGGACGGCCCGTCCTCGTGGAGTTCACGGCGGACTGGTGCGGCCCCTGCCGCCAACTCGCCCCCGTGCTCTCCTCGATCGCCGCCGAGGAGGCCGACCGGCTCAAGGTCGTGCAGATCGACGCGGACAGCAACCCCGGGGCCGTCACCCGGTACGGGGTGCTGTCCATGCCCACCCTGCTCGTCTTCCGGGACGGCGAGCCCGTCCGGCAGATGGTCGGAGCCCGGGCCAAGCGCAAGCTGCTCCAGGAACTGGAGTCGCACCTCGCCACGGCCTGAGCCCCGTCGCCCCGCCCCCGGCGTCAGCCCTGTGGCCGGAACCAGACCGTCGCCAGCGGCGGGAGGGTCATCCGCAGGCTCGCCGGGCGGCCCTGCGCCGGCACCGGCTCCGGCCGCAGCGGCTGGGTGTGGTGGATGCCGCTGCCGCCGTAGACCTCCAGGTCGGTGTTGAGCACCTCCCGCCACAGCGGCACCTCCTCGGGCACCCCGATCCGGTAGCCGTGCCGGACCACGGGCGAGAAGTTCGACACCGCCAGGAGCTGCGAGCCGTCCTGCGCGTACCGCAGGAACGCGAAGACGTTGTCGTCCGCGGCGTCCGCCTCCACCCAGGCGAAGCCCTCCGGCACCGTGTCCCGCTCCCACAGGGCGGGCGCCGCCGTGTACGTGCGGTTCAGGTCGCGCACGAGGTCCCGTACGCCACGGTGGTCACCGGCCGCCGCGTAGGAGGAGTCCAGCAGCCACCAGTCCGGCCCGTACACCTCCGACCACTCCGACCCCTGGGCGAACTCCTGCCCCATGAAGAGCAGTTGCTTGCCCGGGTGGGCCCACATGAAGCCGAGGTACGCCCGGTGCGCGGCCCGCCGCTGCCACCAGTCCTCCCCGGGCATCCGTGACACCAGCGACCCCTTGCCGTGCACCACCTCGTCGTGCGAGATCGGCAGCACGTAGTTCTCGCTGAAGGCGTAGATCATCCCGAAGGTCATGTCGTGGTGGTGGTACTTGCGGTGCACCGGCTCCTTCGACATGTAGCGCAAGGTGTCGTGCATCCAGCCCATGTTCCACTTCAGGCCGAAGCCGAGCCCGCCCGAGTCCGTCGGCCGGGTCACGCCCGTCCACGCCGTGGACTCCTCCGCGATGGTCACCACCCCCGGGCAGCGCCGGTACACGGTCGCGTTCATCTCCTGGAGGAAGGCCACCGCGTCCAGGTTCTCCCGACCGCCGTGCTCGTTGGGCGACCACTCGCCCTCCTTGCGCGAGTAGTCGAGGTAGAGCATCGAGGCCACCGCGTCCACGCGCAGGCCGTCCACGTGGAACTCCTCGCACCAGTACACGGCGTTGGCGACGAGGAAGTTACGGACCTCCTTGCGGCCGTAGTCGAACTCCAGCGTCCCCCAGTCCGGGTGCGCGGCCCGCCGCGGGTCCTGGTGCTCGTACAGCGGCCGCCCGTCGAACTCCGCGAGGGCCCAGTCGTCGCGCGGGAAGTGCGCGGGCACCCAGTCGACGATCACCCCGATCCCGGCCCGGTGCAGCGCGTCCACGAGGAAGCGGAAGTCGTCCGGGGTGCCCATCCGCGAGGTCGGCGCGTAGAAACCGGTGACCTGGTAGCCCCACGAACCGCCGAAGGGGTGCTCGGCGACCGGCATCAGCTCCACGTGCGTGAAGCCCAGCTCCTTGACGTACGCGGGGAGCTGCTCGGCGAGCTGCCGGTAGGAGAGCCCGGGCCGCCAGGACGCCAGGTGCAGCTCGTACACCGAGAAGGGGGCCTGGTGCGGGGGCCGGGCGCCGCGTTCGGCCATCCACGCCGCGTCCTGCCACTCGTACCGCGAGGCGGTGACCACCGAGGCGTTCGCCGGCGGGACCTCCGCGGAGCGGGCCATCGGGTCGGCGCGCAGGGTGTGGCTGCCGTCCGGGCGGGTGATGTCGTACTTGTAGAGGGTGCCGGCGCCCACCCCCGGCAGGAACAGCTCCCACACGCCCGTGGAGCCGAGCGAACGCATCGGGTGGGCGACGGAGTCCCAGTACGAGAAGTCCCCGGTGACCCGGACCCCCTGGGCGTTCGGCGCCCACACCGTGAACCGGGTCCCGGCCACGCCCTGGTGCTCCATCGGCTGGGCGCCCAGCGCCGTCCACAGCTCCTCGTGGCGGCCCTCGCCGATCAGGTGCAGGTCCAGCTCGCCGAGGGCGGGCAGGAACCGGTACGGGTCGTGGATCTCGATCTCGTCGCTGTCGTAGGTGACCAGCAGCCGGTACTCCGGCACCTCGGCCAGCGGCAGCAGCCCCGAGAACAGACCGTCCCCGTCGTCGAGGAGCTCGGCCCGCAGCCCCTTGGCGACGACCGTGACCGCCGTGGCGTACGGACGCAGCACCCGGAAGGCCACCCCGCCCCGCTGGGCACGGGCCCCCAGCACCGCGTGCGGATCGTGGTGGCGGCCCTCCAGCAGCCGGGCCCGTTCGTCGGCCCCGAGCGCGGGCGCCGGCCGGACGCCGCGCGGCGGGGTGGCGCGGCGGGCCCGGGGAGCACGGGCCTTCTTCACCGGCGCCGGGGCGGGTGCGGCTTCGTCGCTGACGGTCGGTGACGGCTGTCGTGCGGCGCTCACGCGAGCGGCCTCCTCGGGGGCTTCGGGTGGGGGTGCGGGGAGATGGATCCGGGGGCGGACGGGGTCGGCGGCACGCGGTGGGCGGGCCGTACGGGTTCCGACAGCCGCCGGATCGCGGCCATCGGGACGTGCAGCCAGTCGGGACGGTGCCGGGACTCGTAACGGGCCTCGTACACCGCCTTGTCGGTCTCGTACGCCCGCAGCAGCACGGGGTCCTCGCGGGGGTCCCGGCCGGTGGTGCGGGCGTAGCCCTCGCAGAAGGCGGCCCGGCAGTCGTCCGCCCAGGCGGGGGCGAACGGCCGGTGCGAGCGGGCCGCGTAGTCGAAGGAGCGCAGTATCCCGGCGATGTCGCGCACCGCCGGTTCGGGACGGCGCCGGTCGGCCAACGGCCGGGCCGGCTCGCCCTCGAAATCGATCAACGACCAGCTGCCGTCGAGGGTGCGCAGGGTCTGACCCAGATGGAGGTCCCCGTGGATCCGCTGGGCGGGCACCCCCGCCCCCCGGGAGGCGGCCAGCGCGTCGAAGGCGCCCCGCAGCCCCGCCTCGTAGGGCCGCAGCGCCGCCACCTCGCGAGCGGTGGCGGCCAGCCGGGCCGTCATCCCCGCCGCGAGCCGGGCGGTCTGCTCCGGGCCGAGCGCGACCGTGGGCAGCGCCGAGGCCAGCGCGCTGTGCACCTCGGCGGTGGCCCGGCCGAGCGCGTGCGCCTCGGCGGTGAAGTCGGCCCCGGCGCCGAGCCGGCGCAGCGCGAGCTGCCAGCCGTCGTCGGAGCCGCGCAGGTACGGCTGGAGCACGCCCAGGGTCAGCGGTTCGCTGCCGGGCGGTACGGCCTCGTACCAGGCGACGGGGGCCGGGACCCGGGTGCAGCCGGCGGCGGCCAGAGCCCTGGGCAGTTCCAGGTCCGGGTTGACGCCGGGGCCGACCCGGCGGAAGACCTTCAGGATGAACGAATCTCCGTAGATGAGGGAGGAGTTCGTCTGCTCCCCGGAGATCGGCCGGGGGGTGAGCCCCGCCGGGATCGGCGTGGCCGGGTCCCGGTCGAAGCGCAGCGGGCCGAGCGCCCCGGGGGAGCGCAGCCGCTCCAGCAGCATGGCCGCGAGCCGGGGGTCGCCCAGCGCCTCGTAGACCGCCCGGCCCGCGTACGGCCCGTCCTCGGCATGGCCGATCAGGGTGGGTGCGAGGGCGGGAGGCAGGGACGGGCGGATGCCCAGCAGCAGCTGGTAGCAGTCCCCGTCCACGTCGAGGAGCAGGTGGAGCAGTCCGGGGGTGGATCCCGGCGGCAGCAGCTCGGCCGCCGAGACGGTCCTGAGCCTGCTGATGGTGCGGCCCTTGCCCGCGAACCAGCGTTGTGCGGGCAACCAGGCCCTCAGCATCGGCTCCAGTGGAGCGATCCCGGCGGCCCGGTCGGCCGTCAGCCGGCTCCGGGCGGATGCAGCCTCCGACATGGCGTCGCGTCCTTTCCCCGGGCCGTCACAGAATGCGCAGAGTGTCCCGGATGCGCGGCAGTTGCTTCTCCGGCATGTGCGAGTGTCGGGTCAGGATGGTCCGTACAGGGGCGGGCGATTGACCCATTCGAGCTGCCCGCCCCGTCCTCGGCCCGCTACTTCGCGCGTTTGTCGACGCGCTGTTCGGCCCGCAGCCGGAACCAGTAGAAGCCGTGTCCCGCCAGGGTCAGCAGGTACGGCCACTCGCCGATCGGCGGGAAGCGCACATCACCCGTGAGCTCCACCGGGACCCGCCCGTTGAACGACCGCAGATCGAGCTCGGTGGGCTGCGCGAAGCGCGAGAAGTTGTGCACGCACAGCACCAGGTCGTCCCCGTGCTCCCGCAGGAACGCGAGCACCGCCGGGTTCGACGACGGCAGTTCGGTGTACGAGCCGAGTCCGAAGGCCGGGTTCGCCTTGCGGACCTCGATCAGCCGACGGGTCCAGTGCAGCAGCGAGGAGGGCGAGGACATCGCGGCCTCGACGTTGGTGACCCGGTACCCGTAGACGGGATCCATGATGACCGGCAGGTTCAGCCTGCCCGGATCGCACGAGGAGAAACCGGCGTTGCGGTCCGGGGTCCACTGCATCGGCGTGCGGACGCCGTCGCGGTCGCCCAGCCAGATGTTGTCGCCCATGCCGATCTCGTCGCCGTAGTAGAGCACCGGCGAGCCGGGCAGCGACAGCAGCAGGGCCGTGAACAGCTCCATCTGCTTGCGGTCGTTGTCCAGGAGCGGGGCGAGCCGGCGCCGGATGCCGATGTTGGCCCGCATCCGCGGGTCCTTGGCGTACTCGGCGTACATGTAGTCACGCTCTTCGTCCGTGACCATTTCGAGGGTGAGCTCGTCGTGGTTGCGCAGGAAGATGCCCCACTGGCAGCGGTCCGGGATCGCCGGGGTCTTGGCCAGGATTTCGGAGACGGGGTAGCGGGACTCTCTTCGCACGGCCATGAAGATGCGCGGCATGACGGGGAAGTGGAAGGCCATGTGGCACTCGTCCCCGCCCTTCTCGTAGTCGCCGAAGTAGTCGACGACGTCCTCGGGCCACTGGTTGGCCTCGGCGAGCAGCACGGTGTCCGGGTAGTGCGCGTCGATCTCGGCCCGGACCCGCTTGAGGAGCTGGTGGGTGCGGGGCAGGTTCTCGCAGTTGGTGCCCTCCTCGGCGTACAGGTAGGGCACCGCGTCGAGGCGGAAGCCGTCGATGCCGAGGTCGAGCCAGAAGCGCAGCGCGGAGACGATCTCCTCCACCACGGCCGGGTTCTCGTAGTTGAGGTCCGGCTGGTGGGAGAAGAATCTGTGCCAGTAGTACTGCTTGCGTACGGGGTCGTACGTCCAGTTGGAGGTCTCGGTGTCGACGAAGATGATGCGGGCGTCCTGGTACTGCTTGTCGTTGTCGGCCCACATGTAGTAGTCGCCGTACGGACCGTTCGGGTCCTTGCGCGACTGCTGGAACCACTCGTGCTGATCGCTGGTGTGGTTCATGACGAAGTCGATGATCACCCGCATGCCGCGGGTGTGCGCGGCGTCCACGAACTCCACGAAGTCGGCGAGGTCGCCGAACTCGGGGAGCACGGAGGTGTAGTCGGCGACGTCGTAACCCCCGTCGCGCAGGGGTGAGGCGAAGAACGGCGGCAGCCACAGGCAGTCGACACCGAGCCACTGGAGGTAGTCCAGTTTGCTGGTGAGCCCCTTGAGGTCGCCGACGCCGTCGCCGTTGCTGTCGTGGAAGGAGCGGACGAGGACCTCGTAGAAGACCGCCCGCTTGAACCAGTCGGGATCGCGGTCCTTGGCGGGGGTGTCCTCGAAGGTGTCGTGGACGGGATCGTTGATCATCATGTGGTGGGTGACCCTCCGGTGGGCGGGGACGGTCGCAGAGCGGCCAGTACGTGCGCGGGCGTGCGGCCCGGCTCTAGGCGCACGTAGTTCGCCCTGCCCCAGTGATAGGTCTCGCCGGTGAGCTCGTCGCGCACCGCGAGGGACCCGTGCCAGTCGAGGCCGAGTACCGGCATGTCCAACGACACCGTCGCCTCCTGGGTGTGGTGCGGATCGAGGTTGACGACCACCAGTACGGAATTGGCTCCGGCGTGCTTCGAATAGGCGATCACCTGTTCGTTGTCGGTCGAGTGGAAGTGGATGTCGCGCAACTGCTGGAGCGCGGGGTTGCGGCGGCGCAGCCGGTTCAGGGAGGTGATCAGCGGGGCGATCGTCTCGCCGGAGCGATCGGCGGCGGCCCAGTCGCGCGGCCGGAACTCGTACTTCTCGGAGTGCAGGTACTCCTCGCTGCCCTCGCGCACCGGGGTGTTCTCGCAGAGCTCGTAGCCCGCGTAGACCCCCCAGGCGGGGGAGAGGGTGGCGGCCAGGACGGCTCGGACCTCGAAGGCGGGACGGCCCCCGTGCTGCAGGTACTCGTGCAGGATGTCCGGGGTGTTGACGAAGAAGTTCGGCCGCATGACCGAGGCGGACGGGGTGTCCGCCAGCTCGGTCAGGTACTCGGTCAGCTCCGCCTTGGTGTTGCGCCAGGTGAAGTAGGTGTACGACTGCTGGAAGCCGACGGCGGCCAGCGCCCGCATCATCGCGGGCCGGGTGAACGCCTCCGCCAGGAAGATCACGTCCGGGTCCGACTTGTTGATGTCCGCGATCACCTTCTGCCAGAAGACGACCGGCTTGGTGTGCGGATTGTCGACACGGAAGATTCGGACGCCGTGCTCCATCCAGTACCGCAGGATCCGACAGGTCTCCTTGACGATGCCGGCCATGTCCGTGTCGAAGTGGATCGGATAGATGTCCTGGTACTTCTTCGGCGGGTTCTCGGCGTACGCGATCGTCCCGTCCGCCCGGTGACGGAACCACTCCGGGTGCTTCTCCACCCACGGGTGGTCGGGGGAGCACTGCAGGGCGAAGTCCAGCGCGATCTCCATGCCCAGCTCGCGGGC
This sequence comes from Streptomyces virginiae, assembly GCF_041432505.1. Taxonomy (GTDB): domain Bacteria; phylum Actinomycetota; class Actinomycetes; order Streptomycetales; family Streptomycetaceae; genus Streptomyces; species Streptomyces virginiae_A. The sequence goes on from NZ_CP107871.1 coordinate 5,928,779, forward strand.
CCGCCCGACGAAGGCGTCGAAGTCCTCGATGGTGCCGAGTTCCGGGTGGACCGCGTCGTGCCCGCCCTCGGTGGAACCGATGGCCCATGGCACGCCCGGGTCCCAACTACCGGCGGAAAGAGTGTTGTTCGGACCCTTGCGGTAGGTGGACCCGATCGGGTGGACGGGCGGCAGGTAGACCACGTCGAAGCCCATCGCGGCGATCGCGGGCAGCCGCTCGGCGGCGGTCCGGAAGGTCCCGCTGACCGGGGCCTCACCGGGCTCCAGCACCGCACCCTCGGAGCGCGGGAACATCTCGTACCAGGAGCCGAAGAGGGCCCGCTTGCGCTCCACCAGGAGCGGCAGGGGCTTGGAGGCGGTGACCAGCTCCCGGTACGGGCGCCGGGCGAACGCGGCGTCCACGGCCGGATCGAGGGCGGCCTCGTACCGTTCGGCGACGGGCAGGTCCTCGTCGCGCATGGTGCCGGCGGCGACCAGGACGGCCTCGCGCCCGTCCCGCTTGGGGATCCGGGCGCCGGCCCGCTCGTAGAGCTCCGCGCCCTCCAGCAGCATGAGGCCGGTGTCGATCCCGGCCGGGATCTTGATCGCGGCATGGGCCCGCCAGGTGGCGACCGGATCGCTCCACGCCTCGACGGTGTACGTCCACCTCCCCTCGACGTCGACGGAGATCTTGGTCCCCCACCGGTCGGTGCCGGGGGCGAGTTCGCTCAGCGGCACGGGGGCCCGCAGCCGCCCGCCCGGATCACGCAGGACGAGGTGGGCGGCGACGGCGTCGTGTCCTTCACGGAACACGGTGGCGGAGATCTCGAAGACCTCGTCCACGACCGCCTTTGCGGGTCTGGCGCCGCAGTCGACGGCGGGGCGGACGTCCAGCACGGGAATGCGACCGATCATGATGGGATCACCTGGGGGCAGTTCGCAGGGCTCGGTGACAACAGGCCAGCCGGAATCACGGCTGGTAGTGCACGCTCTGTTCGCTCTGTTTCTAGCCGCTCAGTGGACGGCTGGGCTGCGGGCATGGCCGCTCCTGTCCGCGTTCACTCGGGTGGCGGGGAGAGGGTTTGTGGGCGGAGGCGCCGTGCGTGTACGCGTGTACCCGGGGAGCCCTTCCCACTATCACCCCGCCCAACCCGGGTGCTCGGTTAACTACTCGTACGTAGTGGCACGGGCAATACCAAGCCCCGGCTCGACATTCGCCGAGGCTCCGTCAAGTCGGCCGGAACCAGGTGACGTACGGGCTGACGCGGCGTGGAACCCGGGCGCGGACGGGTCGGGAACCACCCGTCCCACAGGCCCCGCGCGCCCCGTCCTGAGGAGGAAGGCCCCGATCCGCGCCGGCACCTCGCGCACCGTCTCGTCCAACCGTCTCGTTCATACGGGCGACGATGCGACAGGTGTTCCCGGATGTCGTGCGCATCGATCGGCGCCCGGCGGCCCGGGAGGCGGCGGTCGTGCCCGGGTGACCTGTCGGAGGAGGACCGTCCTCGCTAGCCTTCCGGGGGTGATGCGCGGGTGCACAGCGTGGTGAGCCCGCTCCGATCCGCAATCCCCTGCGAAGGTGGAACGTGTGAAGGCTATCCGTCGATTCACCGTGCGCCCCGTCCTCCCGGAGCCCCTGCTGCCGCTCACCGATCTCGCGCGCAATCTGCGCTGGTCGTGGCATTCCGAGACCCGTGAACTCTTCCAATCCGTCGACCCCGAGGGCTGGCAGGCCGCCGGCGGCGATCCCGTCCGGCTGCTCGGCGCCGTCTCCGCGGCCCGGCTCGCCGAACTGGCCGCGGACCGCCGGTTCCTGCGCCGACTCGCCGTCGCCGCCGCCGACCTCGATGACTACGTGAACGGCGGGAGGTGGTACCAGAGCCAGGAGAAGGGCGCGGAACTACCCGCCGCCATCGCCTATTTCTCCCCCGAATTCGGCATCACCGCCGCCCTGCCGCAATACTCCGGCGGCCTCGGCATCCTCGCCGGGGACCACCTCAAGGCCGCCAGCGACCTCGGCGTCCCGCTCATCGGGGTGGGCCTGCTCTACCGCCACGGCTACTTCCGCCAGTCGCTCTCCCGCGACGGCTGGCAGCAGGAGCACTATCCCGTCCTCGACCCCAACGAACTCCCGCTCGGCCTGCTCCGCCAGGACGACGGCACCCCCGCCCGCGTCTCGCTGACCATGCCCGGCGGACGCACCCTGCACGCCCACATCTGGCAGGCCCGCGTCGGCCGGGTGCCGCTGCTGCTCCTGGACTCCGACGTCGAGGACAACGACGCCGCGGCCCGCGAGGTGACCGACCGGCTCTACGGCGGCGGCAGCGACCACCGGCTGCTCCAGGAGATGCTGCTCGGCATCGGCGGTGTGCGCGCGGTGCGCACGTACTGCCGGATCACCGGCCACCCCGACCCCGAGGTCTTTCACACCAACGAGGGACATGCCGGTTTCCTCGGGCTCGAACGCATAAGGGAACTGGAGCGGGAGCAGGGCCTCGGCTTCGACGCCGCCGTCGAGGCGGTGCGCGCCGGGACCGTGTTCACCACGCACACCCCCGTTCCGGCCGGGATCGACCGCTTCGAGAGGGCCCTGGTCGCCCGGCACTTCGGGGAGGGCGGGGAGCTGGCCGGCGTACCCGTCGAGCGGATCCTGGAACTGGGCGCGGAGACCTATCCCGGCGGCGACCCCGGCGTGTTCAACATGGCCGTGATGGGCCTGCGCCTCGCCCAGCGGGCCAACGGGGTGTCCACCCTGCACGGCGCGGTCAGCCGGGAGATGTTCGCCGGGCTGTGGCCCGGCTTCGACCCGGCCGACGTGCCCATCACCTCCGTGACCAACGGGGTGCACGCCCCCACCTGGGTCGCCCCCGAGGTGGTCCGGCTCGGCGCCCGCCAGATCGGCGCGGGCCGCACCGAGGACGCCCTGTCGGTCGGCGGCTCCCCGCGCTGGGACGCGGTCGCCGAGATCCCGGACCAGGACGTGTGGGACCTGCGGCGGGTGCTGCGCGAGCAGCTGGTGCAGGAGGTACGGGACCGGCTGCGGGCCTCGTGGCGCCAGCGCGGCGCCGCCGCGGCCGAGCTGGGCTGGGTGGACTCCGTACTCGACCCGGACGTGCTGACCATCGGCTTCGCCCGGCGCGTGCCCTCGTACAAGCGGCTGACGCTGATGCTGCGCGACCCGGAGCGGCTGCGCAGGCTGCTGCTGGACCCGGAGCGGCCGGTGCAGATCGTGGTCGCGGGCAAGGCGCATCCGGCCGACGACGGCGGGAAGCGGCTCGTGCAGGAACTGGTGCGCTTCGCGGACGACCCGCGGGTGCGCCACCGGATCGTCTTCCTGCCCGACTACGGCATGGCCATGGCGCAGAAGCTCTACCCGGGCTGCGACGTCTGGCTGAACAACCCGCTGCGACCCCTGGAGGCCTGCGGCACGAGCGGGATGAAGGCCGCGCTGAACGGCTGCCTCAACCTGTCCGTCCTCGACGGCTGGTGGGACGAGTGGTTCGAGCCGGACTTCGGCTGGGCCATCCCGACCGCCGACGGGCTCGGCGCGGACGAGGACCGGCGCGACCACCTGGAGGCCACCGCCCTCTACGAGCTGATCGAGAACCGGGTCGCGCCCCGCTTCTACGACCGGGTCGGACGCACCGGGCTCCCGGTGCGGTGGATCGAGATGGTCCGGCGCACGCTCGTCTCGCTGGGGCCGAAGGTGCTCGCCGGGCGCATGGTCCGGGAGTACGTCGAGCGGCTGTACACGCCGGCCGCGCTCGCCCACCGGGCCCTGGACGCCGCGGCGGCGCGCGACCTCGCCTGGTGGAAGGGGCGGGTCCGGGCGGCCTGGCCGCGGGTCTCGGTCGAACACGTGGAGACGCTGGCCGCGGCTCCGGTCAACGGCACCGCCGAACTGGGCGCCACCCTCACCCTGCGCGTGCAGGTGGCCCTGGACACCCTCACCCCCGAGGACGTGGAGGTGCAGGCCTTCGGCGGCCGGGTGGACCCGCAGGACGTGATCCGGGACGGGCGGAGCTTCCCGCTCAAGCCGGCCGCGGGGCCCGATCTGGAGGGCCGCTGGGTGTACGAGGGCCCGCTCGCCCTCGACCGTACGGGGCCCTTCGGCTACACGGTGCGCATCCTGCCCGCGCACCCGCTGCTGGCGACCCCGGCGGAACTGGGCCTGGTCGCGGCCCCGGTGGAGACGGACGCGGGCGGCGGGGTCCTGCTGCGGTAGGCACCGTGGCGGTACCGGTTCAGGGGGCGGGCGGCGGATCCACCAGCCGCTCGCCCTCCACGAGCATCCCGGCCCGCTTGACGCTGCGCAGGGCCGGGATGACCTCCACCTGCCCCACCCCGTCCACCGCGCCGATCCGCTCGGTCAGGTACGTGTAGAGCGCGTCGGTGTCCCGGCACACGACCACCGCCATCAGGGAGGCCGCCCCGGTCACGGCCGCCGCGAACGGCACCTCGCGGTGGCTCGCCAGCGCGGCCCCCACCTCCGCCAGCCGGGCCGGCGGGACGGTCAGCACCATCGTCGCCTCGGCCTCGTAGCCGAAGAGCGAGGGAACGAACTCCACGTCGAAGAAGAGCGCCCCGAGATCGCGCAGCCGTTCCACCTTCCGGCGGGCGGTCGACTCCGACAGCCCGGTGGCGCGGGCCAGTTCCGGATACCCGGCGCGGCCGTCCCGGCCCAGCACCGCGAGCAGCGCGAACTCCGTCTCGTCCAAGGCGTACCGGTCCGGCCCGGGCGGGGCCACGGGCCGTTCCAGGGCCGCGATCCGATCCGGGCGCAGCGCGTCCACGCCCGCCCACGAGTCGGGTCCGCCGAAGAACTTCCGCAGGATGGTGTGGGCGCTGATGCCCGTCACCCGGCGGGTGCGCGGCAGCTTCTCCAGCAACAGGGTGTCCCGGTCCCTGCGGGTACGGGCCCGGGTCATGCAGTGGACCTCCGTGCCGCCCGAGTTCAGGGTCACCCACGCGATGTCCGGGCGGCGGGCGAGCGCCTCGGCCACCGGGAGCGCCGCGTCGGGGGCGCACTGCACCCGCAGCCAGGACTCGAACAGGCCGACGCGGCTGCCCTGCGGCAGCCCGACCACCCGGACCAGACCGGCGGTCCGCAGCCGCCGGTAGCGGCGTACGACGGTCTGGTCGGAGACCTCCAGCACCTCGGCGAGCCGGCTGAAGGAGGCCCGGCCGTCGATCACGAGGGCGTGCACCAGGGACCGGTCGAGTGCGTCCAGCTGCGTCTCGTTCATGGTTTCCATCATGACAGGGGCCCTGATCGAGGAAATTCGGCAGGAGCGGGCCGCTGGATGGGGGAACGGAGGTGGGCGGTGGGACCTTGGGGTCACCGCGGACCCGCCCGCGACCCCACCCTCCGTACACCCGAGGAGAACTCCCATGCGCAAATGGCTGCCCCTGACGGCCGTCTGCCTCGGGGCATTCATGCTCCTGGTCGACGTCACGATCGTGACCGTCGCCCTGCCCGACATGTCCGCCGACATGGCCTCCGACACGTCCTTCGGCGGATTCGCCGGCCTCCAGTGGGTGATGGACGCCTACGCCCTCGCCCTGGCCGCCCTGCTGCTGGGAGCGGGCTCGCTCGCCGACCGGATCGGCCGCCGCCGGGTCTACCTCGTCGGGCTCGGGCTCTTCGCCGCCGCCTCGCTCGCCTGCGGGCTGGCCACCGGCCCGGCCGAGCTGATCGCCTTCCGCGCCGTCCAGGGCATCGGCGGAGCCGCCATGTTCGCCACCACCATGGCCCTGCTCACCGCGTCCTACCAGGGCCGCGACCGCGGGGTGGCCTTCGGCGTCTGGGGCGCGGTCAACGGCGCCGCCGCCGCGGCCGGGCCGATCATCGGAGGGCTGCTCACCGAGCACTTCGGCTGGCGCTGGATCTTCTTCATCAACCTGCCCGTCAGCGCGCTGGCCGTGTACGTCACCCTCAAGGCGGTGGCCGAGTCCCGCAACCCCCACGCCGGGCGCCTCGACCTGCCCGGCATGGCCACCTTCACCGCGGCCGCCACGGCCGTCACCTACGCCGTGATCCGCGTCGGCGAGAACGGCTGGGGCTCGCCCACCACCCTCGGCCTGCTCGGCCTGGGCGTGGCCGCCTTCGCCGCCTTCGTCCTCGTCGAACTGCGCAGCACCCGACCGATGCTGGACCTCTCGCTCTTCCGCAGCCGGACCTTCGTCGCCGTCATGGCCGCCGGACTGCTGCTGTCGGGCGCCGCGTTCTCGTACCTCATGTACGTCTCCCTCTGGCTGCAGTCCGCCGAGGGGATGAGCCCGGTCGGGGCGGGCCTGGTGCTGCTGCCGCTCAGCGCGGCCGGCTTCGTCGTCGCCGCGGTGGCCGGACGGCTGCTCCACGCGGTCCCGCCCCGGCTGACCATCGGCGGGGGACTGCTGCTGATCGGCTTCGGCGCGCTGCTCCAGGCCTGGATGCTCGACGCCGGGGACGGCTGGACCGCCCTGGTGCCCGGGCTGCTCGTGACCGGCGTGGGGGTGGGCGCCGCGACCCCGGCGCTGGCCGCCACCGCGATGGGGGCCGTGGCCCCGGCCCGGGCGGGCATGGCGGGCGGCGCCCTGAACACCGCGCGCCAACTGGGCACCGCCCTCGGCATCGCCGTGCTCGGTGTGGTCTTCCACGCGGGGCTGCGCTCCGGGCTCGGTGAGGGCGGCCGGGGGCTGGCGGAGCCGCTGGCCTCGGGCGGCGCCGGGCAGGTGCTCGCCGAAGCCCCGGCGGGTGCGGCCCGCGAGGCGCTGACGGGGCTGGTGGAGGCCGCCTTCGCGAGCGGTCTGCGCGAGACGTTCCTGGTCTCGGCCGCGATGGGGCTGGCCGGTGCGGCGGCGGTCTTCCTCCTGCTCCGCGGTGGGACGCCGGCCGCCGCGGCTCCGCTCCCGCGGCCCCGCACACGGTCCACCGGGGCTCAGGACCCGGCGGGGGCACCGGCCGTACGGAACTGAGGCCGTGCGCGGGGAGACCGCGCGCAGGGCCGTACGGCGGGGACCTCACGGGTGAACCTTCGAACGTACTGGGCATGCCGAATCGATTCAGCTGGCTCCTCCGCTCCTACGCTGCCCGAGGATGCCACCGGACCGGTATCCGCGGAACCCGAGCAACCCGAGGAACGGACTCCCCCATGCGTCTTCGCTCGACCGCCGCCGTGTTCGTCGGCGCTCTCGCGCTCGCCCTGCCCACCGCCGGGCCGTCGACGGCCGACGACCACGGCGAACGCGCCCTCGGCACCCTGCACTACCGCTACCTCGACGCGGCCGGCACCGAGAGAAGAGGCCAGATCCGGCCCGCCGACAACGACACCTGCTACCTGCTGACGCGCACCTCCCGCGACGAGCCCGCCATCGAGGTGCGCAACGACACGGAGTCGCTGGCGGTCCTCTTCGACAACCGGGGCTGCGACGGCGAGGCGGAGAAGGTGCTGAAGCCGGGGGAGAACGCGAAGCGGGTGGAGGTCGTCTCGGTCTACTTCAAGCCGGTGGACGAGGCGGACGCGGGCCGGGGCGACAACGGCGGCACCGGAGGCAACGGCGGCACCGGCGGGAACGGCACCTGGCCGGGCCGGGACGACCAGTCGCGCGACGACGAGGACCAGACCGAGGGCGGCACCGGAGGCAACGGCGGTACGGGCGGGAACGGCACCTGGCCGGGACGGCCCGACCAGAACCAGAACCAGAACCCGAACCCGAACCCGAACCCCGAGGACGAGGAGGAAGAGGAGGAGAACCTCCTCACCACCATCTTCCGCGCCCTGGGCCGCCCCGGGGCCTGAGGTCCCGGCCGCGCCGGCGCCCATGGAACAGGGCCGCCCGGGGAGGATTCCTCCCGGGCGGCCCCGTGTCTATCTGCTCAGCTGACGTTCACCCTGCCCCGCGAGGGTCAGAAGGTGAGCTTCCAGCTGTTGATGTAGCCGGTGTCCAGGCTGGCGGCGTCCCGGACGCGGAGCTTCCAGGTGCCGTTCGCGACCTCGGAGGAGGCGTTCACGGTGAACTGCTGGACGATGTTGTCCGCGCTGCCGCCGGTGCGGTTGCGCAGGTTGTAGACGCTGCCGTCGGGGGCGACCAGGTCGACGACCAGGTCACCGACGTAGGTGTGGACGATGTTCACGTCCACCTTGAGGGCGCTCGGGGCGTTGCCCGATCGCGTCACGTTGATCGGGGACTCGACGGTCGCGTTGTCCGCGATCTGGTAGTCCGTGGTGTTCTCGAAGACGCTCGGCTGCGTGGTGCCGACCGTCCAGGTGAACGCCGCGGTGCCGGTCTGGTTCTGCGAGTCGGTCACCGTGACGGTCACGTTGGACGTGCCCGCGGTGGTGGCGGTGCCCGAGATCAGGCCGTTGGAGGCGTTGATCGACAGGCCGGCCGGCAGACCGGTCGCCGCGTAGCTCAGCGCACCCGGGTTCGTGCTGGTGGCCTGGACCTGCAGGCTCACCGCGCCGCCCGTGACGGTGCTCTGGTTGGCGATCGGGGTGACCGAGACGCCGTTGGAGATGCGGGATCCGACGGCGATGCCGGCCCACGCGTTGGCGACGTTGTTGTAGATGGTCGAGCCCTGACCGTAGAGGTCGGCGGCGGCCTTCAGCGTCTGGACGCGGGCGTCGGCGTAGTTGGTGTTCGACTTGAAGTAGCCGACCGTCAGCGCACGGAACCAGATCTTCGAGGCGGCGTCACGGCCGATCGCGGTGACGGGCAGCCCGTCCGCGGTCGGCGAGTTGTAGCTCACGCCGTTGATGACCTTGGCGCCGGAGCCCTCGGAGGCCAGGTAGTACCAGTGGTTGGCCGGGCCCGAGGAGTAGTGGACGTCGATGCCACCGAGGCCCGAGTACCAGCTGTCCTTGGACGAGCCGTCCTTGCTGGGCTTGTCCATGTAGCGCAGCGGGGTGCCGTCGCCGTTGATGTCGATCTTCTCGCCGACGAGGTAGTCGCCGACGTCCTGCGGGTTGTTGGCGTAGAACTCGACGGCCGCCGCCATGATGTCGGAGGTCGCCTCGTTCAGACCGCCGGGCTCACCGCTGTAGGTCATGTTGCCGGTGACCGAGGTCAGACCGTGGGTCATCTCGTGCGCGGCCACGTCGGTGGAGGTGAGCGGCTTGTTGTTGCCCTCGCCGTCGCCGTACGTCATGCAGAAGCAGGAGTCGCTCCAGAACGCGTTGACGTAGGCGTTGCCGTAGTGGACCCGGGTGTACGGGGCCACGCCGTCGTTGCGCAGGCCGTTGCGGCCGTGCACGTTCTTGTAGTAGTCCCACGTGACGGCGGCGCCGTAGTGCGCGTCCGCGGCGGCGGTCTCCAGGTTGGCGGCGGTGCCGTTGCCCCAGACGTCGTCCGGGCCGGAGAACAGCGTGCCGGTGCCGGAGCCGGAGCCACGGTTGAGGTTGTACGTCTTGTGGTTGCCGCGCGCGGCGTCGGTCAGGTTCCACGTGCTGCCCGACTGGGTGGTCCCGAGGGTCACCTGGCCGCTGTACATCGTGTTGCCGGTGCCGGTCTCGATGGCCTGCCACTCGGTGATCTTGGCGCCGGTCTTGGCGTTGGTCACCACGTGGAGCTCGTTCGGCGTGCCGTCGTGCTGGAGGCCGCCGACGACGGTCTCGAACGCGAGGACCGGCGCGCCCTCGGCCGCCCAGATCACCTTGCGGGCGTTCTTGGAGGGCTTGGCCTCCTTGGAGCCCTCGGCGCTCGCGGCGGAGACGGCCTGGCTCTCGGCGGCCGCCGGCGTCACGGTGGCGCTGGTGTCGGCGACCTTGATCTCGTGGTTGGTCGCCTTCGTCACACTCTTGGTGACGCCGTCCTTGGCGTGGACGGTGAGGTCACCACCGAGGACGGGGAGTCCGTCGTAGGTGCGCTCGTAGGTGGTGTGCGTGGTGCCGTCCGCATCCTGGACCACGTCGCGGACGACGAGCTTCTCGCCACTGCCGAGGCCGAGCGCCTTGGCGGCCTGCACGGTGGTCGAGTTGGCATCGGCCAGGAGCGTCGCACGCTCCGAGGCACTGAGTGCGCGGTTGGCCGCGCCCGGGTTGGGCTGGGCGGCCTTGGAGGCCTGCGACGCGGTGGCGTCGGCGGCGGCGGTGCCGGTCTGTATACCTACGGCGAGCAGGGCTGCCGCGGCAACGAGCGCGCCGGCAGCGGTGGCACGCCTCTGGGGGGTGGACCTCAACGCAGACTCCTTCTGCAAGGGGGGTTCCGGATGGCTGGGTGGGCCTCCGGGCAGAACAGGGCTGGTGCGATGAACGGTCGAAGATTGCCACTCGCAGCGACAGATGTCAGGGCCGCGTCAAAAGGTTGGCCGGAAACGGTCCGTTGTCCGAAGATACGTATCCGCTATCCGGACCATTCATCTTCGTGTGCTTCCTGGGCCGTTCGACATGCGGAACGCCTGGTACCGGTTGCTAACACTTGCGCAACAAGAGGCTGCGTTGACCCAAACGGCATTTACCGTACGGGTGTTTGTCGTACTGTTTCCCGGTGCGGCAGATGTTCGTTGCCAGGGGAAGCCATGGACACCTGCCACTGTCATAGACCACGTGCCAGGGGGGCCCATGAGGCATGTCCATATTCCTGCGCAAAGAGTGGCCCGAGCGGCCCGGGAGTCCCTTGCGCCCGCACGGCGCCTCGGGGACAAGGCCCGTTGGTACCGCCCGGCCGCAATCGCCGCCGACCTGCTCGGCGCCGCGATCCCGGTAGGACTCGTCTTCGACGCGGCGCAGCAGGTCCGGCCCGTCTACTGCGCCCTGGCCGCCGCCGTGGCGTGGACCGGGGTGCAGGCGCTGCGCCGGCGCTACGCGACCCGGACGCTCGGGGAGTCCCGCGGCGTACTGCCGGTCGTCCATGACTGGCTGATTCTCATCGGCGTACTGGCCGTGGCGCGCGTGGTGACCGAAGAGGCCACCCCTCGACTGTCCGCGCTCGGGGCCCTGCTGCCCGCTCTGCTCATCACCATCGCCGTCCACAAACTGACCTACCGCCACCTGTCGGCCGCCCGCCGCGAGGCCCAGGCCGTCAGCCGGGTCCTCGTCGTCGGCGAGCCCGACGCGGCCGAGGACGTCATCGCGCACCTCGCCGCCCGCACCGACCACCCGTACGTCGTCGTCGGCGTGGTCCCGGTCGGTGCCGGGCCGCTCGCCAGCGGCGTACCCGTGGCGGCGCGGCTCGACGGAACGGCACCCGAGGCCCCGAACGGCGACTCCGCGGCCGTGCTCGGCGCCGTCGCCAGCCACCACGCCGACCTGGTGCTGGTGGCCCCCGGCGTGCGGATCACGGGGGAGCGGCTGCGCCGCATCGCCTGGGCCCTGCACGACACGGGCCTGGAACTCGCGGTCTTCCCCGGGCTGGTGGAGGTCTCCGTCAAGCGGCTGGAGACCCTGTCCGCGGGCGGGCTCGCCGTGCTGCGGGTGGCGCCGCCCGTCAGTCGCGGGGTGCAGACCCTGCTCAAGTCGGCCCTGGACCGGGTCGGAGCCGCGGCCGGACTGCTGCTGCTCTCCCCGGTCCTCCTGGGGATCGTCCTCGCCATACGTCTGGGCTCGCGCGGCCCGGCCTTCTACCGGCAGCGGCGGATCGGCCGCGACGGGGTCCCGTTCGTCATGTGGAAGTTCCGCACGATGGTCGTGGACGCCGACGCCCTCAAGGCCGAGCTGTCCGGGGCCAACGAGAACGACGGGCTGATGTTCAAGATGCGCCGCGACCCCCGGGTGACCCGGGTGGGCCGGCTGCTGCGCCGCACCTCGCTGGACGAGCTGCCGCAGCTCGTCAACGTGCTGATCGGCAACATGTCGCTGGTCGGCCCGCGCCCGCCGCTGCCCGAGGAGGTGGCGAAGTACGACGAGGTCGAGCTGCGCCGCCTCACCGTACGGCCGGGGATGACGGGATTGTGGCAGATCAGCGGAAGGTCCGACCTGTCCTGGGACGAAACCATCCAGCTCGACCTGCAGTACGTCGACAACTGGTCCTTCACCAGCGATGTCGACGTCATGGGCCGTACGCTCCGCGCCGTCGTAGACGGTCGCGGAGCGTACTGAGGGGTCCGGGCCGCCTGTGCGATCAGCTCTGCTCGCGCCACCACTTGTACGTGGCGGCGATGCCGTCCCGCAGCGGGACGGCGGGCTTCCAGCCGAGCGACGTCAGGCGGCTCACGTCCAGCAGCTTGCGCGGGGTCCCGTCCGGCTTGGACGTGTCCCAGGCCAGCTCGCCGCGGAAGCCGGTCACCTCGGCGACCGTCTCGGCGAGTTCCTTGATGGTCAGGTCCTCGCCGCAGCCGATGTTGACGGGCTCGTCGCCGTCGTAGGAGTTCAGCAGTACGGCGCAGGCCGCGGCCAGGTCGTCCACGTGCAGGAACTCCCGGCGCGGGGTGCCCGAGCCCCACAGCGTGACCTCGTCACGGCCCTCGGCGGCGGCCTCGTGGAAGCGCCGGACGAGCGCCGGCAGGACGTGCGAGGTCTCCAGGTCGAAGTTGTCGCCCGGGCCGTACAGGTTCGTCGGCATCGCCGAGATGTACGAGGCCCCGTACTGCTTGCGGTACGACTGGACCTGGACGATGCCGGCGATCTTCGCGAGGGCGTAGGCCTCGTTGGTCGGCTCCAGCGGGCCGGTCAGCAGGGCGTCCTCGCGGATCGGCTGCGGGGCCAGCTTCGGGTAGATGCAGGAGGAACCCAGGAACAGCAGTCGGCCCACGCCGGCCGCATGGGCACCACCGATCACGCTGAGCTGGATCTGGAGGTTCTCCTCCAGGAACTGCACCGGGTACGTGCTGTTGGCCATGATCCCGCCGACCTTGGCGGCGGCCAGCACCACGGCGTCCGGGCGGACGTCCTTCAGGTACGCCGCGGTCGCGGCGGCGTCGCGCAGGTCGAGGTCGGCACGACCCCGGGTCAGCACCTCATGGCCGTCGGCGGTGAGCCGCCGGGCGACCGCGGATCCCACGAGGCCGCGGTGGCCCGCGACGAAGACGCGGGCGTTCGGGGGCAGGAGCGGCAACGAACTTGTCATACCGCCGATGATGCCAGTCCGCTCCCGCGGGGGTGGCAGTGGTCCACGGCCCGAGCCCGAGCCACCGGGGCGGCCCCGATCGCGGCGGGCCTGACGGGGCCGACAGCGGCCGACGGCCGGCACCCGACGGTCGGGCCGGTCGGGATGTCGGCCGGCTCCGGAACCGGGGGCGTGCCGGGCGGCGTCAGGACCACGAGAGGGTGGGCGCCCCGCAGGAGGCGTCCGGGGGCGGCCGTGTACGGTAACGCAATCCGGATCCCTGGCCGCGCCCCGACCCTTCGGCGCGCCGCCCCGCAGGGCCCGGCCCCGCATCCACTCCGAGGCGCAGCCTCACCACGACAGACAGAAACCACCAGCAAGGGGACCCCATGGGCAAGACCGCACTGATCACCGGAGTCACCGGACAGGACGGCTCGTACCTCGCCGAGCTCCTGCTCTCCAAGGGCTACACGGTGCACGGGCTCGTGCGGCGGTCCTCCAGCTTCAACACGGAGCGGGTCGACCACATCTACCAGGACCCGCAGACCGCCAACCGGTCCTTCGTCCTGCACCACGCCGACCTCTCCGACGGCGTCGCGCTGGTGAACCTGCTCCGCGACATACGTCCCGACGAGGTCTACAACCTCGGCGCGCAGTCCCACGTCCGCGTCTCCTTCGACGCCCCGCTCTACACGGGCGACGTGACCGGCCTCGGCGCGCTGCGGCTGCTGGAGGCGATCCGGGCCAGCGGTGTCGACACCCGCATCTACCAGGCCTCGTCCTCCGAGATGTTCGGGTCCACCCCGCCGCCGCAGAACGAGCAGACCCCGTTCCACCCGCGCAGCCCGTACGGCGCCGCGAAGGTGTTCGCGTACTGGACCACGGTGAACTACCGCGAGGCGTACGACATGTTCGCCGTCAACGGGATCCTCTTCAACCACGAGTCCCCGCGCCGCGGCGAGACCTTCGTGACCCGCAAGATCACCCGCGCGGTGGCCCGTATCAAGGCCGGTCTCCAGGACCACCTCTACCTCGGCAACCTCGACGCGGTGCGCGACTGGGGCTACGCCCCCGAGTACGTGGACGCCATGTGGCGGATGCTCCAGCAGGACGAGCCCACCGACTACGTCGTCGCCACCGGGGTGGCCGCGACGGTCCGCGAGTTCGTCGAGTCCTCCTTCACGCACGCCGGCCTCGACTGGGCGGACCACGTGCGCTACGACCCCAAGTACGAGCGCCCCAGCGAGGTCGACGCCCTCATCGGCGACGCCTCCAAGGCGCACGAGCTGCTTGGCTGGAAGCCGACGGTCCTGGTGGCGGAGCTCGCGCAGATCATGGTCGACGCCGACATCCGCCAGGTCGAGGACCAACTGGCGGGCGTGACGGTCCGCATCGACCGCTGAGGCCTTATATTTCCCCTACGGTTTGCCGTGTTCCGGCCATACTCCGCAGCTCTGCGGGGGTGTGGCCGGGGTAAACCTGCCGTATGTCCCTTGTGCACCCTCCATGCTGAACCTGTTGATTCCAAGTTGGTATGCAATGGGTCAAGAGAGGTGACCAGGCCTTCACATGAGCCCTAGTCTGCGCCAGTACATATGGCTGTTCGGATAGTTCCAGCCATCAAACCGGGCAATTGCCCTGGGGGGCTCATGCGTAGATCCAGAGGGCTGACTGCCGCCCTCGTACTGTCACTGGCCGGTGCGGGCACCGGTATAGGCCTGGTGCTGATGCCTGAGGCGTCCGCCATCACGGCGCCGGTGGCATTCACCGCCGACGAACTGCCGACCTGGCAGACGAACGGCGTCGTCTGGGCGATGGCCCAGGCCAACGGCACCGTCTTCGCCGGCGGTACCTTCTCGGCCGTCCGCCCGCCCGAGGGCGCGGCAGGCGCGGAGCAGAATGCCGTGAACTTCGTGGCGCTCGACGCCGCCACCGGCAATCCCACCTCCTGCAAGCTGGCCTTCACCATCGGCGAAGGCACGGCGACCGTCCGGACGCTGGTCGTCTCGAACGACAAGAAGACCCTCTACGCGGGCGGGTACTTCGGCGCCGTCAACGGCACCCCGGTGTCCAGCCTCGCCGCGATCGACATCGCGAGCTGCACCCCCAAGGCATCGTTCCACCCGAGCATCCCCGCCACCGTGCGCGCGCTCGCCGTCACCGACGACACCCTGTACGCGGGTGGCGACTTCAACACCGTCGAGGGCCAGACCCGCGAGCGGTTCGCCGCCGTGGACGCCTCCTCCGGTGCGCTGAAGCCCTTCGTCGCCAACGTCGACGAGCCGGGCCGCGCGGTCGAGGTCACCCCCGACGGCAAGAACGTGCTCCTCGGCGGCGACTTCTTCAGCGTCAACGGCTCCAACAGCCACGCCCTGGCCGTGGTCAACGCCACCACGGGCGCGGTCACCAAGACGTACAACAACATCCCGTCGAACTCGGTCGTCAAGGACATCTCCACCGACGACACCGGCTTCTACACCGGTCACGAGGGCTCCGGCGGTGGCGTCTTCGACGGCCGCATCGGCCTGCGCCTGAGCGACTTCACCGAGAAGTGGCGTGACCGCTGCCTCGGCGCCACCCAGTTCGTCCTGCCCTACGAGGGAGTGCTCTACAGCTCCTCGCACGGGCACGACTGCTCCACCGAGCTGGAGTTCCCCGACGGCAAGCGGAACTTCCTGCTGGCCCAGCCGACCAACCACGAGGGTGCCGCCCCCGCGCCCGTGGACGGCTTCGTGCGCGGCCCGGGCAAGCTCGGCTGGCACCCCACGGCCAACGACGGCATGGACGGCACCGAGGGCATCGGCCCGCGCGTCATGGCCGTGGCCGAGAAGAACGACGTCAAGTACATGTGGGTCGGCGGTGAGTTCACCCTCATCAACGGCAAGCCGCAGTGGGGTCTGACCCGCTTCGCCTCCAAGGGCGACGTCGGTGCCCCGACCACCCCGGTGGCCAGCGCCTCCAGCGTGAAGCCCGGCGAGGTCCAGGTCCGCTGGCGCACCAGCTACGACGCGGACGACAGCAAGCTGACGTACCGCATCTACCGCAACGGCTCCGCCACCCCGGCCGCCACCGTCACCGCAAGCTCGCTGGAGTGGGAGCGCCCGCAGGCCTCCTGGAACGACGCCACGGTCAAGGCCGGTCAGAGCTACACCTACCGGGTGACCGCGACCGACGCCGCCGGTAACACCAGCGCCCTGTCGGCCGTCGCCTCGGTGACCGTCCCGACCTCGGTCCAGTCCTACCCGAACCAGGTCCGTACCGACGGCGCCGACCTCTACTGGCGCTACGACGACGCGGTCAGCCCCTACGTCGCCGACTCCTCGGTGTCCGGCAACCGCAGCGGTGTCCAGCTCAACGCCCCCGCCCTGAAGCAGTCGCCCGGCGCCGTCTCCGGCAGCACGGCGATGGGCTTCAACGGGACCAGCCAGCAGGTGTACAGCGACCGCCGTCAGACGGTCGGCAACGCGTTCACCGTCGAGACCTGGTTCAAGACGAACACCACGCGTGGCGGCAAGCTCATCGGCTTCGGCAACAACCAGGCGCGCAACAGCGGCACCTACGACCGCCAGATCTACATGACCAACACCGGTCGCCTGGTCTTCGGCGTCTACAACGGCTCGACCCGCACCGTCTCCACGGGCCTGTTCGAGACGTACAACGACAACAAGTGGCACCACGTGGTCGGCACCCAGGGCCCCGGCGGCATCACGCTGTACGTCGACGGCCAGAACAAGGGCTCCCTGAACGCCACGAGCAACAGCAACATCGCGGGCTACTGGCACGTCGGTGGCGACAACCTCGCCAACTGGCCGACCCGTCCGACGAGCAACTTCTTCGCGGGTCAGCTCGACGAGACGGCCGTCTACCCGTCGGCGCTCACCCAGGCCCAGGTCAAGAGCCACTTCGACCTGGCCAAGGCGCCCACCGACACGGTCTCCGCGGTCAAGACGACCGAGGACACCTACATCAACCAGGGTGCCCCGAGCGCCGCCAACGGCGCGTCGACCTCGCTCGCGGTCCGCGGCAGCGGCTCGCTGTACGAGACGTACCTGCGCTTCAACCTGCCGGCCGCCCCGGCCGGCCAGGTCCTGAAGTCCGCCTCGCTGCAGATCAAGACCAGCACGCAGGCGAACGCCGGTACCACCGACACCGTGAAGGTCCTCCCGATCACCGGTAACTGGACGGGCGCGGGTACGACCTTCAACACCAAGCCCACCCTCGGCACCACCCCGCTCGGCACGCTCGCGGGCGTGCCGGAGGGCTCCGCGGTGCACAACGTGGAGCTGGACACCGCCACGGTCACCGCGGCGCTGGGCACCAGTTACGGCCTGGGCCTGACGAGCACGGGCACCGACCCGCTGTGGATCTGGTCCTCCGAGGCCACGGCGGCGGAGGGTACTCCGCAGCTGGTCCTCACCTTCGGCGCGAAGTAAGCGACGAAGACCGAAACAACCGCCTGACGGCGTGCGGGGTCCGGCTCTCTGTGGCCGGGCCCCGCTGCACACCCCCTTGAGTACGGGAGCCATCCGATGTACCGACGCTCCGCAGCGGCTGCTGTCCTGCTGGCCGCCGCCCTGACGCTGACCGCCTGCAGTTCGGGCGGGGACAAGGCCGAATCCGGCGCCTCGCCGAAGCCCCCGGCCTCGTCGTCGGCCCCCGACCCGGCGGACGCTCCGCAGCCGTCGACCGATCCCGACGCGAAGCCGACCGGCCCCACGGTGCCGGACGCGAAGCTCACCCCGAAGACGGGCAGCTTCACGGCGGAGGAGAAGAAGTACCTGAGCGGGCGGGTCCCCGACAAGGTGGACCCGGCGTCCGTGCTGCAGAGCGGGCAGGACTCCTGCCAGCGGGTGCAGCGCACCGCGAAGCACGACAGGGACGCCGCGACCGGAGCCGTCATCACCGGCGAGATCCCGGGCGCCAAGGACGCGATCACCCTCCTGTGCCCGGACCAGAAGCCGATCCTCGCCGCGGCGGAGAAGGGCTTCCCCGAAGGCCCGCGGACCTCGCCCGCGGCGGGTACCTACCGGGCGCTGACCCAGGCCACGAACTGCACCTGGGAGGCCAAGGGCAAGGACGGCGGCACCCTCGCCTCCGGCCCCGAGACCCCGCCCAAGGCCGGCGACAAGATCACGGCGACGATCCCGGCCGGCACCGCGGAGTTCAACTCCTCGGGCTGCTACGCCTGGATCCCGGCGTAGCCGAACCGACAACGCCCCCGCGGACCGGACTTCCGGCCCGCGGGGGCGTTTTCGTATCCGGAACCCGGGTACCCGCGCAGTCACAGTCCCGACGGCGGAAGGCGGATCCATGGGCATCGGCGGATGCATCGTCCTGATCGTGGTGGGCGCGATCCTCACCTTCGCGAGCGACTGGGAGCTGGAGAGCGTCAATCTCGACCTGGTCGGTCTGATCATGATGGCGGTCGGCGGGATCGGCCTCGCCGTGTACACGAGCGTCTACAAGCGCCGCCGCACCGCAGGCGGCGCGATCCCGGTGGTCGAGGAACGCCGGGACATCCACTGAACCGTCCCGGGCCCGCGGGCCCGCACCGCACCGGTGCGGGCCCGCGGTCTCAGTGGTGGATGCCTTCGTAGACCGGGAGCAGGGTGTCC
Source organism: Streptomyces virginiae (assembly GCF_041432505.1). Lineage (GTDB taxonomy): Bacteria > Actinomycetota > Actinomycetes > Streptomycetales > Streptomycetaceae > Streptomyces > Streptomyces virginiae_A. The sequence goes on from NZ_CP107871.1 coordinate 5,947,336, forward strand.
AGGACCGCGTCCATGGAGAAGGACTTCGCGGCCAGTTCGCGCGCCGCCAGTGAGGCCTCGTGGTTCGCCGCCGGGTCCAGGAGTTCCAGGACGGCCGCGGACACACTCTCCGGGCCGGGGTCGACCGCGCGGCCCGCGCCGGCGCGGGCGATGTCGCGGGCCAGGCCGTTGGAGTGGGTCACCACCGAGGGGACACCCACGGAGAGGGCCTCCAGCACCGACATGGGGAACGGCTCGTCCACCGACGGCAGTACGTAGACGTGGGCCCGGCGCAGTTCCGTCAGGACCTCCGCGCCCGAGAGGGCTCCCGGGACCTCGAACCGGTCGGTGAGGCCCAGCGTCCCGATCCGCGACCGTACGGCGGCCAGCTCGCCCTCGTCCGGCCCCGCGACCACGAACCGCGCGTCCGGGTGCGCCGCGAGGATCGCCGGGGCCGCGTCCACGAAGTCCACCGGCCGCTTACGGGCCTGCAGCCGCGCCGAGTACAGGATGCGCGGCGGGCCCTCGGGCGTGGGCCGCTCCTCCTGCGCCGGGGTCCCGTTGACGAGCCGGACCGCCTGTGCCAAGGGCGGGCCGCCGACCACCGCGTCCAGGCCCTCCCGCTCGTGCGGGGTCAGGTACAGCACGGCGTCCGCGCCGCGCAGCAGCCGGCGTACCGCCACCGCGTCCAGCACCTTCGCCAGCAGCTTCTCGCTCGGGTCCACCATGCCGTGGGTCTGCAGCACCAGCGGCTTGCCCGCCCGCAGCGCCGCCAGGGCCACCGGCAGCGTCACCAGGTCCCGGGCCAGGTGGACGTGCACGACATCGCAGTCCCGCACCAGGCGCCCGGCCGAGGCCAGCAGCGCCGGCGAGGTCATCCCGCTGAAGCCGAGGGGCAGGAGGCGACGGGCCGGGAAGAGCTTCGCCGGAACGCCCTCCACCTCGGTCGGCCACGGATCGAAGCCCTCGCCGAGCGCCAGCAGGCGCGCCTCGTGGCCCCGGGCCCGCAGCCCTTTCGTCAGGTTGAGCGCGACCCGGACCGGACCGCCGAAGGCGTGCGAGGGGGAGTGCAGGGTGACGGCGTGCAGGACTCTCACTTGGGCTCCTCCACCGGGCGGCGCTGCCCGTCCTGCGTCTGCAGGGTCAGTGCGGGAAGGTTTCTGTGGACCACCGAACCGGCGCCGGCGACCGCGCAGCGGCCCACCGTGACCCCGGCGAGCACGGTCGCCCGTACGGCCACCCACGCGCCGTCCTCGACCACGATCGGGGCGTTGCGGTAGCGGAAGTCGGCGGTCCGGTGGTCGTGCGAGCCGGTGCACAGCATCGCCTCCTGCGAGAGGCACACGTGCGAACCGATGGTCACCGGCTCCAGGTTCAGCACCCAGACGCCCTCGCCGATCCAGGCGTGGTCCCCGACTGTGAGCTTCCACGGCCACAGCACGCGGACCTTGTGCCGGATCAGCACCCCCTCGCCGATCTGCGCCCCGAAGGCCCGCAGCAGCGCGACCCGCAGCCGGGCCGGACAGAACCAGGCCATGAAGACCGTGTTCATCACGGCGAACCAGAGCGCCTGCGTCAGCAGTCCGCGCCCCTTGTCGTACCCGGCCAGCGTGAAGGAAGGAAGATCACGCAACAGAAGCCCCCATCGTGCTCTCGGCCACGGCCTCCCCGGGCGTGGCCCGCTCAGACTAGACTGCGCGCGGACCAGGCACATCGGGTGGGGGCGGCAGTGACGACGGACATACGCAAGCCCTCCGCGACGCCCGCGAAGCCGCCCGTTCCCTCGCCCTTCGAGGACGAGAGCCTGTGGGGGCGGGCCACCCTCCCGCGCACCCTCCTCTCGCGCGCGCTGTCCGTTCCGCTCGCGCTCGGATTCACCGTCTTCCTGCCGCTGTTCGTCGCCCTCCAGACGGGTGCCGGCGTCCGCGACGCGGCCTTCTGGCTCCAGCTGCTGCTCACCATGTACGCGGGCGCCCGGCTCTCCGCGATGGTGCTCACCAGCCGCCGCAAGCTGCTCCAGGGCTCCTTCTGGCTCTTCGTCTACATGGCCATGGGCGTGGCCCCGCTCGCCCAGGCCGTCCTCGGCCAGGTCCCGACCCCGGTCGTCGGCCCGCGTTCGGACCTGACCGTCGCCATCGGGCTCGTCCTGCTCGGCTGCCTGGCCTTCGACGTCGGCGTGCTGCTGGCCCGACACCGCCCGGCCGGCCGGGCGGGCGGCTCCCAGAAGGCGTCCCGGCCCGTCATGACGCACCGGCGCCGTCTCCAACTGCTGACGATCCTGTCGTTCCTGTGCAGCGCCGTCTTCATCATGAAGCTCGGCGGCCCGGCGGTCTTCTTCTCCAGCCGCCAGGAGATCATCGCGGGCATCGAGGAGGCGGGCGTCTCCAACGGTGACGGCCAGGCCGGCCAGGCCCTGCTGCGCGGCTTCGGCACCGTACCGGCCCTGCTCGCCCTGCTCCTCTACACCCGCTGGCTGATCACCTCGAAGTTCGCCCGCCGCAAGGTGTCGATCATCGTCACGTGGGGGGCGCTGGCCGGGCTCAACCTGATCGTCAACAACCCGATCTCGAACCCGCGGTACTGGTTCCTGACGGTCATGTTCGCGCTGCTGTTCACGGTCTTCCCGGTGAGCGCGGCGATGTACCGGGTCGCGCTGTCGATGGCGGTGGTCGTCGCGCTGCTGATCTTCCCGTTCGCGGACCGCTTCCGCTACGACGAGAAGAACTACCGGCCGGTCGAGACCACGTCCTTCCTGGAGCCGATGGCCCTCAAGGACTACGACCAGATCGGCATGTTCGCGAACACCATCACCTTCTCGAACTCCGGCCCCGGCCACTACTACGGCCGCCAGCTCGCGGGATCCATCTTCTTCGCGGTGCCCCGCGCGGTGTGGCCGGGCAAGCCGAGGGACACCGGTGTGATGGTCGGCCAGTGGATGGGCACGGTCAACACCAACCTCTCCTCCCCGATCTGGGCGGAGCTGTGGCTCGACTTCGGGCCGCTGGGGATGGGCGCGGGGCTGCTGGGCATGGGGTACGCCTCGGCCCGCGTGGACCGGCGCTACGCGAAGCGGGCCACGCGGCGCAGCCCACCGGGCAGCCTCATCTCGGTGGTGGTCCCGCTGGTCGCGGGCTACTCCTTCATCCTGCTGCGCGGGCCGCTGCTCCAGGCCTCGGGCCGAGTGGCGATCGCGGCCCTCTGTCTGGCGCTGGTCGCGACCTACCGCTCGGACAGGTCCACCACCCTGCGCTGACCCGCCGACCCGCTGACCGACACGTCAGCCGTACGGCACCCGCCTCGGGCGGCGTCGTCCCCGGTGAGGGTGCCCATGCGGTGACGGGAGCACCGGTGGCGGCCCGTACGAGGTGGTGCGGGCACCGGGGGAGCGTCGAGGCGGTCCCGGAGGCCTCGTTCCCGGGCGCCGTCCGTACGGCCCGGGCCGGATCCACCCCTCGGTACCGGCCCTTCCCCCCGGCCCCGCCGGATGCCGCCGGGCCGTTCGGGTGGCCGGTCGCGCATCCGATGGCGCAGGTGTGTGGCGGGCGCACCTGGGCACGGACCGGCCCCGGCGCGCACGGTGGAGGTGGCCCGCGGAAGGCAGCGGGCTCGCCGACGCAGGGGGAGACGCGCAGATGCACCTCGTTCACGACCGACCGTTCACACACCGGGTGCCGGACAGCATGCTGAGTGAGTTGTGCGCGGAGATCTTCGCCCAGCTGCCGCGCAGCGACCAGCGGCGCAAGGGCGAGATGTACCTCCGGGGGCTGCTGTCGGTCGGCGGCCGCAAGTCCGTGCGCAACATCGCGACGCATGTCGGGGACCGTGCGGCCGAGCAGAGCCTGCACCACTTCATCTCCGCCTCCACCTGGGACTGGAACACGGTCCGCGCCGCTCTCGGCCGCCATCTGGAGCGTTCGGTGCGGCCCCGCGCCTGGGTGGTCCATCCGGTGGTCATTCCCAAGGCGGGCCGCCACTCCGTAGGGGTCGGGCCACGGTTCGTGCCCAGCCTGGGGCAGGTGGTCAACAGCCAGCACGCCGTCGGCGTCTGGGCCGCGAACGACGAGCGCAGCGGCCCGGTCAACTGGCGTCTCTCACTCGGCGACGACTGGCGCGACGCGCCCCTGCCGGGGTACCCGCAGGTGCCTGAGCCGGAGCTGGCGGCGACGGATCTGGAGTGCGCGGCCGGCGCCGCCGTCGAGCTGCAGGGCTGGGTGGGCGGCCCCCCGAGGCCCGTCGTGCTCGACCTCCCGCAGGCGGATCCGGCCGCCCTGGCGCGGCGCTTCGCCGCGGCGGGCATGCCGTTCGTGGCGGCCGTCCCCGGATCCACCCCCGTCACCCCGGTGGGGCCGGCCCTGGTGGGGCACGACGGCCGCGGCACGTCGGCCCATCAGCTCCTGCGGATGGTACGGACACTGCGGCGCGCGGTGACCTGGACCGACCCGGTGACCCTGACGACCCGTACGAGCCTGGTGGCCGGGATCCCGGTCCAGTTGCCCGGCACCCGCCGGCCCTTGATCCTGCTCGGCGAGTGGACGGGCAAGGACAGCTGGCCGCGGCGCTGCTGGCTCAGCGACCTGGCCGACACCCCCTGGGGTCCGCTGCTGCGGCTGGCCAAGTTGAGCCTGCGGGTCGGCGCCGACTTCGCGGCGGTCTCCACGCAGGTCGGCATGGTCGACTTCGAGGGCCGGTCGTTCGGGGGCTGGCACCGGCACACGACGCTGGCCTCGGCCGCGCACGCGCTCACCGTCGAGTACCGGCCCCGGGCGCTGGCGCGGCCCGCCTGATCGCGGCGGCACCGCGCAGGACCCGGCGGGTGCGCTGCATCTGGATGGCCAGCTGGACCTCCAGCGCCCGGGCGGGCTCCAGCCAGTCGGGCCCCAGCAGTTCACTGATGCGTTCGAGCCGGCGGGAGACGGTGTTGGGATGGACGTGCAGCGTCTCGGCGGCCCGTGTCGGGCTGCCGGCGGAGGCGAAGTACGCCTCCAGGGTGCCCGTGAGCTCGGTGCGCTGCTGGGCGTCGTAGTCGAGGACCGGACCGATGGTGCGGTGGATGAACTCCAGGGTGTCGGGGCTCCGGGAGAGCAGCAGACCGAGGAAGCCGAGGTCCCGGGAGGAGGCGGTGCCGCCGGCGCCGCCGAGCGCGGTCAGCGCGTCCAGGCAGCAGCGCGCCTCCTGGTAGGCGGCGGCGACCGACGACAGGTCCGTGACCGGGCCGGCCGTCCCCACGGTCACCGGGTGGTCGAGGGCGGAGGACAGCGCCGAGGACGCGGCCCGCGCCACGGCCTCGGCGTCGGTTCCCGGCAGCATCAGGACGAGGGAGTCGCCCTCGACGCTCTTGAACCCGGAGCGCCGGCCGGCGTACGAGGACGCCAGGACGACGGCGCGCGCCAGCGAGCCGCCCTCGGGGCGGGCGACCAGCACGACGTGCGAGGTGTGGGGGTCCATACCGATGCGGTGCGCGCGTTCGGCGAGTCGGGCCGCCGGGACCTTCCCCTTGAGGAGTTCGTCGAACAGTTCGTCGCGTACCTGGCCCTCGGCCGCCGCCGCGCTGCGCTGCATCAGCAGCACCACGGCGGTGGTCTGTGCCACCAGCGCCAGCAACTGGACCGTGTACGAGGTGTCGGACTCCGCGTCGGAGCCCTCCGCCGGGGCCAGCAGGAGCGTGCCGAGCATCTCCCGGCCCGCGACGACCGGGGCGACCCAGACGCCTTCGCGGGTGCGGACCGGCCGCCGCTCGGTGTGCGCGTCGAGGGAGACCGAAGCGATCTCGCTCTCGTCCGGTTCGGGGAACCGGGCGGGGGAGACGAGGTCGCGTCCGGCCTGGTCGCGTACGAGCAGGTCCCCGTCGAGGAGGCCCGTGGCCGCCTCGACCAGGGTGTGCAGACCGCCGCCGGCCAGCACCACGTCGATCAGCTCGCCGTGCACCTGGCGTAGTTGACGGGCGGCGGCGGAGGAGCTCATCGCGCGGGACGTGTTCAGTTCCAGACCGACGACCTCGTTGCGGACCTGGTCCAGGAGCCTGGTCTTCTCGATCGCGACGGCCGCGAGGTCGGCGAGCGAACTCATCAACGACAGCTCGTCCGGGTCGAAGTACCGGATGCCGCGGCCCGCGATGTACAGGTTTCCCAGCTCGGTGTCCTCGTGCCGCAGGGGCACCGCCATGAGCGCGTGCAGGCCCTCGGCGCGCACCACGTCGTCGATCAGTTCGGAGTGCGCGAAGCTGTCGTCGCGCAGGTAGTCGGCCGTCCAGAAGGGCGCGGAGCGCTGCCGGGCCTGCTGGCCGACGCCCCGACCCATGGGGACGGCGAAACCGACCGTGATGGCCGAGGTGTGGCCGTCGGCGGCACGGACGATCGAGCGGCCGGCCTCGAACGAGTGGAAGGTCACCCACGACATGTCGAGCCCCAGCAGCAGCCGGGCCCGCCGGGTGATGACCTTGAGCAGGGTGTCCAGGTTGTACGGGAGGGTCAGGTCCCGGGCGGTGTCGACCAGCGCGCTCAGGCCCGCCTCGCGCTGCTGGCGGCGGGCGAAGAGCGCCCGGATGCTCAGGGAGAGGTCCTTCGCCCGTTCCAGCCGGGCGAGGTCGGCCGCGTCCGCGCCCGCCTCGCGCGCCGCCCGTACGACGCGTTCGAACTCCTCGGTGCGTGCCTCCCGCGCCAGTAGCACGAGCATCTCGGACACGTCCGTATCGGACCGCCGGTCCTCCGACTTCACAGTCGCCCCCCTCAGGTTCCGCACACGCGGTTCAACATTTTGTTGATCCTAGACTGCCAGGTCAGCCGGGGTGTGCTGTGCCTGGGTCACCACTCTGTGTGAAAGACGCTGTTGCCGGGCCACCTTCTGGACGGGCCCGGCCGGCGGATAGACCTGTCTCCGGGGCCTCGACCGGGCGCCGTTCACATCGCTTGTACGAGGGGTCCGATGTCGCAGGTCCAGAGTTTCGAACGCTCCATCCACCGCAGCCGCATGTCGCTGACCAGACCCGACCGGCCGAAGACGTTCACGATGTACGGACGTGAGTGGGATCTGCTGGACGCGGTCTTCGCCCCCGTGTTCTCCCCCTCGACCGGGGTCGCCCTGGAGTTCCTCGAACTGGCCGAGGCGACCGCCCGCCCGGCGGCCGGTCGGTCCTCCTTCCTGGAGATCGGCTGCGGCACCGGCGTGATCGCGGTGACGGCGGCCCTCGCCGGATACGGACGGGTCGTCGCCGCCGACATCAGCCCGCAGGCGGTGGAGAACGCGGCCGTCAACGCCGAGCGCCACGGGGTGGGGGACCGGCTGAGCGCCGTGCACAGCGACCTGTTCTCCGGCCTGCCCGAGAACGAGCGCTTCGACACCGTCTTCTGGAGCTCCAACTACGTGCTGGCTCCCGAGTCCTACGAGTACAGGTCGGTGCACGAGCGCGCCTACGTGGACACCGGCTACCGGGCCCACCGCCGCTACCTGGAGCAGGCGCCTCGCTGGCTGGCCCCGGACGGGGTCGTCCTGCTGCACTTCAGCGACCGCGGAGATCTGCCCGCACTGCACCGGATCGCCGAGGAGTGCGGCCGGGAACTGCGCGTCCTGCGCAGCCTCCAGGTGCGCGAAGGCGAGTACGGCGAGGACATGGTCGAGCACATGCTGCTCCAGGTCCTGCCGGTACGGGCGTAACCGCGGGCCGGGGGGACGACATGCGCACGCTTCTGATCGACAACTACGACTCGTTCACCTACAACCTCTTCCACCAGCTCACCGAGGCGGGCGGCCGCGAACCGGAAGTCGTCCGCAACGACGATCCGCGCTGGAACGCCCGGCTGCTGACCGACTTCGACAACGTGGTCGTCTCACCCGGCCCGGGGACCCCTCTCGAAGCCCGCGACCTCGGCATCTCCCGCGAGATCCTCGCGACGACACGGCTTCCCGCGCTCGGCATCTGCCTGGGCCACCAGGCGATCGGCGCGCTCCACGGCGCCACGGTGGGGCGGGCGCCGGCCCCCCTGCACGGGCGGATCTCCCGCGTACGGCACGACGGGAAGGGCCTGTTCGCCGGGCTGCCGTCGCCGATGGAGGTCGTGCGCTACCACTCGCTGGCGGTCACCGACCTGCCGCCCGAGCTGGAGGCCACGGCCTGGACGGCGGACGGGATCCTGATGGGACTGCGCCACCGCACGCGGCCGATGTGGGGGGTGCAGTTCCACCCGGAGTCGATCTGCGCCGAGTACGGGGTGGAACTCCTGCGCAACTTCATGGACCTGAGCGCGCTCGCGGCCCGGCCGCCCCGCCGGATCGCCACGGCCCGTCCGCCGGTCCGGTCGCAGACGCAGACGCAGACGCAGACGCAGACGCGGTCGCAGGCGCGGTCGGCCGGCGCCGGGGACGGCCCTCCCGCATCCGCACCCGCACCGGCCCCGTCCGCCGCACCGCGCCGACTGCGGGTGCTCACCCACGCGCTGCCCACCGGCTGGGACGCGGAGCGGGCCTACGACCTGCTCTTCCGCAGGAACCCGTACTCCTTCTGGCTCGACAGCAGCCGGCCGGACGCCACCGGCGGACGATTCTCGATCATGGGGGACGCCTCGGGTCCGCTGGCGCGGGTGGCCCGCGCCGACGTGTGGAGCGGCACGGTCCGCGTGGACTCCGCCTCGGACACGGAGATCGTCTCGGGCCCGTTCCTGGACTGGCTCGACCAGGACCTGCGCGCGATCGACGCCGAAGTCCCCGCCTTACCCTTCGACTTCACCCTCGGCTGGACCGGGTACCTCGGCTACGAGCTGAAGTCCGAGTGCGGTGGTGAACTCGTCCACCGGTCCGAGGACCCCGACGCCGTGATGGTCTTCACCGACCGGGCCCTCGTCCTCGACCACCACACCGGCACCACCCACCTGCTGACGCTCGCGGACGACGGCATCGAGGGATCCGAGGCCACCGCGCGCCGCCGGCTCGCCGAACTGGCCGACCGGCTCGCCCACCTGCCGCCGGGCGCGGCGCCCGCCCCGGCCGGCGCGGTCCCGATGACCGGCGAGATCCGGCTGCGCCACGACCGCGCCACCTATCTCGGCCTCATCGCCGCCGCCCACGAGGAGATAGCGGCCGGTGAGACGTACGAGGTCTGCCTCACCAACACGGCCGAGGTACGCGGCCGGCTCGACCCGTGGGCCGGCTACCTGCACCTGCGCCGCACCCACCCGGCCCCGTTCGGCGCGCTGCTCCGGTTCGGCGACCTGTCCGTGCTGAGCACCTCGCCCGAGAGGTTCCTGCGCATCGACCGGGACGGTCTGGTCGAGTCCAGGCCGATCAAGGGCACCCGCCCCCGGGGCGCCACGCCCGCCGAGGACGCGGCCCTGGTGGCGGACCTGCTGACCTGCGAGAAGGACCGCGCCGAGAACCTGATGATCGTGGACCTGGTCCGCAACGACCTCGGGCGCTGCGCCGAGCCCGGTTCCGTGGAGGCCACCGACATCTTCCGCGTCGAGAGCTTCGCCGGCGCCCACCAGCTCGTGAGCACCGTCCGGGCGCGCCTGCGCCGTGACAGCAGCGCGGTGCGGTGCGTACGGGCCGCCTTCCCCGGGGGCTCGATGACCGGCGCTCCCAAGGTGCGGACGATGGAGATCATCGACCGGTTGGAGGCCGGGCCGCGCGGGGTGTACTCCGGCGCCCTCGGCTACTTCTCGCTCTCCGGCGCCGCCGATCTGAGCATCGTCATCCGTACGGCCCTCGTCACCGAGGACAAGGTCCGCTACGGCACCGGAGGTGCGATCATCGCGCTCTCGGACGCGGCGGCGGAGTTCGAGGAGACCGCGGTCAAGGCGGGACCGCTGCTCTCGCTGACCACCGCCGCGTTCCCGGGGCGATCCGCCGTGCGCGAGCGCCGCATGGAGGACGTCAGGACGTGAACGGCCAGGCCTGACGGAGGCGGGACAGCTCCGCCACCTCCAGGTCCCGGGCGACGTCCCGCATCCGGATGCCGAGCCCTTCGAGGGCCTCCACCGCGCGCCGGGCCTCCCCGTGGGTGTTCAGCAAGGTGTCACCCCGCAGCCCGCCGCGCGCGCCGGCCGCCTCCAGCACCTCCAAGGAGGCGGCCTGCGCGGTGTTCCAGCCGACCAACGCACCGACGTGCCACGGCCCGACGCCCGTCCAGACGAGTGACGGCGGCTCGGCCCCGGCGGCGCGCAGCACCCGCCACCAGTCACCGCTCAGCCGCTGCTCCCGCAGCCGGTGGAGCTGCCGGGCCAGCGCCACGGCGGCCGTACCCCGCAGGTCCGCCGCCGGTGCGGCGGGCGTCGCCGACCCCGGCAGCCGACGGTCGACCTCCGCGTCCAAGGCGCCCACCGGCACCGAGGCCGCGGCGGTGATCCGGCCGAGCGGCCGGCCGGCCGCCAGGGCCCGCTCCATTCCGGTGAGATACGCGTCGAGGAACTCCTCGTACCGTTCCGTGCAGAAGACGAGGTCCGCGTCCACGCTGATGGACATCGCCAGGCAGTCCGCCATCGCGGACAGTCCGGCCGTCGTCGCCGGCACCCGGACCAGCAGATTGGGCCTCCCCACCGCACCGCTCGTCGTACGGGCCGCCGCCACCAGGGCCGACGCGTCGTACGCCGCGCGCGGATCCACCGGAACGGACACCCGGCCCTGCTGTCCCCCGCTCGCCGCGAAGGCGCCCCGCAGGACGTCGCAGGCCCGGCGCACGGCGGCCGGATCGGCGGCCGGCGCGACCGCGCCCCGTAGGAGCGCGGCGGCGCGGCAGGACGGCGAGGCGGGCACGATCTCCCGCGCACCCGTGGCGACCAGCCAGGATGACACGCCCTCGGCCGCCAGCTGTTCCAACAGCTGGGCGGCGGGTTGGCTCAACATGCGCAGAGCGTAGGGCCCCCGCCGCGGCCCCCGGCAGCTCGCAGCCGAGTCCTTGTCAGGTCGGCGGTCGCACGACACGAGGGCCGGCCATTTCTCGCCGGTTCCAGCCCTTTGCAGCCACGAACACCGCGACTTGACCAAGTGCGATGCCACCTGACGAAGTGGCCCGGTCCTCCTGGTGACCCCGGCACTGCGCTTCACAGACTCCTCGGCATCGCCATGTCGGCAGGTCCATCACTGGGAGAGACCACGTGCAAGAGATTGCAGTCTGGAAATCGCTAGCCGCAGGACAACAGCCGCAGTGGCCTGATCGGGCCGCCCTGCGCAAGGTCCGCGAAGAACTGTCGGACGCCCCCGCCCTGGTGAACGGCGCGGACGTACGAGCCCTGCGCGCCCTGCTCGCCGAAGCCGCCGCCGGCGCCGTCCAGGTCGTCCAGAGCGGGGACTGCGCCGAGGACCCGGCCGAGGCCACACCCGGGCACGTGGCACGCAAGGCGGCACTGCTGGACATCCTCGCCGGCGTCATGAAGACCCGCTCGCACAAGCCCGTGCTGCGCGTGGGCCGCCTCGCCGGCCAGTTCGGCAAGCCGCGCTCCAGCGACACCGAGATGGTGGGTGGTCTCGAACTGCCCTCGTACCGCGGCCACATGGTCAACAGCCCCGAACCGGACCCGGTCCTGCGCCGCCCCGACCCCCAGCGGCTGCTCCTGGGCTACCGGGCGGCCGCCGACGTCATGGAGCTGCTCGGCCGAAGCGGCGAGCGACGCCCCAGCGCGGCCGAGGCCCCGGTGTGGACCAGCCACGAGGCCCTGCTGCTCGACTACGAGGGCCCCCTGGTCCGCACCGAGCCCGACGGCTCGCTCCTGCTGACCTCGACGCACTGGCCGTGGATCGGCGAGCGCACCCGCGAGCTCGACGGCGCGCACGTCGCGTTCTTCGCCTCGCTCGCCAACCCGATCGCCACGAAGGTCGGCCCGAAGACCACCCCCGAGCAACTGCTCGCGCTGTGCGAACGGCTCGACCCGGACCGGGACCCCGGCCGCCTCACCCTCATCTCCCGGATGGGCGCCGGGACGGCCGCCGAACGCCTGCCCGCCCTGGTGCGCGCCGTACGGGACGCCGGATTCCCGGTCCTGTGGATGTGCGACCCGATGCACGGCAACACGGTGAGCGCACCCGGCGGTTACAAGACCCGCTACATCGAGACCGTCGTCCGCGAGGTCGAGGAGTTCCAGAACGCGGTCTGCGACAACGGCGGCGTGGCGGCCGGACTGCACCTGGAGACGACCCCGGACGCCGTCCGCGAATGCGTCGCGGACGCCTCCCGGGTCGGGGAGCTGGGAGAGAAGTACACCAGCTTCTGCGACCCCCGGCTCAACCCCGAGCAGGCGATCCAGGTCGCCTCCGCCTGGCGCGTCTGAAGAAGGGAGTTCAACGATCATGGAAGGAAAGACCGCTCTGGTCACCGGTGCGGCCGGCGGCATCGGAGAGGCCGTCGTCCGGGCGCTGGCCTCCAAGGGCGTACGGGTCGCGGCCGTCGACCGTGACGCCGAGCGGCTGCGCGTGTCGGTGAAGGCCGCGGCCGAGGCGGGGCACGAGGTCACGGCCTTCCCCGCCGACGTCACCGTCAGCTCCGACGTCGACGCGGTGGTGGCCGAGGTCGAATCGGTCCTGGGACCGCTCGACTTCCTCGTCAACGCCGCCGGCGTGCTGCGCCTGGGTCAGGCGCGCGCCCTGACGGACGAGGAGTGGGCCACCACCTTCGCCGTCAACACCACCGGCGTCTTCTTCATGTCCCGCGCCGTCGTGAACCACATGGTGCCGCGTCGCAGCGGCGCCATCGTCACCGTGGCCTCCAACGCGGCGGGCACCGCCCGCGCGGAGATGTCCGCGTACGCCGCCTCCAAGGCGGCCGCGACCATGTTCACCAAGTGCCTCGGCCTGGAGGTGGCCGGGTTCAACATCCGCGCCAACCTCGTCGCGCCGGGCTCCACGGACACCCCGATGCTGACGTCGATGTGGCAGGACAACGCCGGCGCGCAGGCCTCGATCGAGGGCTCGCCCGAGAAGTACCGGGTCGGAATCCCGCTGGGCAAGCTGGCCCAGCCGCAGGACGTCGCCGACGCCGTCTGCTTCCTGCTCTCCGACCAGGCGTCCCACATCACCATGCACGACCTGACGGTGGACGGGGGTGCGGCGCTCGGTGTCTAGTTCCGACGAACCCCGCTTCATCCCCCAGGTCGACGCCTACCCCATGCCGGACGCGGGTGACCTGCCCACCGGCCCGGCGCGGTGGACGGTGGACCCGGCCCGGGCGGTCCTGCTCCTCCACGACATGCAGAAGTTCTTCCTGGCCCCCTTCCCGGCGGGCGAACAACCCGTCACCGACCTCGTGGCCAACTCCACGCGGCTGCGGGACCGCTGCGCGGCCCTCGGCATCCCCGTGGCGTACACCGCGCAGCCCGGCGGCATGACGCCGAGCCAGCGGGGCCTGCTGAAGGACTTCTGGGGCCCGGGCATGCGGCCGAGCCCGGAGCACCGGCAGGTCGTGGAGCCCCTGACGCCGGCCGACGGCGACTGGGTGTTCACCAAGTGGCGCTACAGCGCCTTCCACCGCACCGACCTGCTGGAGCGGATGAGTTCCGCCGGGCGCGACCAGCTGATCATCTGCGGCGTGTACGCGCACGTCGGGGTGCTGATGACGGCCGTCGACGCCTTCAGCCACGACATCCGGCCCTTCCTGGTCGGCGACGCGGTCGCCGACTTCAGCGTGAACGACCAGCGGATGGCCCTGGAGTACGCGGCCGCCCGGTGCGCCACCGTCGTCGCCACCAAGGGACTCCTCGCCGACCTCGACGAGCCCGCCGCGGACACCAGGGGACGGGAGGAGCGATGAGCGAGGACCTGTTGGGCCGGGTACTGGGGGACCGGCCCCCCGCCTTCCTGCTCGTGCACCGACCCGAAACGGCCGGCCCCGACCACGCCGAGCTGTTCCTCGGCGACATGACCGAGGTCGCGGACCTCGCCGGCGTGGCGCTCGCGGACCTCGCGACCGACGGCGCCGCGCGCCAGGACACCCTCGTCCTGATCCCGTACCGGCAGCTCGCCGAGCGCGGCTACGAGGCGCCCGACGACGGTACGCCGCTGCTCGCGATGACCATCGCCGAACGGTGCGAGCCACCGCTGACCGAGCTGCTGACCCGCATCCCCGACGCCCCCGTGCACCTCGCGGAAGGGGGCGCCTTCGACACCGACGACGAGGCCTACGCGGCCATCGTCCGCCAGGTCGTCACGGACGAGATCGGCACCGGCGAGGGCGCGAACTTCGTCATCAAGCGCACCTTCGTCGCCGACATCACGGACTACGGCGTCGGCTCCGCGCTGCGCTTCTTCCGCCGCCTGCTGGAGCGGGAGAAGGGCGCCTACTGGACGTTCGTCGTGCACACCGGCGACCGGACGTTGGTCGGGGCCTCGCCCGAGCGGCACGTGAGCGTCGCCGACGGCCGGGCCGTCATGAACCCGATCAGCGGCACCTACCGCTATCCCGCCTCGGGCCCGACCCTCTCGGGGGTCCTGGACTTCCTCGCCGACGCCAAGGAGTCCGACGAGCTGTACATGGTCGTCGACGAGGAACTCAAGATGATGGCCCGGGTGTGCGAGACGGGCGGCCGGGTCACCGGCCCCCACCTCAAGGAGATGGCCCGGCTCGCGCACACCGAGTACTTCATCGAGGGCCGTACCTCCCTCGACCCGCGCGAGATCCTCCACCGGACGCTCTTCGCACCGACCGTCACCGGCTCGCCGCTGGAGAGCGCCGGCAAGGTCGTGGCCCGCTACGAACCCCAGGGCCGCGGCTACTACAGCGGCGTACTCGCCCTCATCGGACAGGACGGACGGGGCACGCGCACCCTGGACTCGGCGATCCTCATCCGCACCGCCGACATCGACGCCGGCGGCCGCATGCGGATCGGCGTGGGAGCCACCCTCGTACGTCACTCCGACCCGCTCTCCGAGGTCGCCGAGACCCGCGCCAAGGCCGCCGGCCTGCTGGCCGTCCTCGGCGACGCCGATCCCGCCCGGTTCGGCGACCACCCGGAGGTACGCCGGGCCCTGGCCCGGCGCAACGAGAACATCTCCGGATTCTGGCTGGCGGACGAGGGCGCCCGGCGGCGGGCGGTGTCCGCGCTGGCGGGCCGCAAGGTGCTGGTGGTCGACGCCGAGGACACCTTCACGGCGATGATCGAACACCAACTCCGCGCCTTCGAGGTCGAGGTGACGGTACGCCGGTTCGACGAGCCGTACACCTTCGACCCGTACGACCTCGTCGTCATGGGGCCCGGCCCCGGAGACCCGCAGGAAGCCGACCACCCCAAGATCGCGCACCTGCGCGGGGCCGTCGGGACCCTGCTGACCGAGGGGCGGCCCTTCCTCGCCGTCTGCCTCAGCCACCAGGTGCTCAGCAGGAGGCTCGGCCTCGACCTGGTCCGCCGCGAACACCCCAACCAAGGCGTGCAACGCCGCATCGACCTGTTCGGGCGGGCCGAGCGGGTGGGCTTCTACAACACCTTCGCCGCACACAGCTCGGGCGACAAGGGCGAGAGCGACTTCGGGGTGTTCGAGATCAGCCGGGACCCGGAGAACGGCGAGGTCCACGCCCTGCGCGGGCCGGGCTTCCGCTCCCTGCAGTTCCACCCGGAATCGGTGCTGACCGAGGACGGGCCGCGGATCGTCGGCGAGGCACTCGCCGGCCTGCTCGGGGAGGGGACACCGTGAAGGCCGCCGTCGTGTGGTGGGACCTGGCCGGCACCGGGCGGACCATCGAGTCGATGCGCGCGTTCCTGCGCGACGAGGCCGTCGACCTGTTCGCCGGGGTCGAGGGCCTGCGCCTGAAGTTCTGGATCTCCGACCCGGCGACCGAGCGATGGGGCGCGGTCCTCCTGTGGGAGTCGGCCCGGGCCGCCGCCGCGCCGCTGCCGGCCCGCGCGGCCCAACTCATCGGGCGCCCGCCCGTGCAGCGCACCTTGTTCGACGTGGAGGCCACCGTGGAGGGCGTCTTCACCCTCCCCGGACTCTCCGGCCACGGCCTCGCGCTGGAACCCTCCGGCACCTGACGAAGTACCGCGACGCGACTGCCCCACCGAGGGCGGCCCGTTGCAGGGTGTGGTGCGGCCCGCGCGGCCCCACCACACCCCCTCACCTTCCTTCCCCCGATCCCATCGAGGAGCCCTGAACAGCCGTGAGTACCCCACCGCAGAGCGAGACCGGACGCTTTGAATGGAGTGAGCTGGACCGCCGGACCGTGGACGTGGCGCGCGCACTGGCCGTCGACGCCGTCGAGGCCGCCGGGCACGGCCACCCGGGCACCGCGATGAGCCTCGCCCCGGCCGCGTACCTGCTCTTCCAGCGGCTGCTGCGGCACGACCCCGCCGACCCGCGGTGGGCCGGGCGCGACCGGTTCGTCCTGTCCTGCGGCCACTCCAGCCTGACCCTCTACAACCAGCTCTACCTCAGCGGATACGGCCTCGAACTCGACGACATCAAGGCCCTGCGCACCGCCGACAGCCTGACCCCCGCGCACCCCGAGTACGGGCACACCCCCGGCGTGGAGACCACGACCGGGCCGCTCGGCCAAGGGCTCGCCAACGGCGTCGGCATGGCCATGGCCGCCCGCCGCGAGCGCGGCCTGTTCGACCCCGACGCCGCCCCGGGGACAAGCCCCTTCGACCACACCGTGTGGGTCTTCGCCTCCGACGGCGACCTGGAGGAGGGCATCAGCCACGAGGCCAGCTCGCTGGCCGGCCACCAGAAGCTCGGCAACCTCGTCGTCCTCCACGACGACAACCACATCTCCATCGAGGACGACACACAGATCGCCCAGTCCGAGGACATCGCCGCCCGCTACCGGGCGTACGGCTGGCACGTGCAGCAGGTCGACTGGACCGCGACCGGCTCCTACGTGGAGGACGTCGAGGCCCTGCACACCGCCCTGGCCGCCGCCCGCGCCGAGACCGACCGACCCTCGCTCGTCGCCCTGCGCACCGTCATCGGCTGGCCCTCACCGGGCAAGCAGAACACCGGCAAGATCCACGGAGCGGCGCTCGGCGCCGCCGAGGCGGCCGCCACCAAGGCCGCGCTCGGCCTGGACCCGGAGCTGAGCTTCCAGGTCCCGGCCGACGTGCTCGCGCACGCCCGCCGGGTCGGCGAGCGCGCCCGCGTCGCCCGCGCCGAGTGGGACAAGCGGGAGCGGGACTGGCGCGCCGCCCACCCCGGGCGCGCCGCCGAGTTCGACCGCCTGTCCGCACGCGAACTCCCGCCCGGCTGGGAGGAGTCGCTGCCCGTCTTCGCCCCCGGCACCTCCGTCGCCACCCGCAAGGCCTCGGGCGAGGTCCTCTCCGCCCTGGCCGGGGTGCTGCCCGAGCTGTGGGGCGGCTCCGCCGACCTGGCGGAGAGCAACAACACCACGATGGCGGGCGAGCCCTCCTTCATCCCCGAAGAGCTGTCCACCGAGGCCTTCACCGGCCACCGCTACGGCCGCACCCTGCACTTCGGCATCCGCGAGCACGCCATGGGCGCGATCCTCAACGGCATCGCCCTGCACGGCGGCACCCGCCCCTACGGCGGCACCTTCCTGGTCTTCTCCGACTACATGCGCCCCGCCGTACGGCTCGCCGCCATGATGAAGCTGCCCGTCACCTACGTCTGGACGCACGACTCGATCGGCCTCGGCGAGGACGGCCCCACCCACCAGCCCGTGGAACACCTCTGGGCCCTGCGCCTGATCCCCGGGCTGGACGTCGTACGCCCGGCCGACGCCAACGAGACCGCGGCGGTCTGGGCGGCGCTGCTGCGGCGCACCGACCGGCCCGCCGGCCTGTGCCTGTCCCGGCAGAACCTGCCCGTCCTGGACCGCTCCCCGGAGTCGGACATCGCGTCCGCGGCCGGCGCCGCCCGCGGTGGCTACGTCCTCGCGGAGGCCACCGGCGGCGAGCCCGAGGTCCTGCTGCTGGCCACCGGCAGCGAGGTGCACATCGCCCTCGACGCCCGCCGCATCCTGCAGCGCGACGGCATCCCCACCCGCGTGGTGTCCCTGCCCTGCCTGGAGTGGTTCGCCGAGCAGAGCCAGGAGTACCGCGACCGGGTGCTGCCGCCGCGGACGCGGGCCCGGGTGTCGGTGGAGGCCGGATCGGTCCTCGGCTGGTACGCCCTCGTCGGCGAAGCCGGCCACACGGTCGGACTCGACCACTTCGGCGCCTCGGCCTCCGGCGCCGCCCTCTACGAGCGCTACGGACTGACCGCCGAGCGGGTTGCGGCCGCCGCCCGCGTGAGCGCGGCCCGGGCCGCCGGGCGCTCATGAACCGGCTCACCACCCCGCTGATCGCCCGCATCCCGGGATCCAAGAGCATCACCAACCGGGCCCTGCTGCTGGCCGCCGCCTCCACCGGGGACACCCGGCTGAGCGCGCCGCTCATCAGCGAGGACACCCTCGCCTTCCGCACCGCGCTGACCGACCTCGGCATCCGGATCACCGACGCCGACACGGGCTGGGACGTCCGGGGCGGCGGCCGCGGCCCCACCGTCGGCGCCACCACCGCGGTGGCGTGCGCCGACGCGGGCACCGCCGCACGCTTCCTGCCGCCCTTCGCGGCCACCGGTCGGGGCGAGTTCGTCTTCGACGGCAGCGACCAACTACGGGCCCGCCCGCTGCGCCCGCTGGTCGACGCCCTCGGCGCGCTCGGCGCCCGGGTGTCCTGCGGCCCGGCCGCCGCACTGCCCCTGACGGTCACCGCGGACGGCCTGGACGGCGGCGACCTCGCCCTCGACTCCTCCTTCAGCAGCCAGTACCTCACCGGGCTGCTGATGGCGGCCCCGCTGATGCGCCGACCCCTGACCGTACGGGCGAAGGCCCTGGTCAGTCGCCCGTACATCGATATGACCCTGGCGCTCATGCGTCACTTCGGCGCCACCGCCGAGGACCACGGGGACGGCACGATCACCGTGCGACCCGGCGGCTACCGCGCGGCCGACCTGACCGTCGAACCGGACGCCTCCACCGCCTCGTACGTCCTCGCGGCCGCGGCCGTGACCGGGCGCAGCGTGACGGTACCGGGCCTGGGCGGCACCAGCCTCCAAGGAGACCTCGGCTTCGCCCACGTGCTGCGGCGCACCGGCGCGCACGTGGCGGTCACCGACACGGCAACCACGGTCACCGGCCGCCCGGACGGGGCCCTGACCGGGGGTTTCGCCGTCGACATGGGCGACATCTCGGACACCTTCATGACGCTGGCGGCCATCGCGCCCCTCGCCGACGCCCCGATCACCATCCACGGCATCGCGCACGCCCGGTTCAAGGAGTCCGACCGGATCGAGGCCGTCGCCCGCAACCTGGGCGCCCTCGGGATCCGTACCGAGCAGGGCCCGGACCGGATCACCGTCCACCCCGGCGCCACCGGGCCCGCCGAGATCGCCTGCCACCGCGACCACCGGATCGCCATGGCCTTCTCCGTACTGGGGCTGCGCGCGGGCGGCATCACCCTCGACGACCCGTCCTGCGTCGGCAAGACCTTCCCCGGGTTCCACGCCGAACTGCGCCGGCTCTTCCCCGACCACACGACACCCCAAGGAATCTGAAGCACAGATGGCGAACATACTCATCGCCGGCGGCGGCATCGGCGGACTCGCCGCGGCACTCGGCATCGCCGGCCGCGGGCACCGGGTGACCGTCCTGGAGCGCCGGGACTCCTTCACCGAACTCGGCGCCGGCATCCAGCTCGGACCCAACGCCTTCCACGCGCTCGACCTGCTCGGCGTGGGCTCCCCGGTCCGCGCCCGGGCCGTCTACATCGACGAACTGCGGTTCATGGACGGCACCACCGGCGAGCGGGTCGCCTCCATGCCGCTGACCGGCGACTACCGCACCCGCTTCGGCAACCCGTACGCCGTCGTGCAGCGCTCCGACCTGTACGAGCCGCTGCTGGAGAGCTGCCGCGCCCACCCGCTGATCGAACTGCGCGGCAACAGCCAGGTCGTCTCCTACGAGCGGGGCTCCCAGGGCTCGGCCGAGGTGACCGCCGTCCTCGCCACCGGCGAGCGGCTCACCGGCGCCGCCCTGATCGGCGCCGACGGCATCCGCTCCGCGGTACGCCGCCAGATGATCGGCGACGGGGACCCGCGGGTCTCCGGGCACACCATCTACCGCTCGGTGATCCCCATGGACCAGGTCGCCGAGGAGCTGCGGTGGAACACCGTCACCCTGTGGGCCGGCCCCAAGTGGCACTTCGTCCACTACCCGATCGGCGGCGGCGCCTACCTGAACCTGGCCGCGACCCGCGACGACGACGCGCAGGAGGTCGTCGTCGGCAGGCCGGCCGAACGCGAGCACGTCCTGAACGAGTTCCCCGAGCTCGGCGAGACCGCGCGCCGCCTCCTCGAACTCGGCCGGGACTGGAAGTCCTGGGTGCTGTGCGACCGCGACCCCGTCGACGTGTGGACGGACGGGCGGGTGGCGCTCCTCGGCGACGCCGCGCACCCGATGCTCCAGTACGCGGCCCAGGGCGCCTGCCAGGCGCTGGAGGACGCGGTGGTCGTCGCGCAGCTGCTGGACGACTGCTCCGAGGACGACATCGTCCAGCGTCTGGAGAAGTACGGCGCGACGCGCCGCGAGCGTACGGCCGAGATCCAGCTGGTGGCCCGGGAGATGGGCCGTCGGCTCTACCACCCGGCCGGCCCGGACGCCGTCGCGCGCAACGCCATGCTGTCGGGCCTGTCCGCCGAGGACATGCACGACAAGGTCGCCTGGCTGCACGGTGAGCGGCTCGCGTGACCAGGCTGCGACTGCTGTCCGCGCGCGCACGACGCGGTGTGCTCGTGCGTCTGGACCACTTTCCCCGGCGCCCCGCCGGCCGTCAGGCCCGTGGCACCGGATCCATCTGTTGAACCCAGCAAGGGAGTTGTACCCGTCATGACCAATGTCGCCGTCATCTACTATTCCTCGACCGGCAACGTCCACACGATGGCGAAGGCCGCCGCCGAGTCCGCCGCGAAGGCCGGCGCCGCGGAGGTCCGCCTGCTGAAGGTCGCCGAACTCGCGCCCGCCGCGGTCGTCGAGAGCAACCCGGCGTGGGCCGCGCACGCCGCCGACACGGCGGACGTCCCCGAGGCGACCCTCGCCGACCTGGAATGGGCCGACGTCGTCCTCTTCGGCACCCCGACCCGTTACGGCCTGCCCGCGGCGCAGCTGAAGCAGTTCATCGACACCACCGGCGGCCTGTGGTTCCAGGGCAAGCTCGTGAACAAGGTCGTCTCCTCCTTCACCTCCACCTCGACCGCCCACGGCGGCCAGGAGAGCACGCTGTTGGCGCTGAACAACACCTTCTACCACTGGGGTTCGATCATCGTCGCGCCCGGTTTCGCCGACCCGGTGCAGTTCGACCCGGCCAACGGCAACCCGTACGGGGCGAGCAGCGTTTCGGGCAACAACCCGAACAACGTGGCCGAGGTGAACCTCGCCTCCGTCGAGTTCCAGGCCCGCCGGGCCGTCGAGATCGCCGCCGCGCTGAAGCGCGGTCTCGCGACCGTCTGACCGGTCCCACCACGTGGTGTCAGGGGACCGGGGCACACCGCCCCGGTCCCCTGACCCGTATCCCCACCCGAACCTTCCGCGGAGGACGGACATGAGCAAGAGACCCCGACCCCTGAGGTACGCGATCGCACTCGTCGCGGCCCTCACGGCGGTGACCGTGCCGGCGAGCGCGGCCGAAGGACCGGCCGTCGCGGGCGGCTACGACATCGTCTGGGACGACTTCCGCGCGGGCTTCTCCCACACCGGCGAGAACGCCAAGTGGTCCCTGAGCCCGACCGGCGCACTGCCCCACGGTGACGGCCGGCCGACGACCTCGGCGAGCGGCCTGACGGTCGTACCCACCGGCACCGACCCGGCCACCGGCCGACCCGCCTTCGCCTTCACCGGCGGCCAGGAGTCGGCGGGCGGTATCGGCGACGGGGACCACCTCAAGTGGTACGCCGTCGCCAACCACCGGGCCTCCACCGGCGTCACCGGCTTCGACGCGGTCCCCGGCCAGGTGCTGACCTGCCGCACCCAGCTCTCCTCGCGCACCACCGGCGCCGACCGCCATCCCTTCGGCACGGCGGTCACCGACGCCCGGGACGACCTGAGGCTCGGCGCCGGGGCCATGTCCGTCATCGACTTCGAGACGAACCTGGTCTTCGACTTCTTCGTCACCGACGAGCGCGTCCACGCCTTCTACGAGCGGCTCCCCACGCCCGGCTCCACCTACGCGGCGTTCTCCTACGCCCTCCCGGTCGCCACCCGGGACCCCGGCCGCCGACACGACCTGGCCATCGCCTTCGACAGGGCGGCGGGCAAGGCCGTCTGGAAGGTCGACGGTCGCGAGGTCCTCGCCGTCGACGACCTCGGCCACGTCCCGGCCGACCGGAGCCACCTGATCCTCGACCACGGCGGGACCGAGGAGACCGTCTCGCCGCGCCAGCTGTCCTGCGGCATCGGCATGTTCACGTTGCTCGACGCGGCGGGCCCCGACGGCCGCGGCCTGGTCAGGCTCAGCGACCGACCCGACTACTACTACGACCCGGCCCGCGGCGCCCCACGCCCCGAGCGGTTCCTCGACGACGCGAGCCGGCCCGACAACCGGCTGTGGGGGCAGGGCGTGAAGCTGCAGGTCGGCAAGGTCGCCATCGCCTCCCGGCCGGGAAGGCTCTGACACCCCTCCCGCCCGGCGACGCCGCGGGGGCGGCATCGGGCCCGTCGGGCCGGATGCCGCCCCCGCGCGCGTTCGGCAGGATCCGGACGTCACCCCTACCGCGCCGGAGCCCGCCACTTCAGCAGCCCGGCCACCAGGGCCGCGAACAACGAGCCCGCGACCGGGGCCAGTACGTAGACCCACAGCAGCCCGGTCGTGCCGGAGACCAGCGCGGGGCCGAACTGGCGCGCCGGATTGGCGCCCCCGCCCGAGAGCGGCCCGAGGAAGACGATCACGGCGGCGACACAGGCCCCCACCACCGCGGGCAGGTACTTCAGCAGATGCGGGCGCGTCCCGGCGAAGGCCGTGATCAGCATGATCACGGCCATGGCGGCGGCCTCCGCGGCGAACACCGCCCCGATGCTCCAGTCGGCGGCCGGCCGCAGCGCGGCGTGCCCGACCCGTGCGGCGGCCTCCCCCCACGCCAGGCGCGCCAGAGCCACGCCGGCCACCGAGCCGGCCAGCTGCGCCACGACGAACGGCGCCACCACCCGGGCGGGCAGGACCCGCAGCAGCCACAGCCCGATGCTGACGGCCGGGTTCAGGTGCCCGGCGGTCTCCCGGCGCATGGACGGCCCGAGTACGAGCGCGACGATCACGCCGACCAGCAGCCCCATGGCCACGAGTTGGGTGGTCGGCGTCGGGAAGAGCGCCGCGAAGGGCGTGCCGGGTCCCGCCATCCAACGGACGGCCGTGACCACGGTGAACAGCATGGCGGTGGACAGCGCGAACTCGTAAAGGGCGACCTCCAGGAGGCGCGGCATCCGCCTGCGCGCGCGTACGGGGGGTCCTTCGGTCCGTGGACCGGTGTCGAGGGAAGTTCTGGTCATGATCGGAATGTGCGGCCCCGCCCCGGCCCCGGCAACGCCGGCCGCACCACTTCGTCAGGTGCCCCGACCTGAAGAAGTCCCGGTCACCTGACGAAGTGAACCGGCCCCGATGGACCGGCCTTCGGGCCGCCCGGCACATTCGTCGCAGTCGGCCGAGGACACCCGGCCCGGCCCCCCTGAATCGAGAGGAACCGATCACCTATGTGCGGCCTTGCCGGATGGGTTGACTTCGAGCGCGATCTGACGGCGCACACCGAGACCGCGTCGGCCATGACGGGCACCATGGAGTGCCGCGGCCCGGACGCGGGTGGGCTGTGGACCTCGACCCACGCGATCCTCGGCCACCGTCGCCTGGCGATCATCGACCTCGAGGGCGGAAAGCAGCCCATGGTCGCCGACGCGGACGACCCCACGCAGCCGGTGATCACGTACACCGGCGAGGTGTACAACTTCCAGGAGCTGCGTGAAGAACTCCGCGGCCTGGGCCACGAGTTCCGCACCACCAGCGACACCGAGGTCGTGCTGCGCGCCTACGTCGAGTGGGGCGCCGGCTTCGCCGATCGCCTCAACGGCATCTACGCCTTCGCCATCTGGGACCCGCGCACCGAGGAACTCCTCCTCATCCGCGACCGGATGGGCGTCAAGCCGCTCTACTACTACCCCACCACCGCCGGTGTGCTCTTCGGCTCCGAGCCCAAGGCGATCCTGGCCCACGACGAGGCCGAGGCGGTCGTCGACGCCGAGGGCCTCAAGGAGATCTTCAGCATCGTCAAGACCCCCGGGCACGCCGTCTACCAGGGCATGTACGAGGTCAAGCCAGCCACGATCGTCCGCTTCACCCGCGAGGGCCGCAGCGAGGAGAAGTACTGGGAGCTGACGGCCCAGCCGCACACCGACGACCTCGACACCACGATCGCCACCGTCCGCGAGCTGCTGGAGGACATCGTCGAGCGCCAGCTCGTCGCCGACGTCACCGTCGGCACCCTGCTCTCGGGCGGCCTGGACTCCAGCGCGGTGACCGCCCTCGCCGCCAAGGCCCTCACCAAGCAGGGCGTCGAGCAGCCCATCCGGGCCTTCTCCGTGGACTTCGTCGGCCACGACGAGCGCTTCGAGGCCAACGTCCAGTGGGCCGACCCGGACACCCCGTTCGCCGTCGAGGTCGCCGAGCGGGTCGGCGCGGAGCACATCATCGTCGAACTCGACAACGAGGACATCCTCGACCCCGAGGTGCGCGGCACCGTCCTGCGCGCCCAGGACCTGCCGGTCTCCACCGGCGACATGGAGTACTCGCTCCTCGTCCTGTGCCGGGCGCTCAAGGAGCAGATGACCGTCGCGCTGTCCGGCGAGGCGGCGGACGAACTCTTCGGCGGCTACACCTGGTTCCACGACAAGGAGGCCGTCGAGTCGAACAGCTTCCCCTGGCACCACCCCTTCGAGAAGGCCGGTGGCATCGGCGCCCTCAGGACGGTCGGCCTGTGGGACAAGCTCGGCCTCACCGAGTACGTCAAGGGACGCTACGCCGAAGCCCTGGACGAGGTGCCCCGCCTGGACGGCGAGAGCGGCCTCGAAGAGCGGATGCGCGAGGTCACGTACCTCAACCTGACCCGCTGGGAGAACTTCCTGCTGGACCGCAAGGACCGGATCAGCATGGCGGTCAGCCTGGAGGTGCGCGTCCCGTTCACCGACCACCGCCTCGTCGAGTACGTCTACAACACCCCCTGGGCGATGAAGACCTTCGACGGCCGGGAGAAGAGCCTGCTGCGCGCCTCCATGCGCGGCCTGCTGCCGGACTCGGTCCTCGACCGCAAGAAGAACCCGTACCCCTCCACCCAGGACCGCAGGTACGAACTGGCCCTGCGCGAGCAGGTCGAGGCCCTTCTCGTCGAAGGCGCCCCGGTGCTGCGGCTCGTCTCGGAGGCCGACATCCGCAAGCTGCTCGACGTGCCCGAGGGCTCCTACGGGGTCGGCGGCCCGTGGAGTGCCCGCGCCGTCCTGGAGCGCCTGATCGAGTTCGACACCTGGGTCCGCGCGTACGACGTCCGCGTCGAGCTCTGACCTGCGCGCGCCCGGCCGCCGTGCGGCGGCCGGGCCCGTCCCTCGTACGCGGGAAGCGGTACCCGTGAAGAACCCGAAGGCCGTCAAGGACGTGAAGGACGTGAAGGACGTGAAGGAACGGACATGGTGAACGACACCACCGCCCCGACGGTGACCGTCTGGTCGGACATCGGCTGCCCCTGGGCGAGTCTCGCCCTGCACACCCTGCACGCCGCCGCCGAGCGGCGACAGGTCGCACTGGCCGTCGACCACCGGGCCTTCCCGCTGGAGCTGTTCAACCGGGAACCCACCCCCAAGTTCATCGTGGACCCGGAGGTCCAGGCGATCGCCGCCCACCGGCCCGAGCTCGGCTGGCGGCTGTGGAACGGCCCGGCGCACACCTACCCCGTGACCACGCTGCCCGCGCTGGAGGCGGTCCAGGCCGCCAAGGACCCCGCGATCGGCGGACTGCGCGGCAGCGACGAGCTGGACAGCGCCCTGCGCAAGGCCTTCTACGCCGACAGCAGGTGCATCAGCGTCCACGCGGTGATCCTCGACGTCGCCGAGAGGTGCGCGCACGTCGACGCGAAGGCCCTGGCCGCCGCGCTGGCCAGGGGCGGCGGCCGGGCCGAGGTCTACGAGCAGTGGGGCACGGCCGAGGGCCCGCAGATCCAGGGCAGCCCGCACTTCTTCGCGGCCGGCGGCTACGCCTCGCACAACCCCGGCGCCACCTTCACCTGGACCGGATCCCCCTACGAGGGCGGCCTCCCGCGCCTGGACGCCTACAGCACCGCCTGGGCCGATGAACTGCTCGACACCCTTCACCGAGATCAGTAGAGAAAGAGGAGCGCGATCCATGTCAGCACGATTCGCCGGAAGGGTGGCCCTGGTCGCGGGAGCCGGCGACGGCATCTGCCGGGCGGCGGCCGTCGCCTTCGCCCGGGAGGGCGCACGCGTCCTGGTGGCCGGGCCCGACCCGGAGGAACTGGCGGGCACGCTGAAGCTGATCCGCGACGCCGGAGGCGAGGCCCACAGCGTCGTGGCGGACCTGACGCGGGGCGGCTCGGCCGCCGCCGCGCGCATGGTGGACGCGGCCGTGGAGCGGTTCGGCGCGCTGGACATCGCCTTCAACAACGCGACCGTCACCGGGCCGAACAGCAACGTCGCCGACATCGCCGAGGACGTGTGGGCTGACACCCTCGCCGCCAACCTCACCGGGGTCTTCATGGCGATGAAGCACGAGCTCGCGCACATGGAGTCCCACGGGCGCGGAGTGATCGTGAACACCGCCTGCAACATGGCGAACAGCGGCCGGCTGGTGGGCATGAGCGCCTACGCGGCGTCGAAGGCGGCACTGAGCGCCCTGACCCGCACCGCCGCGCACGAGTACATCGGCAAGGGCATCCGGATCAACGCGATCAGCCCCGGCCCGGCGCACGAGGCGGGGACGGACCACGCCGACGGGGCGACCGCCGAGGAGGTGGCCGAGACGGTCGTGTGGCTCTGCTCCGACGAGGCGTCCTTCGTCGTCGGCCACGACATGGTGCTCGACAAGAAGACCGTGGTCTGAGATCCCCCGACAAGGAGAAGTGAGAAAGTGCTGAGCAGGTTGCGTTGGCTGACCGCCGGGGAGTCCCACGGACCGGCACTGGTGGCGACGTTGGAGGGCCTTCCCGCCGGCGTCCCCGTCACCACCGAGCTGGTGGCCGACCACTTGGCCCGGCGCCGGCTCGGCTACGGCCGCGGTGCCCGGATGAAGTTCGAGCAGGACGAGATCACCTTCCTCGGCGGTGTCCGTCACGGGTTGTCCCAGGGTTCGCCGATCGCGGTCATGATCGGCAACACCGAGTGGCCGAA